>JBKQMK010000233.1:0-22289 GCA_052146735.1 Desulfomonilaceae bacterium | reverse complement strand
GACACGGGCCACTTGGCCGAAAACCTGGACTTGGCTCTCACGGCGGTTCGCGTCCCGTTTGAGGTTCATTACGACTTTGCGGATGAGTCGGTTAACAACATATTAGGAGTGGACCCGGCACGGGAGGTATGCCTGACCGTGGTCTGCGTATGGGGCCAGAGCAGCGGGCCCAGCGAGTCGGTGGACTTAGCTAAGCCCGAAAGCGACTTGGTCGAAGCAAGTCGTGTTGCGGCACGGGAGGTTTTTTATCCCTTCATACAGGAAGTTCACTTGGCCTCCTCTGTGGTGGTCGAGCCCTGCAAAGTAGGGCCCAGAATGATCGAAAACCTGGGCCCCATTATTGAAAAAGGACACGCAATCAATCGGCCGGAGAAATGGCCGGAGAAGATTAACTATGCTGAGGCCGTCTTCAAAAGGCGCTCCATGCGCAACTTTGTGAGCGAAGAGTTGACCGCGGACCAGATGGCGGCCCTTATAAGAAGTCTCTACCGTGACATCGGGGCCCAAGGGCACTCGGAGCCGACCGGATCCGATATGGTTTGTGTCGGGCTCCTTGCCGGAAACGTGGAGGGACTCGCCTCGGGCTTCTATCTGCTGGACCGGCAGAGTGAGTCAATCAGTCCGGTGTGCCGTGGCGATATGATGGATCGCATGGCCCATGTTTGTCTCGACCAGTCCTGGCTGGCCAATTGTGCAGTCCATTACTTGTTCCTCACCAATTTTGCGCTTGTCGAACAAAGCCGCGGTTTGAGAGGTTATCGCCATGCAATGCTGTCTGCGGGCCGCCTCGGCCAACGTCTCTATGTCGCAGCGACTTCAATGCGGTTGGGATGCTGCGGAATTGGCGCGTTCTATGATAACGAGGCGGTTGAATTGCTCGGGCTGAACGGCCAATCGAGGCTATTGTATCTTGTGGCTGTTGGTCCGGTAAAGAAATGGACCGCGAAATAGAGAGGAGGCCGTAATGGTGCTCGAATCCCTAAAGAAACTCTTTACGCCGGTGGAGTCTCTGGATGCCGATCAGGCCAGAGCGTATATAGCCGAGCACAAAGAGGGGACGTTCACGTTGCTGGACGTTCGACAGCCCGGAGAATATGAAGAGGCCCACATTCCGGGAGCCAAGCTGATCCCCATCGCTCAACTGCCTAATCGAATGGGAGAGCTTGATCCTGAAAAGCCCGTTATAGCGTACTGAGCGATCGGCGGGAGGAGCCGAGTTGCGGCTCAATTGCTGTCAGGCCGAGGCTTCAAGGAGGTCTACAACCTCTCAGGCGGGATTATGGGCTGGAACGGCCTGAAGGCTGAAGGGCCGGTGGAACTGAATCTGGATATGGTACGCGGAGATGAGACGCCGGTACAGATCATCCGGTTAGCCTATGGCATGGAACAGAGCCTCGGCGATTTTTATAGCACGGGGAAGACGAGGACTCAGGACATCGAAGTTACCCGCCTTCTGGAAATGTTGATCACTGTCGAAGACAAGCACAAACAATACCTATTCGAATTGTACAAATCGCTGGAACCTGCGGGAATCAGTCCCGAGACCTTCGAGGCCGATGTCTCGTCCACGGTAATGGAAGGCGGATTTAATAGCGATGAGTTATCAAACAAAACGAGAAATTCCTGAATGACGTCTCCTCATTGCTGGATTTGTCCATGATGCTCGAAACTCAAGCTCTCGACTTGTATCTCCGCTTCGCGGACAAGAGCGAAAACCAGCAAACCAAAGATGTCCTGCACAGGATAGGCGATGAAGAGAAAGCCCATCTGGCCGCGCTCGGCAACCTGCGTGATAAGAAGACGTAGAATCAATTTTGGGGAGTCCTTCTTGTAAGAAGGGCCTCCCCAAACCCCTCCCCAAGAACTTCTAGCGTTTGCCGGGTTTTTGCCGGTCGAGAACATTGACCGGCAAGATGCCGGTCCTACTCCTCGTTGCTTACTACGATAGCTGTTGATTGCGCCTCTAGAGTGAAGCCCGCCCCGTCGAGCTATTGAAATAGGCCAGAGCGTGCCTTATCTTTAGTGATACAGAGGGGAGAGGCGCGCTCGAGAAGCTTCTGGGCTGCCGGAGCTGTTAATCGCATCGAGGAAGGACTTTTCATCAGCCCCATCAGACAAACTGACGGAACGTGTGGGTCTTACAGAAAGGAAGTGACATGGACCGCTATGAATATGACGTCACCACGCATGCTGCCGACACCTTTAGCCGACTGATCTATTTTTGCTCGGAACAGGGGAGCTGCACCCTGGAAGAGGTCCCTGCCGAGGAGCCTCAAATCCTTGTGGGCCTCCTCAATGAGCGCGGCCTGGAAGGATGGGAACTCATACAGCTATTATTCGGAAAAGATGGGGTCATGGCCTGCTGGAAACGTAGGGTCGGCGCACCAGGTTCATTTTAAAAGAGACAATCCTTGACATCATAGTAATATGGATATATGTATATCCTCAGCATTGAATGAGATAGCTCTTAAACGAAGATTCTGAGAAAACAAAAGTAGTATGGTTTATCGCTTAATTTGTCATGGCGCCGCTTTTCCGGCTGTGCTACGGGCAAGTGAATCAGGTTGACAATCGCGTTAGGATACAACCAGGGAAATTTCCATTTAATCAATCCCCACCATAGACTCCTGTGGGCCAACGCTCTCACTCTGAAACAGCAAGGAATTGATCAATGAAAACTACTGTTAAAATCAAAGGGATGTCCTGTAATCACTGTGTTATGGCTGTCACCAAGGCATTGAACCAGATTGACGGCATAAGTGACGTACAAGTAGATCTCGAAAGAGGCGAGGCGACTTTTGAGCACGGAACATCCGTGGATATGGCCCGAATAAAGCAAGAGATTGAGAAGGCTGGTTATGAATTCGGCTAAAGAAACCATTCAGATCCGGGGCATGAGCTGTGCGGCATGCGTCCGCAGAGTGGAACAGGGCTTGAGTACCCTGGAAGGTGTTAATAGCGCTTCGGTCAATTTTGCCACTGAAAGAGCCTCCGTCGAATATGACCCTGACGCGGTCACTCCGTCTGCCCTGAAAGCCAAGATCAAGGAACTCGGGTACGGTGTCGTCGAGACTCAAGCCAGTCAGGACGGAAAGCTCCAGAAGACCACCGTGTCGATTGGTGGAATGACCTGCGCGGCCTGCGTGCGTCGAGTGGAAGCAGCGCTCAAGGTTCTGCCCGGCGTAAAAGATGCTTCAGTGAATCTGGCCACTTCCAGGGGCACTCTGATTCATGACTCGGACATCTTCGATGTTTCGCGGTTGAAAAAAGCCGTGGACGATGTCGGCTATCAATTCCTCGGGATCGTTGGAGAAACTGAAACAGATCCTATTGAAGCTGCCCGCCGGCATGAGATGACCGAGCTAAAATTGAAGCTTGTTGTGGGCATTGTTTTGAGCGTCCTCATCCATGTGGGATCGACCCCTCATTTTTTCCCGTTTCTCGAATCGATTCCTCATCGTCTGATGCTCTTGGCCCTTCTTGCCATGACTACCCCGGTGGTCTTCTGGGTGGGGAGCCGCTTTTTCATAGGGGCATACAAGGCTGCCCTACAGCGAACTACTGACATGAACACCCTCGTAGCTGTAGGCGCCCTATCGGCATACCTGTACTCTATCCTGGTGACATTCTTTCCCAAGTTTTTTGAGTCTGCCGGCATTACGCCCCACGTCTACTATGACGGCGCAGCGATGATCATCACGCTCATTCTTCTCGGAAGATTCCTAGAAGCCAGAGCCAAAGGGAAGACATCAGCGGCAATTAAAAGGTTGATGGGGCTGAAACCGAAGACCGCCCGCGTGATCAAAGACGGCCGAGAGATGGATATCCCCATCGAGCTTGTCACAACCGGGGATGTGATCCTTGTGAGACCGGGGGAGAAGATTCCCACAGATGGAGTCGTGCTCTCAGGAGTGTCCGCGGTAGACGAGTCCATGTTGACAGGTGAAAGCATACCCGTAGGCAAGGAAGTCGGGAGTGAGGTCTTTGGGGCCACGATCAACAAGACCGGTAGCTTCACCTTCCGAGCCACTAAGGTGGGAGCCGAAACCGCGCTTGCTCAGATCATTCGGCTGGTGGAAGAGGCTCAGGGATCAAAGGCGCCTATACAGCGGGTTGCAGACAGGGTGGCCTCGATCTTTGTGCCTGTTGTCTTCTGCATCGCGATTTTGACGTTCGTGATCTGGTATGTTTTCGTGCCCGAACCGCTTTTCAGACGGGCCCTGCTGAATTTCGTTTCAGTATTGATCATCGCGTGTCCGTGTGCCATGGGATTGGCCACACCGACGGCAGTAATGGTGGGCACAGGAATAGGAGCTGAGAAGGGCATTTTGATCAAGGGCGGTGAAAGCCTTGAGAAGGCTTACAAACTGACCACTGTAGTCTTTGACAAGACCGGGACGCTGACCAGAGGCGAGCCCGAGGTGACGGAGATCGTACCGGCAGAAGGCGTGCCGCCGGATGAGCTCCTAAAGATCGCTCTTTCCATTGAGGCTGTATCTGAACATCCGCTGGCACAGGCCATTGTTGAGAAAGGGCACGCGCAAGGATTGGAGTCCCTGCCCCTGGAACATTTCGAAGCCCTATCAGGACTCGGGGTAAGAGCGTTTGTCGGCGGGAAAAAAGTCCTGCTCGGCAACATGCGGCTCATGGAGCAGCATGGCATGCACATGAACGGCCTGGACGTGCAAGCGGCCAAATTGCTCGAACAGGGAAGGACCTCTGTGTTTGTAGCCGAGGAAGGTCAGGTCATGGGGCTCATTGGCCTCTCGGACACCCTCCGGGAATCTGCTCGTGAAGCGGTTGAAGCCCTGAAAAATATGGGCCTTAAGGTCATGATGATCACGGGTGATAACCGAAAGACGGCCGGAGCCATTTCCCAGGCGGTCGGAATAGATGAAATCCTGGCCGAAGTGATGCCCGGTGACAAGGCTGCCGAAATAAGCCGGCTTCAAAAGGACGGGCAAGTCGTTGCCATGGTGGGTGACGGCATAAATGACGCACCGGCCTTGACCGCTGCGGATATCGGCATTGCGCTGGGAGCGGGGACGGACGTGGCTATGGAGGCTGGCGACATCACTCTGATCCAAAATGACTTGCGGCTCGTCCCCTCCGCAATTAAGCTTTCTTTTCAGACCATGAGGGTTATCAAACAGAACCTGTTTTGGGCCTTTTTCTACAATTCACTGGGAATACCGATTGCCGCCGGAGTTCTCTATCCCTTCTTCGGAATTCTGTTAAACCCGGTGTTCGCTGCGGCTGCAATGGCACTAAGCTCGGTGTCGGTGATAAGCAATTCACTCCGGTTGAGGTGGTCCGCGGCGGTAGACTGAAGAACGTCTACCGCCGTACCGCTACTCACATGTCGTCGTTTTCGTCATCCGGCCATTCAATAAAGGGCTTTTCCTGGTCGACCATGGCGTTGACCATGAGTTCGACGAGCCCGGTATACCAGATGCCGGTCTTCTCGAAGACGTCATAGTACTCGAAAAGACTTCGGGTCTGGCCCTTGCAGTTGGAGCACGGCGCGCAAACCATCTTGCGAATGGACGGATCCATCTCCCCTTGGAAGGCCTCCAGGTACTGGGTGAGTTTTTTCCTTCCCGATATCATCCGCCTCCAATCCGGGAAATTCCCCGACTCCATGATGGCGAATCCAGACCCACCGCCGCAGCAGTAGTTGTGCACGCCATGCGGTGTCATTTCTCGGAAACGCCCCGGGGGAAAGATCGCGTTGAGGACATTTCTCTGAGGCTTAACGATTCCCATAATTCGCACGACATTGCACGGGTCGTGAAGAGTAACCGGAAAGTCATTCTTGTTCGGGTCAAACTTTATCTTTCCGGTTTTTACTATATCCCAGAGCAAGCTGTACGAACTCTCGCGTGGGATGAGCTGCTCGCCGGGCAGAAGGCGGTCTGCGATAACAGTAAGGGCCTTGTGAGCGTGTCCGCATTCCCCGATGACGATCTTTTTCACTCCGAGGTCTCTGGCCACTTCAAGATGCTTCAACGCTACCCTGGCAAATTGGACGTCATCGTACCAGAGCCCGTAGTTTACGGCGTCGTAGCCAAGCAGTTCTGTGGAAAGCGTATAGTTGATCCCAGCCGCATCGAAAAGGATGGCAAAGGCCATGGGATTTTCGGGCCATGCCATGAATTCGCCTGCATTGTGCAAGAGTAATATGTCGGCGCCCTTCTTGTTTATGGGGATCTTGATCTTCTTTCCGGTCTTTTCTTCGATGTCGTCTTCGAGATACTCAATGATATCTTCAACAGCCGCCTTGATCATGCCCGTGCTGGAGCCGAATTTCAGGTGCTTTACCGAACCCTTTTCGTGGATCTCCGCGGGCGCGATCCCAAGCTCCTGGCTGAAGATCTTCCTCAACTCGTGCGTGATCAGCATGTTGTCTACGCCGATGGGGCACACCTGAGTGCAACGGCGGCACATTGAGCACCGATAGGCCAATTCGGCAAGGCGAGCAACGGTTTCCCAGTTAAGATCAATGTCGTGCCCGCGGAAGCCCGCAAGGAGCTTCCCACCCGTCGAGAGATACTTTTTCCCGATTTTCCGTAGGACTTCGGCTCGGAAGATCGGCCTGTATATGTCTTTCTTGCCGCTCATCTCGTAGATAGGGCAGGCGTCAGCACAGGTCTGGCACTTGGCGCAATATTCCAGAGAGAGCGAAAGAGGCTGAAGAAAGGCCCAGTTGTCCTCTTTGCTGAGCAATTTTCGAAAGCCTTCAAGGAAGGCTTCCACAAGCCTTTGTTCTTCCTCCGGGGTTTCCGGCTTGGGAAGAGTTATAGCACTAACCCCATCCAGTGAATGCTCCCAACGTTGCTTCTGGTCGTCGGTCAGTTCGGTGATAGGCTTTTCTTGAAAATTTTCGTAAGGCGGCGGGAGAGGCGGCAGATCCTCGACATTGATCTTCTCAAGCTGTTCGGCCTTTTTCGATATTTCCTGAGGTTTCATCTAACGTCCTCCCATTTCTTTACTTCGTCCTTCTGCCAGGGATTCGATGTCGCAACATCGGCCCAGTTCTTCTTTCCGCCTTCAGCCCCCACATGAGCGGCCGACCAGGTTACCGGATAGGCGAGGTACTTCCTAATTTTTGAGTCCATCCCGGGATCGCCTACATTTGGGTTGTCATCCCACTTGACCTTGTCCCACATGAAATATTTCGAGACCATGTGTGTCATATGAGTAAACGGAAAGTAGGCCCAAAAGCCTATGAACAGGAGGAGGTTGAGGACGTGAATTCCGCTCATTGCCTTGGCCATAGGCTTGAACGTGATCAGGCTCACCAGATATTCACGTGAAACCACGAATCCGGGATCCTTCAGCCATACCAGGAAGCCCGTGACAAAAATCGCTCCCAACCAAGCCAGATTCATGTAATCAATGCCCGCGGTGAAATCGGTCATGTCAGGGTCGGTCATTCGTTTGATGATCAGTCCGACCACGCCTATTGTTCCTAGTACATATCCTATGATCGCAAGGACTGTTGTCAGTGACTGTGCAAGACTCGCCAGCGCGGAGGCTTCGGGAGTCAGGTGGACGATTTGGAGAAGCGCTCCTATGACGAGGAAAACCAAGCCGCCGATGCTCAGGTAGAGCCCCATGTGAAACGGAAAAGACCAGTACCACAGCGGACGGTTATCCTCATAAAGGGCGCGTATAAAAAGAATCTCAGGCACCATGAATTTGTACTGCGCCATGTGGTTCTTGTGCCTTTTCTTCGTCCAGTGGTCTACGTCTTCGTAAAAGGAGCCTCCGTGGGCTTTGCCCTCGTGGGGAACGGGGTACAGTTCCCAGCGGACATGCATGGGCATGGTGGCATACTTGATTAACTTGACGGCAAACGCCACGACAAATACCACGCCGCTGGCATACGTCAACAGTTTAAGGACGTCCATCTCGCTGCTCCTTTCGGAATTTTCTTGATTATGTGCTACCGTGCGATGGGGAAAAATACCATTTATCTTCTACCACGTTCGCAAAAATTTTTCTAGAGTTTTGCTACCCCTGTTGTCTTGCTTTTCTACGCCCCAACGCAGTGTTTTGCCTTTGTTATGAGCGCGCACGTTCATGCACCCTAGGCTGTACTGAAGCAGAAAGAAATTGGCCGTTTTTCTGAAGAGGTTTAGCGGTTTCAGATCAACCACGCAGAAGCCAAGGAGCTGAAAGGATCGGGGTGTGGAGACATGTTACATGTCATTGTTAAATCGGGCAGAAAATGGCAACCGATATAGGGGTGAATGTAAAAGAACGACAGATGGATGCAGATTCCTAAACGGTCAAATTTGTCGAGGAGAGAATTCCAAGGGGACGCGAGATAGGTGTTAGCTGGATAGGGCCACAGGATTTTGCTAGAGCCTACTGTGTTGTTAAGATTCTACCCTTGGCCCTAATTGTTGGCGCTCCAGAACCAGGTCAATATTCGCCTGCCTGTTGCTCGTCCTTCTCCTTTTCCCATTCCGAATAATAGTGCTCTTCCGAGGCCGCTTCCTCCTCAGTTATTTCAGGCAGCGGTTCATCAGCATGATCAGCTCTGAAGAACCTAGCGACCCACTCCTGCCCCCACGGATCTTCTTCGAGAAAGTAGCGAAGTTCTTGGACGCCCTTCAGGTTGTGGAATTCCACCCATCCGTCCCGCTCGTTCATAAGGGTCAGTTCTTCCGGATTGTCATCAGACCAGTCGATGAAATAAGGTGAATGGGAACTCATCAATACCTGTTTTCCGGGATTGGCGTCGGCGAAACGGTGCATGAGCCCATAAAGAACCCTGAGCCTGTTGGGATTGAGATACGTTTCCGGCTCCTCAATAAAGAAGATGCGAGGCTGATCAGGAAGGTTGAACAATGTGCAAAGAGCCAAGAACACGAGGAACCCGTCCGACAATTGCGGTCCCACGAAGTAACCGGACTTGCTCTCCTCCTCGACTCCGATGCCCACCTGATGTGGATCTCCCAGGTGTGGGGTAAAGATCCGGCGGATACCGGGAACGCTGCGCTTCACTTCCTGAACAATCCTCTGAAAATTTTGGGGGTGATTTCTCTCAAGGTGGTGTATCACTGCGGCTAGATTCTCGCCTGTGTGGTCCAGGAGGTAGGAATCCTGCACTGCCGACGGTTTTTTGATCAGGTCCGGTATGAAGCGGTACCTCTTGATCTTGGAAAGGTACTGGGCGACAGATCGAATTCGCTTTTCCGAGTCGTTCCACGCGTGACCCTTCCTCATCTGGGCCATCTTGGATTCTCTGGCTTTCACATCTCCAATGGTGAAAAGAATTTCTCCCTGAACTTCCTGAAGGGTTTCTTCTTTGATGAGATATTCGTTGCGCCGAATTTCGGTGAAGATCAGCGCGTAACTATAATTTATCTCCTCCACTTCCAGGGTTACTTCGAAATGGAGATCCAGGTCCTGCGGATTCGGATCGCCTTTTTCCCGGCGGCTCAGCGTCTGGCGGAATGTGAATGGCCCAGGGCCGAAAGCGCTGCTGAAGGGTCCGGAAGACAGAAAACTCATCATCAGTAGGAAATTGCCAAGATTCGATTTTCCGGTTCCGTTAGGCCCTATGAAAATGTTCAGCGGCCTAACGTCAAATTCAGCATCCCGGAAGTTCTTGAAATTCTTGATGCGGATGCTCCTTATCATGTCCCCGATTCTCCCTTCTTACTAATATGTCCATGCCATACAAGAGCAATCTGACTTTTTTCCGAGAATGGAACACGTCCTGAGACAGCCGCCCGGAGCGACGCGTCCTCACCGAGAAAAGACTCCTTCACCGCCTGCCGGCACTGGACATAACAGCACCCCCTGAGCCATTTTATCACATTCCGGCGGTCTAGAATCTTTACATTTCATTTTCGGAGGCTTCGAATTGCTTCCTACCTATTTTCCGTCCCCCTTAATACAATCGGTCCCGGCGGGTTTACATCTCATAAAGAGCACGCAGCGAATCCGCCGAACACCACCCTCAGGTCTAATTGACGCTAAGATGACGGGGTCCCGCTCCACAAAGAACCAACTTATTTCTCGTCCAGAGGCGCTGAAATCCAACTCATCATTGACCGGAGACGCTCACCCACGGCCTCAATGGGATGCTCGGTCCCCAGTCGTTCCAGAGCCTTGAACCCAGGACGTCCCGCCAAATTTTCCAGGATCCACTCGCGAGCAAATTCCCCGGAGCGGATCTCGGCCAATATCTTTTTCATCTCCATTCTGGTGCGATCATCAATGATGCGCGGTCCTCGCGTCATATCACCGTATTCAGCCGTATTACTCACCGAATATCGCATTCGTCCGATGCCACCTTCATAGATGAGATCTACGATGAGTTTAAGCTCGTGAAGACACTCGAAATAGGCGATTTCGGGTTGATACCCGGCCTCCACCAAGGTCTCGAAACCGGCCTGAATCAAGGCCGTTACGCCGCCGCATAAGACCGCCTGCTCTCCGAATAAGTCGGTCTCGGTCTCTTCTGCAAAGGTGGTCTCGATCACTCCGGCTCTTGCGGACCCCAGTGCCCGAGCGTAAGCCATCCCGATTTTCCTGCACTCCCCTTCGGCATCCTGATACACGGCCAGTAAAGCGGGAACACCGAAGCCCGTCTTATACATGCGTCGGACCAGATGTCCCGGTCCTTTTGGGGCCACCATGAATACATCCGCATCCGCGGGGGGATCAATCTGACCGAAGTGAATGTTAAAACCATGAGCAAACGCCAAAATTTTACCTTTGCTCAAGAAAGGTCCGATTTTTTCTCGATAAAGCGCCGCCTGTAGTTCATCGGGGACGAGAATCATTATAACGTCGGCAAGTTTAGTCGCTTCATCGACCTCCATGACTTCCAGCCCATCTTGGCCAACCTTGTCCCATCGGCGGCTCTGACGATGGAGTCCCACCACAACCTTCACGCCGGAATCCTTGAGATTCAGGGCATGGGCATGACCCTGGCTGCCGTAACCTATGATGGCCACAGTTTTGCCTGCCAGGGCCGCGGGGTCTGCGTCCCGGTCATAGAATATCGTTGTCAAATTTGCTCCTTAAAGATTGAGATTGAGTCCACTTCATAATTTGCGACCGGATTGTATCAAAAACATAGTTCATCTTCAAGAAATGCCTATCAATTTTTTTTACACCCCGCGGTCCGATGCGCGCAATCGACGGGCTTCGTGGCTTCTCCAGGAGGAGACTAATGTCTTTTATTTCACTTGAGGGCGGCTACCTCTGCCTCGACTCCGGAAGAGCGGCGTCCTAATTTGTCCTCCTTGAAAACATGCCTGGGGGTCTCCAAAAGGACTGTCATATCCGGTGGAACCGACGAGGTGAGCCACACATTGCCTCCTATTACACAGCGGGCTCCGATAACTGTTTTTCCGCCAAGTATAGTGGCTTGGGCGTATATGGTCACATCATCTTCAATTGTCGGGTGCCGTTTGCGGCCTCTAAGGTAGTCTCCACCTTCGGATCCTCGAGGCACGGAGAGCGCTCCGAGCGTTACGCCTTGGTAGATGCGTACACGATCGCCAATATCAGTTGTTTCGCCAACAACTACTCCTGTTCCGTGGTCGATGAAAAAATCCGAACCGATCCTGGCGCCGGGATGAATGTCTATGCCTGTGCGCGAATGCGCGTGCTCCGTCATGATGCGCGGCATCAGAGGTATGTCACGAATAAAAAGTTCGTGTGCCACCCTGTAGACAAAGATCGTGTAGAGGCCAGGATAACAAAACACGATCTCATCAAGACTCTTCGACGCAGGATCGCCGTCGTAGTGAGCGCGAACGTCTCGAGCTAGTTTGCACCGTAACTCCGGTATCCTTTCTATGAATGTTACGGCTTCGTCTCTCCCTTTCTGTATGCATTGAACACAAAGACTGTCCATACGTCGGCACTCGTGGCGAATACTCCTAGAGATTTGCGCAGCAAGCCGATCGTACAGAATCATCATTTCGTTACCCAGGTGGTATTCAAGGGTCGAATGGGACAACTCCTGCCGTCCGAAAAAGCCTGGGAAGAGAACATCTTGGAGCAAGTCGAGGATACGAATAATTTCATCCTTGGAGGGGATTAACGCGGCTCCTACATTATCGACGGTTTGCTCATCGGCACATGACTGTACTGTCGCCGAGATTGCAGCCTTCAGTCGGTCGTCCTGTACTGGAACAAGAACGTCCTCTTCGAATTCACAGACACTCTTGCCATGCGCTGCGGGATCAACTTGCTTGGTCATTGTCGGCCTGCTCCTTATGATACGGTCTTCGTGTGTCCGGCCCAATCGGGAATCAAATTACTAATCTATATGATAGCACGTAATGCTCGGAAGGGGTTGGCCCTGATGCTCCTTCGATATCACTTGCCGGGGTGTCCTTTGATCGCATAGACCGGAGCGCTGACGGATTCAGAGCGGCAAACCGGGCATCGGCTAGGAGTCGTGAAGCGCTTGCGTTTCTTGAAAACAAAGCCGCAGTCAAGGCATCGCGCGGCACGGCAAATCAAGGTAGCTCCGTTGCCGAGGGACCGCTCCACATGTGGAAGATGCTCGTATACCTCTTTTTCGCGGATACCCAGCAGGCGGGAAATGTCCCGTGCAGTCAACTCGCTTTCTCTAAGGATCTGCTGTAGCCTCTGACGTATGGTCAGGGACTTCCTCCTTAATGTCGATCGGGATGAGACCTTTCGTTCTTGACAACTTGTTGCCTTTTCATGGAGGATAAACCTTTCGGCATGGTCACGGCAACGATTTTCCCGCTCAATTTATAAACCGTTTCAGGGAGGCATTCATGGCCCAGAGATCTTTGAACAAGGTGCTGTTGCTCGGCAATCTGGGCAAAGACCCGGAGGTAAGGTATACTTCATCCGGCAGGGCCGTCGCGACTTTCACGCTCGCTACGTCCCAGCAATGGCGCGATCAGGATGGCAATGACCAAGAGAGGACAGAGTGGCACCGGGTCGTCGCCTGGGGGCGTCTGGGTGAGGTATGCGGAGAGTACCTGAGCAAGGGGAAGCAGGTTTTTATCGAAGGGCGTATTCAAAGCCGGGAATGGGAAGACCAGGAAGGCAACAAGAGAACTACGGTCGAAATCATAGCCAATGACATGATAATGTTGGGCGGGGGTAGCCCTTCCCAGAGCCGCAATTCCGGTGATAGTCCCAAACGGCAGGCGCCCACTCAATCCCGTGGGCCCGGCCAAGGCGGCAAACGAGAAGACGGGCGATTGCAGCCCCCGCCGCCGGAGGATGATATCCCCTTTTAGAGACTCGGGGCTATGGGTTTTGGCAGGAAAACCGAACCGTTCTGGAATATAAAGTGCATTCCATTTTCAATGCCTGAGAATACAGATCACCCGGATTAGCATTGCTTTGCAGCCCAAAGGAGGATCTATGCAACAGAGTGTCAGGTTTACGGCGGGAGTGGCAGTGTTCGCCGCAACAGTTTCCTTTCTGTGTCTCATGCATTTTGGGTGCGGACCCTGTTGGGCGTTTAATGAGGCCCCTGTGCTTGCCCCAAGGGTCGCGTCCGGAGAGCTTCCCCCCGTCGGCCAGCGTTTGCCTCCGTCACCGGTGGTTCTGACCCCTGTTGATAGACCGGGAACTTACGGAGGGGTCTGGCGACGAGCCTATACGGGCCTTTCCGATCTGGTGGGGCTTCGGCGCGTCCTTTATGATCCGCTGGTCCGATGGAGTCCCGATCTCAAGGTGGTACCCAATTTGGCTGAAAAATGGGAGGCCGACGAAAAAGGTCGCGTCTTCACTTTTCATCTGGTGAAAGGTGTCCGATGGTCTGACGGCGCGCCATTTACCACTGATGACATCATGTTTTACTTCGAAGATATTCTTTTCAACAAAGAAGTGACCCGATCCTTACCCAAGTGGATTGCCCCGTCCGGCTCACAGCCCAAAGTGACGAAAATTGATGATTATACGTTTCGTATTGAATTCGACCAACCATATGGCATTTTCCTGGAAGAGCTGGCATGTCCTAACGCTATGGTACTGGTGACGAACCCGAAACATTACCTAAAGAAGTTTCACAAGAAGTACGCCAAACCCGAAGAGTTGGAAGCCTTGATGAAGGCAGCAAAGGCCAACACGTGGGTCAAGCTCTTTCAGGATCACTCCGACGTTCAACACGCCATCTTTCTGGACAAGGACCTGCCTTCCCTCCTCGCCTGGACCATCAAGGTGCCGGCCCCTGCCAAACGCTTCACCCTGGAACGGAACCCTTATTACTGGAAAGTTGATACTGCCGGGAATCAGCTCCCGTATATAGATACAATAGTCAATGATCTTCAGGCCGAGGCACAGACGATTCTCCTCAAGGCCATCGCGGGCGAGATAGACTTCCAGGGCCGCAGTCTCGGGGGCATGCAGAATTCTGTGCTGCTTCGTGCAAGTGAAGCGCAGGGGAAGTATAGACTGGTACCCAAGACGGGGACGGCCTCCGTGGGGGTGCTGCTGGCGCCGAACCTGAACCACAAGGACCCGGTAATGAGAAGCATCATTTCCGATCCCAGATTCCGCATCGCGCTTTCCCATGCTGTTAACAGAAACGAGATCAACAAGATTGTGTATCGGGGAAAAGGCGAGCCACGACAGGCTGCGCCTCTGAAAGAATCCGTCTACTATTCCCCATCATACGAAAAGGCTTATTTGGAATATGATCCGGCTAAAGGGGCATCACTACTGGACGAAATGGGGCTCAAGATCGGCCCTGACGGTAAGAGAATGCGACCTGACGGTAAGCCGCTCCAGTTGTCGCTGGACGTTATGGTAAAAATTCAGACATGGGTAGATACCGCGGAAATCCTGGCTTCAAACCTGAAAAGCCTCGGGATAGACACCGAAGTAAAGTCTGAAACCATGGAGCTGTTCCGGCAACGGACTCAAAACGCGGCTCACGACATAGCTTTGTGGCCTGGTGACGGCGGATTAGAATGCTTGCTCGAACCCCGTTGGTACTTCCCGTATAGCAGCGAAAGCCTCAACGCTCCTCTGTACGGCCAATGGTACCAGACTGGGGGCAAGAAAGGAGAAGAGCCTCCTCAGTCTATCAAGGAGATGATGGAAACTTACGGCCAAATCCTCCACACGACCTCTGAGGAAAAGAGGAAGGAATTGTTCGGAAAAATTATCGCCGCAAATGAAAAGAATCTATGGGTGATCGGCCTCGTTCAGGACCCACCGGACTACTACGTGGTGGCAAAGAACATGTTCAATGTCCCTAAGACGGATTTTCAGAGTTGGACGTATCCCAACCCGGGTCCGATTCATCCGGAACAGTTTTCCTACGGGAAAGATGACAAAAAATAGCTGAGCAAGCGTTTCGGCCATAGGCATTAAAACAAGATTTTTTTGCCGGCCGTGAGCATTTTACACCACTGGGATCACCTCAAAGTCCCCCTATACTAAAGGAGGATTTAGAGGGATTTTCAACGGGTTAGATAGAAATCCCCCCTGGCCCCCTTTAAAAAGGGGAGAATGCCGGTTTCCTTTCGCCGGAACTTTTCTTAGGGGAAAGCGATCATGATCAGTTACATAATCCGTCGCCTCCTCATCATGATCCCGACCCTCGTGGCCATATCCATAATATCTTTCACCATCATTCAATTGCCTCCGGGAGATTTTCTCACCACGTACGTAGCCCAGTTGAGCGTCAGTGGCGAAACGGTAGATCAAGCCGAGTTGGAATCACTGAAAGAGCGCTTTGGTCTGGATCAGCCTATGTACATCCAATATCTGCGCTGGGCATGGAATTTTCTACATGGCGATTTCGGTCATTCATTCGAATGGAACAGGCCGGTTAGTTCTCTGATAGCTGAACGAATCCCCTTGACCATTGTGATTTCTGTTGCCACCCTCCTCTTCACCTGGCTGATCTCGCTTCCCATTGGGATTTACTCTGCGGTACGCCAGTATTCGTGGGTCGACTATTTTCTCACTCTGATAGGGTTCATTGGGCTGGCGACGCCAAATTTCCTTTTTGCGCTTGTACTGCTCTGGTTTTCTTTCGCGTATTTGGGAATGAGCATTGGCGGACTCTTTTCCCCTGAGTACATCGAGGCGCCCTGGAGCTTGGCCAAGTTCTTCGACCTTCTCAAGCACCTCTGGATCCCGGTCATTATCGTCGGCACGGCCCACACGGCAAAATTCATCCGCATTATCCGGGGAAATCTTCTGGACGAACTCAAAAAGCCTTACGTAACCGCCGCAAGGGCGAAGGGTCTTTCAGAAACACGCTTGATCCTGAAATATCCGGTCCGCGTCGCCATCAACCCGTTGGTCAGCACAATAGGCTGGACTTTGCCGGAACTTATCTCGGGAATCGCTATTACCGCTGTGGTTCTGAACCTTCCCACCTCCGGGCCTCTGCTGCTCAGCGCTCTTTTGAGCCAAGACATGCAGCTTGCCGGCAGTTTTATCATGCTGCTCAGCTTTCTCACCGTCATTGGAACCCTTATTTCGGATATTCTCCTGGCCTGGGTGGATCCCAGAATTCGTTTCGGCGCACGTGAGGGAGTATGAGTCGGGATCAAGAGAAGGAACAAAGGTACCTCGACGCTTCCGCACGGCAGTTGATATGGTGGCGATACAAGAAGCATGCGCTAGCCATGATCGGGCTATGGTTAATCGGGTTACTCTATTTCAGTGCAGCATTCTGTGAATTCCTTGCCCCGTATTCCAAAGATAGGCGCCATTTTGATTCCATATACTCGTGTCCGTCAAAGATCAGAATCCTTGATGAACAGGGGCGCCTCCGTAGACCCTTCGTATACGGGATGATGCTTGAGGTGGATGAGGCGACACAACAGATTTGCTATAAAGAGCTTACAGAGCAGCGTCATGCCATCCGCTTCTTCGTAACAGGCGATCCATACGAGTTTTGGGGTCTTTGGAGGAGCAAGCTGCATTTATTCGGGGTGAATTCACCCGGCAAGATCTTCCTGTTCGGAACGGACAGGATGGGGCGGGATATGTTCTCCCGGTGTCTCTACGGCACCAGGATTTCCCTTTCCATCGGCATGCTGGGAGTATTCTTGAGTCTCATACTAGGGCTGACTTTAGGTGGAGTTTCAGGCTACAGGGGCGGTTGGGCGGATACCTTAATTCAGAGGGTGATTGAGATCATACGATGCTTCCCGAGCATCCCCTTGTGGATGGGACTGTCCGCTGCCATGCCTCCTCACTGGCCCCCACTGAAGGTCTATTTTGTCATTACGATAATCTTGTCGCTTATCGGTTGGACCGATCTGGCGAGGGTGGTGCGGGGCAAGCTCATAGCCCTTCGTGAGGAAGAATTTGTCCTTGCCGCCAGATTTGTGGGTGCCGGTCACGCAAGAATAATCTTCCGTCATCTGATACCTCAGTTTACAAGTCATATTATCGTTACAGTGACTTTGGCCATACCGAGCATGGTGCTGGCTGAGACGGCTCTCAGCTTCCTTGGAATCGGCCTGCGACCTCCCATCACAAGCCTCGGTGTACTGCTGAAGGAGGCTCAAAACGTTACTACCATTGCTCTTTACCCTTGGTTGTTGATACCGGTCCTGTTCGTAATCGTGACCGTGCTTTCTTTTAACTTCGTGGGCGACGGTCTCCGAGACGCTGTAGATCCCTATTCGAGGTAAACTGGATGGTTCCTGTCCTGCAAGTTGAAGACCTTCGAGTTCACTTCTTCCTGGACGAGGGCACGGTACGGGCGGTGGATGGCGTGACTTTTAGTCTGGAACCCGGAAAGACGCTAGGCATTGTCGGCGAGTCCGGAAGTGGAAAGAGTGTCATAGGGCAGGCTATACTGAGAATCGTGCCGCCCCCTGGTCGGATCGTGCAGGGGAAAATCCTTCTCCAATCCGGCAATCATCATGATGATTCTACTCAATTGGACCTCGTGACGCTTGATCCGCACAGCCGTGAGGCTCGCAAAATACGTGGCCATGATGTCGCTATGATCTTTCAGGAACCGATGAATTCGTTCAGTCCGGTTCACACTGTAGGCAGTCAAATTATTGAGGCGCTTCGGATTCATACCGATGTCTCCCATGAAGAGGCTCGCAACCGGGCGATCGAGATGTTGGAAAAGGTAGGCATACCACACCCCAGGAGCAGGATTGACGCATATCCGCACGAGTTATCCGGTGGGATGCGCCAAAGAGCCATGATCGCCATGGCTCTGGTCTGCAACCCCAGAATTCTGATCGCGGATGAGCCCACCACGGCTCTGGACGTCACCATTCAGGCCCAGATCCTTGAACTCTTGAAGCAGTTGCAGGAAGAGTTCGGGATGGCGATTCTTTTCATTTCGCATAATCTTGGGGTAATCGCAGAGATCAGCGACGAAGTCCTGGTAATTTATTTTGGCCGCGTGATGGAGCATGCGCCGGTGGATGTCCTTTTCAAGGATCCACTCCATCCGTACACCAAGGCCCTCCTGAAATCCGTTCCTGGAATCGACACACCAGTGCGAACTCACTTGGCGACCATCGAAGGGACGCTGCCGGATGCTTTTGCCGAAATAAAGGGCTGCCCCTTTTTCGCCAGATGCATCCAATGCGGAGGCGATACCCTTTGCCGAGACGACCAGTATGAATTGACCAAGGTTGGCGAGCGTCACTATGTCTCTTGCCCTAGGATGTGCATCGCATTATGAGGGTTGCTCGTGTCTGAAGCGCAAGTTTTTCTCGAAGTGAAGGACCTCAAAAAGCACTTCCCCATCCACAAAGGGGTTTTCAAGAAGGTGGTGGGTCATGTGAAGGCCGTGGACGGTGTCAGCTTCAGCATGAACAGCGGTGAAACTCTGGGGCTGGTAGGAGAATCCGGTTGCGGCAAGACCACTGTGGGCCGCATGATCATGGGAGCTTATAGACCAACCGCTGGGCACATCTGGTTTCAGCCGCCAAACGGAGAGCCCCGAGTCGATCTGGCTAACATTGAGCCCTCCCACATGAGGGCCCTGCGCCCTTACATCCAGATGGTCTTTCAGGATCCTTTTGCGTCTCTGAATCCGCGAATGACTATAAGGGAAATTCTTGCGGAACCTCTTGTGGTGAATAAAATTGCCCGCGGCCGAGAGTTGGAAGGCCGAGTACGTGAACTGGTGGAGCTAGTGGGTTTGAAGGTCCAGCACCTTAGCCGCTATCCTCACGCTTTTTCGGGCGGGCAACGGCAACGGATAAGTGTAGCGAGGGCCTTGGCTCTATATCCAAGACTCTTGGTGGCCGACGAACCGACTTCCGCCCTGGATGTGTCGGTCCAGGCGCAGATTGTGAATCTTGCTTTGGAGATCCAGGACCAGTTAGGCTTGGCCTATCTGTTCATCTCTCACGACCTGGGCTTGGTACGGCATTTCAGCAAGCGAATTGTGATCATGTACGTGGGCCGTGTGGTCGAATACGCACCCGCGGAGCCTCTGTTTGCGAGGCCGCGCCATCCGTACACGGAAGCACTGATGTCCAATGTTCCCAGCACCCGGCCTGAATTGGTGGGTCGCAAGATTATTCTAAGAGGAGAGCCCGCGGACCCTATCAACCCGCCCCTTGGGTGCCCGTTCCATCCGCGGTGTCTTTACGCGGAAGAGGTCTGTTCTCGGGTCGTACCGCCTCTGGAAGAGGCGGAGCCGGGACACCTGGCCGCATGCCATTTCAAGAATACGTTGAACTTGACCGGGTGCGACGCCCTCGGATGCGTTATATAATGGGCTTTAGGTTGCTTGAAAGCCCAATTTTATGCTAAAAAGTAAGTGTTGTATTATTGATGCAGGAAGTTAGGCCCATGGCGCGAGAGAGTATTAAGAGAATTCTTGTTTATACTCATAATTCCATAGGATTGGGGCATGCTTTCCGTACTCTGGCCGTAATCACGGGAATGAAAAAGTGGCGGCCTGATATAGATTTCCTTGTGGTATCCAGCACATCGGTTCCGCAGATCTTTTTTAAGGAAGGGATTGAAGTGATCAAGCTCCCTTCCGTGAAAATTGATATCGATCACAAAGACAACCCCATGCAGTCCCGGTATCTGACCGGCTTTGAGCTAGAGACCATTTTTGATTTTCGCCAGCGATTAATTATGGCGAGCTTTGATTTTTTCCAACCGGATGCCCTGATCATCGAACACAATATGACCGGCCAAATGAGCGAGTTGATTCCACTGCTCATGAAGAAGTGGATGCGAAACGGCGGACCTGTGGATTTTGCTGTTGTTCACATTTGCCGAGGCATCATGAAGTGGGTTCCACTGTTGAGTATTCCTTACCAAAATCCCAGGCATAGGTCTGAATCCATTAACATAGGCGCTCTGTATGATTTCATGTATGTCCTGGAGGACAGGGAAGTCATCGATATCAACCAGCAGTTTCTCGGTAATGATCCTGAATTAGAAAAGAAAATCCGCTACCTCGGGAAAGTAACTAATAAAGTGTACGGCGAGTTGCCGAGTCGTAGCGACGCCTTGGACCGCTTCGGTCTGCCGGATAAAAAAATTGTCCTGATTTCGCTGGGGAGGAATTGTCGCGTTCTTGACTTGTCTCAGCGACTTCTGGAGGTCTTCGAGAAAACTGGGATCAATGCAGCCTACCAGATCGTCATGGTCGTGGACCCGTACCTGGCCAATGGAACAGCGCATGCGCTGGGTGAGCATCCTTTGAGCAAGAATGTGCGGTTCTTACCATTTGTCCCGGACCTCGTAGATCTGGTCCATCACTCGGATTTGGTTATTTGTCGCGCGGGATACAATACGGTCAATGAGATTCTGCTCACAGGCACAAAGGCGATCATCATACCTGAGAGCCATGGGGGAGGCGAACAGGAACTCAGGGCCCAAAGCGTCTATGAAGAAAACATCTGCATTTCAACTGAGGAGGAGATTCTCGCCAATGATGCAGAGAATCTTATATTTGAATTCCTCAATCGCTCCATATCGCGTGTCTCATTCAAGTTCGACAAATACGCAGTCGGCAAGTCCATACTGGATGACCTTGAAGACTGGAAGGCACGCCCTCGCCCCTGCCGATGACAGGTCCCTACTATGGGGAACCTCTCTCCTAAGATAGTGTAGTCGCAAGATCGGGGGCATTCGGGATGATGCGAAAGGGAGCATACGGATTTCTCTGCGTTCTCTGCGACCTCAGCGGTGAATGACTATCCGATCTCTCTCTGCGGTCTCTTCTCTCTCTGCGGTGAAATGGTATTTTCCGGATACCATCACGGGAATTCTGGGGACACCATACTTAGTTTCTCACGCTTGAAGCCTTGGCCCAGGGTTTCCTCTCAAGAGGAACTGCTGGTTCCTGTAAATGTCGACTAAACCTGTCGGTTCCCAGAGGTGGCTTGGAGCACCCGTGGTATCGCAAGGCACACAAGCCTTCAGGGGTGTCGCGATGAATTGAGTATGGTGTCCTCCGAATTTCCCCGAACTTAAATACAGACGAAGGGAAATTTAAGTTCCTCTTCACTGGGTCTGTTTTTCAGGCTTACGAAGATTTCTGACCATAACCTTGTTGCTGTGATACGCCTGAAGGTGCGAATCCGTCGTGTAAATCTCCGTACAACCATTAGCAATTAAAGATGTCAAAATGAGTGAATCCATTGCCGGAATTCCTAACCCATGAGATAATCCGGCTGCACGACTGAGTATCTCGGAATCCAACCAAACCACCGAGGTTACACCGTTAATTGCATCCAAAACCGCGTCGGATGTTTTCAGCTTTCCCTTGAGTCCGAGCCGTTCTATCTCAAACAGGCTCAAAGCAGAAACCGCAAAATCCACTTCGTCATCGAGACAGGATTTCCATAAGTTTATTGCTTCCGTATTCCCATTCATAAGCTCAATGAAGAAGCCTGTATCAAGCCCGATCATCAGTCCTGCCCTTTTCAAGTTCTTCCCAGGCATCGGCAGTGACGGAGCCGGGTTGAATCAACTTGAGGAGACGATTGCCCGCTTCTTTCTTCCGCTTTTGCTTTAGATAATACTCCAGAGCCTCCGCAGTGAGAGCGGACAAGGATATTCCCTCATTTTGGGCTGTCTGCTTCAATCTCGGACCCAGTTTATCGGGAATATGTACGGTGATACGCATCTGAGACCTCTCTGAGCATATATGTGTGTATGAGCATAATACCTCTGAGAAGTAAAGACAACCTTGCCCCCAGGAAAAATTACGAAAACCTATTAGAAGTGGTTGCAAAACCTCCGAGGAGCGGTAACCGCGTGTAATAGCGGGCGAAATAACCCCTTGTACTTTCAATATATTTAGTGTAGCACACTTTTCGGAGGTAAACCGATGAGTGTGCGCAAAC
>JBKQMK010000232.1:0-12522 GCA_052146735.1 Desulfomonilaceae bacterium | reverse complement strand
CAAAATCAAAAGTAACGCCTTGATTTGGACAGGTTCCACCCATGCCCTCCGGATCTTGATAGGGACCAGCACAAACCCTTGCCATAACAAGATGATTACCGGAACCACCCAGTTCATATGCCGGAACCACGACATTTTTATAACAAACGGTGTACTGAAAAAAAGCCAAAGACGGGTCTGCCAGGACTGCGAGAACCAAAGCGACAGCCAATAACGCTCTCATATTGCCACCCCCGAGTGTCTGGTAGGTATTAAGCCATTCCAGGATACTCTCCATCAACAGCGCCGGTCAATTCTTTTCTTGGCTTAACTGAGGTCTCCCCAGGCTTCACACAATCAACGGTACGCAAATATCAGAGAGATTGAAGGGGGGGTAGGTGCGCAGAAAGAGAGCCGAGCTGTACGCGCAGGATATTGCGCCAGAGAACATTTTGGCCTTTGGCCTGAAATAAAGCTGGCTTGTGGCATTCCAATGTGGCACAAGCCAATGATACGACAGTCCTAGATCGGAACGTCAAGGAACCGGGAGGAGAAAATGTTTTCGCAAGAAGAGGTCACAGCTCTAGCTTTGAGTATCTTGGACAGAGAAAAGGCCAAAATGAGGGCAAAATCAGTACTAGATGACGCAGCCCCCCTATTGCAGGAGCTAGTTGACGTCGGTTCCGCCACTTATGCCCTCTGTCTTGAGATTACTCAAAGAACGGATCTGCATAAACCAGCTCTTGCTCTCTACCGGCACGTGTTGGAGATGACAGATGCCATTCAGGTTTTGATTGAGAATAGCTGTGTAGACCCCGTTATTCCTCTAAGTAGAAGTGCTTTGGAAGCGGCATTGTCTCTAGAATATCTCTCTCAAAAAGATTATGAGCATCGTTCATTAGTTTGGAGGTATCATCGCTTGCGAAAAGATCTTCTACAATATGATCCTGAAGAACAGGATGACGACGTAAGAGAGCTATTCAGTGAACTAGGGCCTCAAGAGAAAGCTGAGCTGAATATGCTTCGTGAGAGAGTGGAGAGCTATCAATATAAAGACATACATAGCAGATGCAAGGATTTGCCGCCTAAAGACTGGTACAAATGGGTTCTAGATGGAGAAAAGAATGGTCCCGCCAATCTTTATGACTTAGCCATAAGGCTGAATCGGCTCATCATATATAAAACGATGTATAGGCTCTATTCCAGAGTGGCGCATGGAGACAGTTATTCTTACACCGAAGTCTTGAGACATCCCGAACATATACGGGACCTTACTCATCGTGCGGCGGTTTTGATGAAATATTCCATAGGGATAATGATTACCATGTTCATGCCTTCCAAAATCCACGTCAATAGCGTTTGGGACCTACGAATGCAGGCTCGAATAGATCAATTAATAGAAACCAGAGTTGATTTCGATTCTCCTAATGCAGACGGTTCTCCCTTATGATGAGTCAACAGGAAGAGAAGGAGAAGAACCAACGACTCCTAAATTTGGCGGAGAATCGCTCTGAAGCCTTCCTAATAGCCATCTTGAATCCAGCCTGACTACCTTTCCTAAAGAAGTTGATTTCTCCAATTCTTTTGAATTTGCAATGAATATATCTATCTTTTGTCACTGTATGGACCGCAACTCAAGACAATAACATAGTTAACAAGCAGCTATTGACATCCTTTAGTTCATGATATGTAGTTAATCTTATCATCGTAAACATACTGCACCATTCCACGGATAAGGGAGAAACACCAATGTCAGAGCAAGATTTGATCGCAGTTCCGTACCAAGCGCTCGAAAAACGTCCTGAAATAGATGCGCAAGAACTCCTAGATGTTTTTCTGTCAGGAAAAAGTCAGCGGACAATCGAAGCGTACAAAAGAGATTTGGAAGATTTCCGCCATTTTTTAGGGGTTGAAGACATCACTGAGGCTGCTCATGTTTTCTTGTCTGAACAGGGAAAAGCGAATGCCATTGCTCTTGGTTACACGAAGAAACTCATTGAAAAGGGGCTTCAAAGCACGACGATAAACAGAAGACTAGCAGCTTTAAGATCCATGTCTCAAATGGCTAAAATGCTCGGAATGATTCCTTGGACCTTGCAAGTCAAAAACCGGAAGGTTGAACCGTACCGAGACACAAAAGGGCCTGGAATAGACAACTTTAAAAAAATCCTAAGTCTGACAGAAGGCAGGAGGGATAAGAAAGGGGTTCGAGATAAAGCTATCTTGAGGCTTTTATTCGATTTGGGACTGAGAAGGGGGGAGCTTGTGGGCTTAGACCTTTCAGACCTTGACTTAGAAAAAAGAACCGTCCAGGTCATGGGAAAAGGAAAGAGTCAGAAAACAGAGTTGACCCTTCCGGTTCCTACTATTGCAGCATTGGCCGAATGGTTGAAAATACGAGGTCAAGATCCTGGCCCTCTATTCCTGAACCTGGACAGAGCCCGGAAAGGCCAGGGAAGAATTACGGGAAAGTCGATCTATCAAATTGTACGGGGTTTAGGGGAAAAGGTAGGGGTAAAGACACGTCCACATGGAATAAGGCACACAGCGGTCACTGAGGCGGTCAAGCGAGGTCAGCAAAATGGCCTTGATCTTGAGGAGTGTTTAGACTTTAGCAGACACAAGGATGTTCGTACGCTGATGATCTATCGTGACAAGGAAAGAAACGTTCAAGGAAAACTATCAGACCTAGTAGCTGAGACGGTATGAGTTCTTAAAGGGCCATTATCGAACACATAAATAACGAAAGTTCGAGTCGTGAGAAGTACGCGTACGAAAGATCATGAGTCAGAAAAATATTGGAAGGACTTGCCATGAAAGAAGAAGAAAAAACCCTCCAAAAGCCAAGAAAGCTCCAAAAGATTGATGAATACAGGAAAAAGATTCCCATAGCATGGAGGCATTATCAACGGGAAATTCAAAAGGGAACTGACCCCAAAAAAGCCGAACTGAAAGCTGTGAAAGCGGTTTATCCAAAAGACAAGAATTCTTCCTCGACCTTGAGAACCTGGAAAACAAACGGTTTATGGCCCCCGTCTGAGGCTCAAGAAAAAGCTGCTCTAACCAACAAAAACGGGCTGACTATTATTAATGGGGGTTCCGGTCAACGGAAGCTTGGCCTTTCTGCTCTGTTGAAGGCAAGTGGTGTTACTCCTTCGGCCCCTTCTGAGTTATCCGAAAAAGAAATTTTGCAAGGGGTCAGAAAGATCCTGGACGGAATCGAAACTCGCAAACGACAATGGACGGGCGGAAGAAAGAAAAGGTATTCACCGGTAAAAACAAAAGTAATTGCGGCCCGCTTGCCGGTAGAATTGCTGAATCAGATTCATGAATTCAAGGGCTCTGACAGGCATCACGTGGAAAAAGCATTAAGGCTTTATGTGATGGTTATGGGGGCCGGTTCCTGAATTAATATTCAGAACGTGGATAATCCTACCAGCACCTGGAGATTTTTTCCTTATCCCATGAGAACAACATGCTATACCTCTAATTTAACAGGTGGTACATATTCCGGGGGCAGGTCGGCCTGAAATACCGGAAGAAAAGGCACGAGTTCATGAAGAAAATCATTGCAGTCATTCTATTTGGCTTGCTGGCATTACTTGGATGCGGTGAGAAGAAGCAGGAGGCGACAAAAGCAAATTCTCTGAATAAAAGGGCTTATGTTAATGCCAAGCACAATGAGGTCGCTACAAAGGGATTGTTGATGGCTGTCACCCAGAATGATTTGAAACAGGTGAAACTGCATCTGGACGCAGGGGCTGATGTCAATGCAAAGAGCATGAGGGGCTTTACACTATTGGCGTTTGCTTCGTCCAAGGGTCAGCTCGATGTAGTGCGGGTGCTTCTGGACGCAGGGGCTGACGTCAATGCAAAGGACCCGAAGGACTTTACGGCATTGATCTATACTTCTATCGAGGGTTACCCTGATGTAGTGAAGGTGCTTCTGGACAAAGGCGCTGATGTCAATGCAAAGGACAAGGACGACGTTACGTCATTAATGTACGCCTCTACTCAGGGGCAGCTCGATGTAGTGCGGGTGCTTCTGGACGCAGGGGCTGAGGTCAATGCAAAGGACAAGGATGGCGATACGGCATTGCTCATGGCTACTCTTAAAGGTCATGCCGATGTTGTGAACTTGCTCAAAACACATGGAGCTAAAAGTGATTAAAGGCTGCATCGGTGGTAGTCGATTTTTGCCAATTCATAGACCCTAACAGCACGATGAGCCTTCTCGCCTTAGCGAAACATGGGCAGTGGAAAAGGCGGTCGATAAGTGAGGCACCGTTCGCATGACTACTTCTGCCCTCTTGTGTGTCAAGTGACCTCTCCACAAAGGGGGCTCTTTATGGCGAAAAAAAGAATCAACGTAAACGAAATCATTTCTCCCTCCCATGAGGACAAGGTGCTATACCTCTAACTTAACAAGTGGAGCATAATACCGGGGCAGGCCAGTCTAGGATGGTGTCTCACGTCAAATACGAGGACAAGGAGATAACAGCTATGTCAATAACCGCCAAAGAAATCGCCAAAAGCCTATCGTCTATTAGCCTGCCGCCCAAAGCAGAGGCAGACTACAAAACACTAAACAAGATAGGCACCCAGATCGTGAAAGACTATTTTAACAAAGATCCGCTGGACATCACGGATAGAAAACCGTGGGGTGGCTTCCCAGAAAAAAACAAGAAGGGTGTAGTAATTAACAAGTACAAACCGTTCTGGAGCAAACTAAACACGGAACTTTTCAAGGAAATTGACGCTGAAGACGAGAAACGCAAAAATATCAAACTGGCCATATATATGGGCTCACAGCAACTGTGGCTGGACGAACAGGCGAAGGACTTACCAAGCCTGAAGCATCTAACCGCCGAGATGAAATACAGACTCATACGGTTGAAAAATAATGATGATAAGTTGAAGTTATTGAATGAGTTTTTTGGACCCAAGACCAAAGCAGACAAGACGACTATCAGGGCCTTCGTGAAAAGGGTCAAGCGCTGCTACAATGAAAATAAGTACTGCAAGCAACTACTGCGGGATAAGGCACGGCTGGAAAAACAGATAGAGGAACTGAAGGCTAAAGGTAAACCTACAAAGAAAGATAAGAAGGGCAAAGCTGTAGTTGCGGATAAGGAACCTCTGAAGAAGCCAACAATAACATCTGTAACGCAGGCTGTGCTAGACGACAAGATCGTGGAGATCCTCACGGATATGAGATACCTGCAATACGTGATTGATCCAAAGCACTTTAGGGACGTAAATCGAAGGAACACCATATTAGGTATATTGGAAAGTTGGAAGGGCAAGGCAGATATGTACAAAGAACTAGGACAGAATCTTGAAGCCTTTTACTATGCAGTGAGAGCTGGGGGTATGATGGCAAAGAAGTAGACCTAACCTACCCACAAGGGGCCTTCCTATGGGCAAAAAAACCTTAAACGCAAAGGAAATCTTGGCTGACATCAAAGCGGGGATGAATAATACCGCCCTCATGGAGAAGTATCGGCTTTCGGAAAAGGGTCTTCAAAGCCTATTCAAAAAGCTTGTGATCCTTAAGGCCATCAGCCACTCTGAACTTTACCAGAGGTCTAAGTCGTCCAGGGAGAGAATTGATCACATCAGGAACCGGAAGTCCCCAAGGGCCAGACTTACTATTCGTGTGCCCATATATGAGCTTGAGAGCGGCGACGAGGGCATCCTGAGGGACATTTCGGAAGCCGGGATGCGAGTAGCTGGAGTTGAGGCCAGAGTCGGTCAACCCAAGACATTTCAGATTCCTGTAAATATGTACGTTGAATCCGATCCACTGTTAGTTCGGGCCGAGTGCAAATGGGTGGAGCTAAGACAAGGGGGCAAAGAATACTTTGTGGCTGGGTTTGAGATAACGCATGTGTCCGAGAGCGATAGCGAGACACTTCAGAATTTCATCGGGTGGTTGTTATTCAGTGAATCAGGGCAATGGCAGACGATCAGGTGAGAATCAGTAGTCGGGTCCGTGCTCCCGTTGCTCTCACCATTTCGGATCGAAACGGATCAAAAGGGACAGATCAGTGTAAAGGGGGGCGGCAGGGATATTTTTCTTTTTTATTATTTGAAGGCCCAAAGCTGGTATAGGGAAGTGCTTTGAATCATGGGTAATTTCTGAAAGGCATACTGCTAAGTCATTGATATTACACAAGCCGTAAACAAAAAGTCAATCGGAGCCTCATACGTGTAAAATCTTGGTGTCCATATAGGTGGCTAGAAGCGGTGTCATTCATTATGGACTAGCTAGTGACAGAGAAAATAAGATCGTACGCGCATCTTCATTGGAGGGTCTGCTCCAAAGGATTGGTACGCGTACTGAGATGGGTAGTGAGTGCCCCCCTATTCATAAGATCCCAATGAACTCCTAGAACAAGATCCCATGAGGGACAGAATGAATCCCAGAACTGAAAACCCCCGAAAAATTTACTGACGATTTACTGACGCCATTTTCGGGGGTTGCTCTTAATGATATTAGTCAGTTAGTGGAGCGGGAAACGGGATTTGAACCCGCGACTTCAACCTTGGCAAGGTTGCACTCTACCACTGAGTTATTCCCGCAACATAGAAACATATACTATAAGGACGGCAGTTCTGTCAACCCCATTGCCCGAGCCGCGATAGAGCGCACAAGGGAAACCGGTCACGCTGTGATCCCACGGAATTCCCGATCCCGCAATCGGCTAGCTATCTCGGATATTTTCGCGAAAGTCAGCCCAGTTCTCGCATGAATCTTGTCCAGGCTTCTAATCATTATTCGACCGGTTGGGTCCATTTCCTTGAGCAGCATAGCTTCTATTGCCGTGAGCTTGGCGGAACTGGGTATGAAGTTCATATTATCTCCGTCTTAGGCGAGTGTGCTTGGGCCGGAGAAATGCAATTTCCACGCCATGTGCATGGTCCGCATTATCGTTGGCAATTCTCCGCGGTTTCCCCGCTAAATGTGTTCACTCACTAAGTCTTTGTTTCACGTATGCGTAATTATTACTCATGTCAGGCGAAACTGATGGAATCACCTCGGGTAACTGCGCCGCCTTTGATCACCGTAGTGAAGACTCCCTGCTCGGGCATGATACATTCCCCTATCTTGTTATAGATCGCGCACCGAGTGTGACATTCTTTGCCAATCTGCGTGACTTCCAGAAGAGCCTCTTCCCCTACTCTTAGCCGGTCCCCCACTTTGACGGAAGCAAGGTCGAAACCGCTGGTGGTAAGGTTCTCCGCAAAGCTCCCGGGCTTGACGTCAAGACCCTTGGCTTTCATGGTATCAATCTGCTCAATGGCAAGAAGGGAAACTTGTCGGTGCCAGTCTCCGCCGTGGGCGTCGTCCTTCAGACCGTACCCCACTTCCAAGGTCCCGGAACCCACGTCAGCCTTCGGAGTCCCCTTCTTCTTGCTCGTGCAAACCGCTATGATCGTCCCAACAGACATTCAAGACCTCGATTCTTTTGCCGGAAAGTAGCCGGGGGCTCCGCGGCCCGCGGGGTTGCAAAAAGCACCTTCCCGGGGCCACTTTCCTCACATCCCTAGGTCCTCCAACCTGCCCTAGTCTTCTTCTTCCGCCTTCTTGCCGGAGGCTTCCACGATCTTCTCCATGATATGAGCCGGAACCTCCTCGTAGTGGGAGAATTCCATCGAGAAGATGCCTCGGCCAGAAGTCATGGAAGTCAAGTCGGAAGCGTACTTGAGGACTTCAGACATCGGTACCTGGGCCTTAATCGCCTGGCTGCCGCCTTTGGCGTCCATACCGCTGATTCGACCCCGGCGGGAGTTCAGGTCACCCATGACGTCACCCATGCAGTCGTCAGGCACAATGATCTCCATGTTCATGATGGGCTCTAGCAGGACCGGGTTTGATTGAAGAACCCCCTTCTTGAAACCCTTGGACGCGGCTATTTTGAACGCCTGTTCCGACGAATCCACGTCGTGGTATTTCCCGTCAAAGACCGTCACTCTGACGTCAATGACAGGATGACCCGCCAATGCTCCCCCTTGCATGGCCTCGATCACCCCTTTTTCCACTGCCGGGATGTATTGACGCGGAATGGCCCCGCCCACTATTTTGTCCACGAATTCAAATCCCTGGCCACGGCCCATCGGTTCAATCTCTAGCCAGGCTACAGCGAACTGACCGCGGCCTCCGGTCTGTTTCTTGAGCTTGCCTTCGACCTTGGCCTTGCCCTTGATCGTCTCTTTATAGGGAACCTTCGGGGTCTTGAGGTTCACATCCACGCCGAATTTTCTCTTCAGTTTTTCTACAACTACCTCGATATGGACCTGTCCCATTCCGGAAATCAGAAACTCGTTAGTCTGCGGGTCCCTGCTGATGGTTAGAGTGGGATCTTCCTCCGCGAGCTTGGCTAAACTTTGGGTGATCTTTTCTTCATCGCCTTTGGCCTTGGGCTCTGCGGCAAAGGATATCACCGCTTGTGGAAGGCTTGCCGGGGCGATCCTTATCGGGGCTTTCTCATCGGACAGCGTGTCACCCGTAAGAGTCTCTTTCAGTTTGGCCACTGCCACAATGTCCCCGGCTTGGGCGGATTCCAGCGGCTTCTGGTGCTTCCCCTGCATAGTCAGAAGCTGGCCGAACCGCTCTTTGACTCCGCGGCTCGCGTTCAGGAAGTTCGAATCCGGAGAGAGTTTTCCGGATAAAATGCGAAACAGGGAAAGCCGGCCTGCATACGGATCTGCGAGAGTTTTGAATACGTATCCGCAGAAAGGCTCGTCCGGGGACGGGACCCTGGACAGTTCATCACCAGCGGGAGTTATCCCCATAATTGCCGGCAATTCCGCAGGAGAAGGGCAAGCGTCGGCTATGATGTCGAGAATCGGCTGGATACCCCTGTTCAGGAGTCCGGAACATAACAGGACCGGCACGAAATTCTTGCCGAGAATCCCTTGCTTGAGAGCGGCGGCTAGCTCTTCGGCCCCAAGCTCTTCCCCTTCTAGATAGCGTTCCATGAGAGCGTCGTCGACCTCGGTGAGGTCTTCGATGAGGACCTCGCGTCTTGATTCCGCTTCACCCTTCAGGTCGTCGGGGATGTCGCCTCTGGACAGACTCTTTCCATCGCCCTCGAAAGTGACGGCTTTCATGGACAGCAGGTCAACCACTCCCTTGAACCCACTCTCCTTGCCGATAGGAACCTGCAACACCAGGGGCTTCACTTTAAGCGTCTCTTTGACGCTGTTGACTACATTTTCAAAGTTGGCTCGCTCGCGATCCATCTTGGTTATGACGAGCAGTCTTGGACAGCCCGAGGCCTCGATCCCGGCCCAAACCTTTTCTGTCAAGGGTTTGACCGCATCCACGGCATCGACGGCCAGAATAGCTATATCAGCTGCCTGGAGCGCCGCAGTGACCTCTGCGCCAAAATTCGGGTCGCCGGGCGTGTCCAGTATGTTGATTTTCTTTTTCTTCCACTCAACAGTGAAAAGCGAGGTGCTTATGGTGATTCCCCGCTTCACCTCTTCCGGTTCGAAATCGAAGTTCGAAGACCCGTCGGTGACTTTACCCAGACGGTCAACGGCTCCGGCATCGAAGAGCATTGCCTCGCACAGGGTCGTTTTCCCCGAACCTGCGTGGGAGACGACCGCCACATTACGCACGTCCTCAGTTTTGTACTGCTTCATTGGTACCCCTTGGGAAGCGGAACACCGGAAGGCTCCCGATGCCCTAACTTGTGCTCATAAATTATCTAATAAATCACAATTGCTCACCGTGAGTCAAGCTCCGAGTGCAGAGCGGCAGGGTATCTCGCAATTTTTTTCTGGCAGCTTTGGAGTTCCGGGATTGGGACAACGTGAGGCGGAGTGAGTATATCATGATGCTCGCTGACAAGGTCTATATCTCAATCGGGAGACACCTAGCCGGTATTTTTCCTATACTTCATGTTTTCAATAATAACTTATTGACAATACCTTGACATAATTGATATAATTATTATGAAAACATTATAGACTATGAATTTAGCTTAACAATGGAGGCTCGGCGGATGAGGATAAGTAAAACACTTCTAACATGCGTTTTTACGATTGTTTGTGCTCTAGCTATTCAATCCTCATCCCACGCGGAACCTAGATTCGGACCATGGGCGTATTTCGCACCGTACTATTTCCCGCCCGACGGCTGCTGCCTTGGGTACTGTTTTGGTCCCGACGATTTCAGACCCAGGTACGAGTCGCCCAACCCTCCCATTCCCAGCCACGATGTGGGGGCATGTCTCGGTTGTCCGAGGCCGGCTCCTTATCCGAGGAAGGTGGCCCCGCGGCCTCACATGAGCCGATCCGCACCGTCCATGACTCCCGTTCCCAGGCCTTCGCGCACTGACCGAACCGGTGTTCCCGCTAGTATCACTTCCGCTCCCTCTGATAGGAATCAATCGCTTTCCACCGGCGGCAGCTTGCAGCAGCCCCATGGAATAAGTCATCCGGGACCTGAGACAACGAACTTCGCAGCTCGCACCGTCACGCGTCCGTTGAAGTGGGGTCAGGATCGAGCAAGGTAGTCGATTCCAACCGCACAACTTCAGGATCCGTCAGAGATTTCCGAAGACAGGCTTGCGCTTTTCCACGAATGCGGCCAAGCCCTCTTGCCCCGAGGGATGGGCAGCGCAAGATCGAAGCGCGGCCCTTTCCAACTCGAGGTGTGTCTCGAAAGAGTTGCTGAACGAATCTGTGAAGAGCTGCTTCGACGCCCCAAAGGATTGCAGGGAGCCTTCGGCCAACTTCTCGGCCATCTTCAAAGCCTCTTCCCGCGCTTGGCCGTCCTCCACGACTCCGGTCACCAGACCCCATTTGAGGGCCTGCTCTGCTGAGATTGGCCTGTCGAAAGCCGTTATCTCCAATGCTCTGGCCATCCCCACAAGCCTGGGGAGCATGAATGTGCCTCCGCCATCAATGGATAGTCCGTTGGAGGTGTACGCCTGTCTCATGACCGCGGATTTGGCCATAATGCGAAAATCACACGCGAGCGCCAACGAGAACCCTCCCCCGGCCGCGATCCCGTTGATAGCCGCGATAACAGGTTTTCGCATCCGCCGAATTTCCAAAATCGCCTGATGGTACCGCGCGGCAAGGTTGTGAAAAGCGGAGGCATACCCATTGGGCCAGCCCAGAACCCATTTCAGATCTCCACCGGCGCAGAAGGCCGTGCCCTCTCCGGAAATCACCACGCCGCGCACCGTGTCGTCTCCCGACAGATTGATAAGATGCTCGGCAAAGACGGTGATTGCATCCAGGTCAAAGGCATTGAACGCCTTTGGCCTATCGAATAGTATTAGAGCTATCTCTCCGCATACACTGGCCTTTATAGGCTCCATCATTGCAAAACCTCCTACCTCGACGGCGACTGTTCGTAACTCCCCAGAGGATACCACATTGCCATGCCATGAGAAGTGTCTTGAATAATGTGGGTGCAGCGGTTATGTGCCTGGTGACGGGAGGCTGAGCTACACTAAGATTCTCACACCCGGTCTGCATATGTGCAACTGAACTAGAGTTCCAGTGTGGAAGTGGCTCGCCTCCCTGGAGAAGATCGCTTCCCGGTCTTTCTTTTCATGCCGAGAATAAGAAAATCTGTTCAGAAACGAACTGCTTAACAATTGGATGCAACGGTTGGAGGCAAGGATTCACAAATGGAAAAGAAATAGGGTCCAGGTTTCCAAGGCAATGCTGGCGCCAGAGGCACGAAGCGAATTACAACCAGGACGGCTGCTTACGAAACTGTAACGCCCGCCGTAAGTGGTCTTGTCTCACGAAAGTGCCCGTCATAAAGAGGTTACCGTCGTTTTGGGCCTAAGTGTCTCTCGAGACATTCAATGGCCTCCAAATCGGCGGTAAACGTTGACAAACGCCAACGAGGCGGTTACATGGGTGAGGTTTGCTGCAAGGTGTTTCATATTTTGGAGTTGCGTTGATTATTGAGAGAATTTCGAATCCTGACTAGTGTTAAACTAGTGCACCAGGTAGCACACCAATCAAATTTCTCTAGCCGTCGATCCGAAAAAGGAGCTAACCATGTCTCTCACGGAAGAACTCGCTGCACGTCGCGAAGCGTCCCGCAAGCACATTTCGCCAGACAAGCTCTCCGTCATGGATCGTGCCACCAAGGATCTTGAACAGTCCGGAATCACCGCTTCATGTCTGAAAGAAGGGGACACAGCGCCCGACTTCGTTCTGCCAAACGCGTCCGGCCAATGGGTTTCCTTGATGAAAATCTTAAAAGACGGACCCGTGGTGTTGTCCTTTTATCGGGGAGGCTGGTGACCCTATTGCAATATTGAGCTGCGGTCTTTGCAGCTTGCGCTGGATCGTATCAAAGAACTCGGTGCGTCTCTCGTGGCGATCTCTCCGGAAACTCCCGACAATTCGTTATCCGCTACAGAAAAAAACAGTCTGACCTTCGAGGTTCTGAGCGATTTGGGGAACCGCGTGGCGCGGGAGTTCTGTATAGTCTTTCAGCTTCCGATAGAATTACGTCCCATCTACGCCGGGTTTGGAATCGACCTTACCAAGGCCAAC
>JBKQMK010000231.1:0-15996 GCA_052146735.1 Desulfomonilaceae bacterium | reverse complement strand
GCATGCTGGCGATGTTCAACGCAGAGCCTTCTCCGGCCCCGGGGCTTCTGCTCAAGGATGGGGATACGATTTCCTTTGGAAATGAATCCGTAAAGGTTATCCATACTCCCGGCCACACTCCCGGCGGTATTTGCCTATACTTTCCCGGGTATGTGATTACCGGCGACACGCTTTTCGTAGAGGGCGTGGGGCGAACCGATCTGCCGGGAGGCTCGTACGAGGTGCTCCAGGCGTCAATCCGCAACAGGCTCTTCACGCTGCCTGAAGACACCATCGTGCTTCCGGGCCACAATTACGGGACGACTCCTACTTCGACCATTGCCCGGGAAAAGGCTGAAAACTTGTTCATTTGAAGAGGCGGGCCTGCTGGGGACAGGTTTCCCGAAAAGGCACAGCGTGCCGTGCCCCCTAGACGCTCATTTCTTATGTTCGCGTAGGAGGGACAACAGAGAGCGCATCTCTTTGCACTTCAGAACATAAGCCGCGATGGCGAACCCAATTAGTCCCACCATGATGCAGCCGGCAAGAACTAATCCGTTTGTGGGCGTAAACCCCCGCTCCCAGTCCCCGAATGTGCGGCCATAGACCAACGGGATCCCCATTATCAGCGAGGCGAGCGAAATCTTCGCCAGAGAACCTGCAAATTCAGTGGTCGGGAATTGTCCCAGTCGTCTTATGAGAATGGCGAAGAGAACCACCACATTAAAGGCTGCTGCCAGTGATGTTGCCAGCGCCAGGCCTCCCTGTTTCATGGGCCCCATGAGGAGCAATCCCGCAGCTAAATTCACCGCGACTGCGCCGATCGCCACCCAGACCGGTGTCCGGGTGTCCATCATGGAATAGAACGACTGAGTAACAACCTTCAGGCCGGAGAAGGCCCAAAGTCCGGCGGTGTACCACAAGAGGGCGTACGCTGTTGCATTGGTGTCCAACGCCGTAAATAGGCCTCTCTGGAATAGCACTGAAATGATCGGCGCCCGTAGCAGTATCAGCGCCACTGAGGCGGGAATGGTGAAAAAAGCTGTAAGGCGGAGGGCAAAGGACACTGACCTCGATAGGGCCGTCAAGTCTCCGCTGGTTGCCTGCCGAGACATGGAAGGGAGAACCGCGGTGCCGAGCGCTATCGCGAAGATACCCAGTGGAAGCTCCATTATGCGATCGGCATAGTAAAGCCATGAGACACCGCCCGCGGGAAGCAGCGACGCCAGGATGGTGCCCACCATAACGTTGATTTGCGAAACAGCCCCACCGAAGGCGGCCGGCACGAAGAGCGTCCCGACCTTTTTCAAGGCTGGATATCTGAAATGGAAGTCAGGCCTTAGCCCCACTCCGACTGCGCCCAGGTACGGGAGTTGAAGCAAAAGCTGAAGGATTCCCCCGGCCACCACTCCCCAGGCCAGTGCGTAGGCAGGCTCCACATTGAAATAGGTGCAAAATACCGTTACACTGGCGATCATTGCCAAGTTGAGCAATACGGGAGCAGCGGCAGGCGCGCCAAAGTGCCCCATGGAATTGAGAACTCCGGATGCCAATGCTACGAGAGAGACTAGAAAAATGTACGGGAACATGATCCGATTCAGGTGCACAGTGAGTTCGAACTTGGATAGATTGTCAATAAAGCCCGGGGCAACTGCTCGCACAATCCAAGGACTGAAGATGATCCCAAGGACGGTCATCGCTCCGAGCACAATGGCTGCGAACGTGAATGTGATCCGTGCAAGTCGTGCTGCTTCGGAATTGCCGTTTTTCTGAAGGGTCTCTACGTATGTCGGGATAAATGCCGCGGAAAAGGCGCCCTCGGCAGAAAGTCTCCGCAAGAGGTTTGGAATGCGGAAAGCTACGAAAAACGCGTCCGCGCCAGGGCCCGCGCCCATGAAAAGCGCAATGACCATGTCCCTCACAAATCCCAGGATTCGGCTGAGAGTGGTCCAGAAGCCGACCACGCCCGCTGCGCGGGTCATGGCCTTTTGTTCGGAGAAGCGCTCTTGTTTGGGTTTGCTCATTATGGGTTGACTTACGGTGCCGTTATCTGCCATAAAGTATGTTTGCATAGAGGTCCATTCGCCGGGGTGGAACCCCGTCGACAGGATCCAGGTGGACTCGACAAGGTAGTCTCACTTGCAAGTGTCCGGAAATTTAACAATATTAGCCTCTCGAAGGAGCTGTTAATGGCCAACCATCCATCCGCCTTGAAGAGGATGCGTCAGAACGAGGAAAGACGCGTCCGAAACATTTCGTACAAATCCAAAGTCAAGACCGCGGTTAAGAAGTTTCTCCAGTCCGCTGAGGCCCAGGCTGCCGACTCGGGCACACTTCTCAGCGGTGCAACAGCCTTGCTTCACAAAGGGGTTTCGAAGGGCATTTTCCACAAGAATACCGCTTCACGAACTATCTCAAGGCTCGCCAAGAAGCTTGCTTCGACATGATCCTGTGAGGTGATGACGCCAAGGAATTGCCGACCGTTGGCAGGGGAGCAATTCCTCAACCGCAGGGCGGTTTTCGCTATAACCTTTCAAAGGGAATCCCGGGGACTTCCTCACCTGCCGGGGTCTCCCATCAGTATCCATCCTGTCCAACTCGGCGGCTTTCCGCTGAAGGACGCGTCAAGGCCTGCCGGAATGTCACGCGCCAGGCCCGCCAATGCCTCACCTGGCAGAGTCTTCTCCGCCACCTTTTTCAAAAGTCCCAGCACGAACGGGTCATCTGGCCCCCAGTTCGGGTCGGAGTAATTCAGCAAACCCATGCGTACACCCGCGTACGACATTGCTGTACTAAGCAGAAGCGGTCCTTCTCCAAGAGACGTGTTCAAATCTTGTGCGTCGAACCACGAGATGGGCATCAGCATGAGGCTCGTCGGAACAGGAGCCACAAACAGTCCGCGCGCCTTAAACTTTCGCCTGCCGCGCTTGTCGGGAGCGAAGAAGAAAGAAGGCTGGTGATCAGGTCCCACTGTGTCCGTCATGGCTAAAGGGACAGCGAGAACCGTCACATCCTCCCCTTTGTCCTTGTATTCCAGGAGCCGTTCTGCGGTAGCTGTGGGCCCAACCCAGACATCGAATTTTTTGAACATCTTTTGAATGCTTATCACGATCTCCGAGGGTTTCGGATACACCGGATTGGTTAGGATGAGACGCTCTATCTTTTCTTCCTCGCCAGTCTTCTGAGAGACCTTCTTGCCTGGCGAATCGCTGGACGCGCCTTCGCGAACATCGTCTTCCGCGATCCACGGAAGTGACTCGAAAAGGAGAAGGTCTCCGGCGGCAGATGTCTGGAGCTTTTTCTGAACCGACGATCGAGCGAATCTCAGCATGTCCACAGATGGGATGACTGAAACCAGTCGGTCCCGCCCAAACGGGCGATCTTCTGCGTCCAGCATTGCCGATAAGGGCAGATACCAAAGTGAGCGGTCGGGTATCACAAAGAATGTGCTCTTGTCAGATGGCAGTGCCGTAAGCTTCCCTAGAAGGGTTCTGTAAATACGCCTGCACGGCTCTTTCCATGCGTGTCCCATAAAGCTCGAGCGCTCCCCGGTCGTGAATTCCCTGAGCTTCTCCTGCACTTGAAAGACGCCCTTATCGATCTCGGCCCGATTCACAGGAACTTGATAGTATATCCCCTTCTCTGTGGTTATGACCCCCAAGACCATGCGGTCCGAGAAGAGATTGAAATCAAGAATCATCTCGTCTTTACCCAACAGTTCTCGGCACACCTCCCCGAGTGGTGGCGGCGTTCCGCGTCGCAGTAGTTCGTACCTGGGCGAACTCCTTTGCAGCGACTTCCGGACTTGAGCAAGCTTGGTCTTGAGGGTCGCCTCTGTCTGTCGGACGTCGGAGGTCGGCACATCTTCCTTGATTTCCAACAGTTTCTTGAGGATCTCCGATTCCTCTTTCAAAAGGCTGGTGGGAACATCGAAGAATGCGAGAACCCCTGCCTTCTTCAAGGTGAGGTTCCGCCGGCAGATCCGGCGTTTTTCCATCAAATGAAAGACCTGTCCGGCCAGATCTTCTCTGGGCTCGAGGTCCACGGGCCCTAGGATCTTGGTGGCAAGTTCGTCAAATATTGAAAACCGCTGTTCCATCTCGTTCAAGAGTGGGTGACCGGGTGGAATGTCATCCACTATGGATTCAAAGAGATCCACTACGCTTCGGTACTTCAGGATTCCATTGTCAGTTTCGCCTGAAAGGTAAACCTTGCGGGCAAGCTTTATTTCCCGGTCCAGTTTCTCCAACACAGTAGCGCTTTCAGTTTCGCGGACCGGTTCCTCAGGCGAGTGTTCTCTGAAAAGCCAGTGATACTTCTTGGCCCGGTCTTCATCACCCGCAGCCAGCTTCAGGCCGGTCATGACGTGCGCTGAAATATCTTGTCCCACCCGCTGCGCGGGCTCATCATACCCCGATGCGGCGTAGGAACCTGAACAGAGCGTAAGCACGAGGCAGCAAGCAAGTCCCACGAAGCCGAGAGAATTATTATGACTTTTCATCGGTGTCCTCGAGTCCGCAAGCTATTTTTCGCTTTTTTCTCGCTGATCCCCGTGCACCCACCATTGGTCTTCTTTTTCCTTGAACCACCATGCGGAAAAGTCTGTGTTGAGGATGCTTCTAGCAAGGCGCATCCCTTCATCGGTACGCAGCCTCTTCCTGGCCGAGTCTATCCAGTCGCGCGCATAGCGGTTTCCCAGGTCCCCGAGTTCCTTTAACTGAAGGATCATCTCTATCTGGTCCGCGTCGTGCGCGAATTCGGCTTCCTGGGTAGCCCGGCCGTTGAATTCATCGGCCAAGAGTCGTATCTCTTCTCCAAAGGGGAGGTTTGCGGTCATGTCCCTAACTGCCGCTTCTTCGTCTGCCTTGACATACTTCTTATTGACGTAGTTTAGATCTCCGGTTCTGGCCTCCACCAGGTCATGAAACAGGCACATGAGAACCACTCGCTCGGTTGCCAAGTTTCCGGAAAGCCGGCCCAGCACGTAACCGATCACCGCGGCCCGAAGGCTATGTTCCGCGACGGTCTCGTGGCCGGTCCCAAGAAATTGAAAACCCGACCGAGGCGTTCTCTTCAACATTCCCACCTCGAACAGGAAATCCGCGATCGCTTTCAAGTCCACTTTTCCGCCTCGCATCTCGTCTAAGGTCCCGGCTTCACTACCACGATTCCCTCTGACTATCAAGGGTCGTGCTCTTTCAGGCTCAGTTTTCACTTTTGCCGAGATTCAGTCTATAATTACGAAACTTAACCCTTAGCAGGGCATTGGTAACCGGCACGGGGGCCGGTCTTACCCGGCTAATGGTAGGGCCGGCGTCTCTGCCGGCTACGTTTCAGGGCGGAAATGAGATGTCATCGAGAGGTTTGATCTGGAGCAATCGCTGGAATTAGAATCTGTAGCAGCGTGCGATCTTTGCTTTGGTAGAGATCACGATCTACTCTTTGTCAAAGAGGGATTTCGCCACGTGCGGTGCCGGAGTTGCGGGCTTGTCTTCGTGAGTCCCAGGCTGTCTCGCCATCTGGAAATCCAGACGGATTCCGGAACCGGCAGCATGGGAGAGGACGAACTGACGTCTGCCCAGAAACGCCGATTCGGGCTAGAAGTTGCTGCTCTGGAGCCCTTTCGACGGCTCAACCGCATGCTCGAGGTAGGGGCAGGACGGGGATGGTTCCTGTCCGTAGCGGCTCAGTCTGGCTGGGAGACATGGGCAGTTGAAATAAACCGCGACGCTGTGCAGCATCTAGAAGCAAAGGGCATTCATCGCATCATCGTGGACACGGCAGAGGATTTTGAGGCCTCGGTGCGCTCTATGGATGTAGTCAAAATGTGGGATGTAATAGAACACCTGCAATCGCCTCGGAACGCTGTGACCAACATATATAGAGTCCTGAGGCCCGGGGGTCTGCTGCGCCTGGCCACTACCAATTTTGCTTCTCTTTCCCGTTGGGTCAACGGACCCGAGTGGGTATACCTCAACGGAGCGGACCACATTTTCCTTTTCGAGCCGACCACCATCAGCCGTTTGCTCACGGAATGCGGGTTCTCACACATTCGTATTCGGACCAGATCCTTTAATTTGAGGAGAAAACTCTATCATCCTGAGAGAGACTTAACGGTGAAGTTTTCTTTCTTGCGTCCCTTCAGAAAGCTCGTAGATGCCGGCATAGGTCTTACCAAGTACGGCCATCAGATGATCGTGACAGCCATTAAGCCTATGGACGCCGAGTAGCACTGAATTTGAACGCTGCCGTGGCGAAATTGTTTGGATGTGGTAACATATAAGTTTTCGCAAAATCTCCCAGCGCGGAGCGAATCGCCTTGACTTTGTTATGAATTTGGCCTATTTCATCAATATGTTGCTGACGTAACTTCAAGTGAGTTGTGAAATGATGGCTACGGCAAAACACGCGAATACTCCCCCCGCTCAGCGGGCAAAGATTCTTGTAGAGGCGCTCCCCTACATCAGGACCTTCCGGGAAAAGCGCGTCCTGATCAAGTACGGCGGCAGCGCGATGACGGACAATCGCCTGAAAAGAGATTTCGCGGAAGACGTGGCTCTTATCAGCTTCGTCGGAATAAAGCCGATAATCGTTCACGGCGGCGGGCCTCAGATCGGGGAACTCCTCAAGAAGTTGGGTAAAGAGAGCCGGTTTGTTAGCGGCTTACGCGTTACCGATGAGGAGACTATGGATGTCGTGGAGATGGTCCTTGTGGCCAAGGTGAACAAAGACGTCGTCTCCAGAATCAACTTCCACGGCGGCAAGGCAGTAGGCATCTCCGGCCGGGACGGTGGCCTGATAAAAGCCAGGAAGGCCAGGCCCGCAAGACTCGCGGGCACAGATGAAGACCTTGGCCTTGTCGGCGAGGTAGACAAGATCAATCCTGAGTTGATTACCTCGCTTGAGGAGCGCGGCTTTATTCCGGTTATAGCTCCAGTGGGATCAGGCCCAGGTGAGAAGCCTTACAACATTAATGCGGATACTGCGGCGGGTGCGCTGGCAGCTGCTGTGGGGGCTGAAAAATTCATCGTGTTGACCGACGTGCCGGGAGTGGTAGACGAGAATAGCGAGCTGATTTCCAGTCTCTCAGAGGAGAAAGCCGAGGATCTCATTAACAGAGGCGTGGCCTCGGGTGGCATGGTTCCAAAGATCCGGTGTTGTTTGGTTGCCCTGCGTGGCGGGGTCCCCAAGGCACATGTTATCGATGGCAGAGTCCCTCATGCTCTGCTTCTTGAAATACTTACAGATGAGGGTATTGGCACGGAGATCCTTCGCGAGCCCCCGCCAGGGACCTGAAGGAGGCTGGAATTGTGTGGATAGGAGGCAAGTTGTCAAATGCGTACGGAGAGAGGGCCGGCCATGGAATCCTATGATTTCATCGCTATGAACAACGAATACGTGTTCAACACGTACGGCAGGACCCCGGTGATGTTGGTGGAAGGCTCAGGATCCAAGGTCACCGACAGTAACGGCCGGACGTACCTTGATTTCATCGGTGGCCTTGCTGCCTGCTGCTTGGGGCACGGCAACGAAGCATTGGCTCAAGCCATATCCGAGCAGGCAAAGAAGCTGATTCACGTCTCCAACCTGTTCTATATCGAGCCCCAGATCAAGTTGGCCAAGCTCTTGACGGAAAACTCTTTCGCGGAAAAGGTTTTCTTTTGTAACTCCGGTGCTGAAGCCAACGAGGCAGCAATCAAGCTTGCGCGAAAATACTTTCACGATCGAGGAGAGCATCAACGCTATCAGATCATTACCATGGAGGGATCGTTCCATGGCCGAACCCTCGCCACCTTGGCTGCCACGGGCCAGACAAAATACCGGCAGGGTTTCGAACCGGAAGTTCGGGGCTTTTCGCATGTTCCTTTCGGCGACCTAAAGGCACTTGAGCAATCTGTGTCCTCGGACACGGCTGCAATTATGATCGAGCCGATCCAGGGGGAGGGTGGTGTACGAATGCCGCCCGGAGACTTCTTAAGTAATGTCAGACAATTATGCAACAACGCCGGCTGCCTGCTAATCCTGGACGAGGTACAGACAGGTATGGGTCGGACGGGAAAACTCTTTGCTTACGAGCACTTCGGGATCACACCGGACATCATGACCCTGGCAAAGGGGATCGCCGGAGGGGTGCCTATGGGAGCCCTCCTGGCCACGAATCAAGTGGCCAAGACCTTTGGGCCGGGAACTCACGCGTCGACATTTGGAGGCAATCCGCTAGCTGCGGCTGCGGGCCTCGCGGTAATCGGAGAAATCCTGTCAAAGGGTTTTCTCGAGAGCGTACAGGAAAAGGGCAATCACCTGAGGTCACGGCTGGAAGAACTGGCCCGCGGCCATGAAGTAGTCCGTGAAGTTCGAGGGCTTGGCTTGATGCAGGCCATTGATTTGAAGGTACCAGGCGCGGACTTTGCCATTGCCATGAGGGAGGCCGGTGTCTTGGTTAACTGCACCGCTGAAACCGTTTTGCGGTTCCTGCCTCCACTGATTATTACCAATCAGGAGATCGACGAAATGGCAACTGCTCTGGACCTCATCCTGGGCCGAGCAAAGGGTGGCTGAGCATGGAACGGCAAAAACATTTCCTAAACTTGTCAGATCATTCAGCGGAGGCAATTCTCAAGCTGCTCAACCGCTCCAGTGAGATGAAGCGGGAAATCCCCGGCAAAGGTACGTCTCGCCCGCTGGAGGGTCGCTGCATCGGAATGATATTTGAGAAGCCGTCTACGCGTACCCGGGTTTCCTTTGATGTGGGCGTTCACCAGCTCGGCGGCCACGCCATTTTCTTGAATTGGGCGGACATACAGGTGGGTCGAGGCGAGCCCATTCGCGATACGGCAAGAGTTCTGTCCAGGTATCTCGACGGAATCATAATTCGAACGTTTGGCCACGAAATCCTGGAAGAGTTTGCAACGTGGTCAAGTGTGCCCATAATAAACGGGCTTTCCGATCTCCTCCATCCCTGCCAGGTGCTCGGTGACCTCCTTACACTTCAGGAAGCGGGCCTGGATATCAGGAGCATGAAAGCTTCGTGGGTTGGCGACGGGAACAATGTGGCAAACTCTTGGATCACTGCCGCCGATCTCTTGGGGTTCGATTTGACGCTGGCGTGTCCGGATGGGTACGATCCTGTGGTGCCATCCAGCTCACGGCGTGTTCGCGTTATGCGCGACCCTATCGAGGCGGTGCGAGAGGCGGATGTGGTCTCCACGGATGTCTGGGCTTCTATGGGTCAGGAAGATCAAATTCTGGAGAGACAGCGGGTATTCAAGAACTATCAGGTGAATCTAAACCTTTTGAAAAATGCTGCCCCGAGAGTTTACGTGCTTCATTGCCTGCCCGCGCACCGAGGGGAAGAAATTACGGACGAAGTCATGGAATCAGAGCACTCGCTCATCTGGGAACAGGCGGAAAATAGACTGCACGTTCAGAAGGCGATCCTGGAAATGCTGGTCGGAATATGACGAGGAGCTTGTACTTTGCCGGATTGGCGTAAGATGGCCTGAGCGCTGGGCGCCAGGCCGAATCAAGTTGTGAATCAGGGAGGCTTCGTGAAGGAAAAGAAGGTTAACAGAATCGTGCTGGCTTACTCTGGCGGTCTGGATACGTCCGTGATCCTCCGCTGGCTTATCGATACTTATAATTGCCCGGTGGTGGCCTTTGCTGCTGATCTCGGGCAAGGGGAGGAATTGGCACCTCTTGAAGAAAAAGCAAAAGCCAGCGGAGCTGCTTCTATACACATTGTCGATCTCCGTGAGGAATTCGTGCGGGACTTTGTATTTCCCATGTTGCGGGCGAATTCTGCGTATGAAGGTACCTACCTCCTAGGCACCTCAATCGCCCGCCCCTGCATAGCCAAAGCCCAGATGGAGCTGGCCGCGAAGGAGAAAGCCGATGCGGTGAGCCACGGCGCCACCGGAAAGGGGAACGACCAGGTTCGTTTCGAGCTGGCTTATCTCTCAATAGATCCGGAGATCGTGGTAATTGCCCCCTGGCGCCTTTGGAACATGCATTCCCGCTCAGACCTCATCTCCTACGCTCAAGAGAAGGGGATCCCGGTAACTTCGACAGCTGAAAAGCCATATAGCATGGACAGGAACCTCTTCCACCTGAGCTTCGAGGGAGGGATATTGGAGGATCCGTGGGCAGAACCTCCTCGGGACATGTATGTGCTCACTGTAGACCCGACGGACGCACCAGATTCACCGGAAGAGATCGTCATCACCTTTGAAGCAGGGGACCCGATTGCAGTCAACGGTCGGGCTCTCTCTCCTGCAAGCCTCCTGGCCGATCTCAACTCCATTGCCGGCCGCAATGGGGTGGGACGGGTCGATATGGTAGAGAACCGTTATGTGGGAATGAAGAGTCGAGGCGTGTACGAGACTCCCGGCGGGACTGTCCTTCACGCTGCCAGGCGTGCTCTCGAGTCGATTACTCTCGACCGTGAGGTGATGCACCTCAAAGACGAGTGGATGCCTCGGTATGCGGCGCTCGTCTACAACGGGTACTGGTTCTCGCCGGAACGGATGGTGCTTCAAGCCGCGATAGACGAGGCAGCGTCTGTGGTGTCCGGTGACGTGAGACTGAAGCTCTACAAGGGAAGCGTGACGGTAACGGGCAGAAGATCGGACTGCTCATTGTACGATCACCGATTCGCCACGTTTGAAGCGGACCAGGTGTATTCTCAGGCGGAGGCGCAAGGATTCATAAGACTCAATGCGTTGCGCCTGAGAATTCGTTCAATGATGCAGAGAAACAAGAAGTAGGAGGCTGTTGCGTCATCCCGCGGTCCGCGGGACTTTCCCGAATCCATGGCACAGGCTCCTAGGCCGGACTCGGTAAGGAAACAATCAATACAGCACCCCGGCGGAGACGTCGATGGCGAAACGAGTGAAAAAGCCAGATCAGAGAAGATTGGGAAAACCCGCGGGGATCCGGAAGGGTCGCTTTGCGTCTTCGATGGACCCGACGTTCGCCCGTTTCAATGCGTCCATTTCCTTTGATAAGAGACTCTTTGTTGAGGACATTGCCGGCAGCATAGCTCACGTCAAGATGCTTGGCAGGCAAGGCATTATTCCTTCCGAGGATTCCCGCACCATTGAAAAGGGTCTTACGCAAGTCCTTATCGACATTCAGCGGGGAAGACTGGAATTTCGCGAAGAGCTGGAAGATGTCCACATCAATGTTGAAGAAGCTCTGAAAGAGAAAATGGGCGAAGTTGCCGGCAGGCTCCACACTGCCAGGAGTCGAAACGACCAAGTCGCTCTTGACCTTCGTCTCTATCTCAGGAATCAGAACGACCTCGTGAGGGCGGATCTCCTGGCTTTGATGGTAGCGCTGACAGCCAAGAGCGAAGAGGATATCGACCTGATCATGCCGGGTTATACCCACCTGCAGCGTGCGCAGCCGGTACGTCTCTCGCATCACCTGATGGCCTATTTCGCGATGTTTCAGCGCGACTGGACGCGCTTCACGGATACAGCGAAACGAACCGATGAAATGCCGCTAGGATCTGCTGCCCTTGCCGGGACCACCTTTCCCATCGACAGAGAGGCAGTTGCGAATATGTTGGGATTCTCCGGGCTGACTGCCAATTCCATGGATGCCGTCTCAGATAGGGATTTTGCGGTGGAATTCCTGTTCGACTCGTCTATGGTGATGATGCACCTGTCCCGGTTTGCCGAAGAGCTTATTCTCTGGTCCTCCTACGAGTTCGGCTTCTGCTCGCTCCCCGATGCGTTCTGTTCCGGATCGAGCATTATGCCGCAAAAAAAGAATCCTGACGCATGCGAGTTGATACGCGGGAAGTCGGGCCGCGTGTATGGGGATCTTGTGGCCCTATTGACGACCTTGAAAGCGCTCCCGCTCTGCTACAACAAAGATCTTCAGGAAGACAAGGAACCTGTGTTCGATGCAGTGGATACAGTGCGGGGATGCCTGGAAATTATGGCTGGTTTGGTTCCGGGGATCGAGTTCCACGGCGCCACGATGTTGGCCGCTGCGTCAGACCCTTCCATGGCCGCCACGGATTTGGCTGATCGGCTGGTTCGAGAGGGTGTTCCTTTTAGAGAAGCCCATTCCCTGATAGGTGGCATGATTGGTGGAGGCTCGGGCATCGGTACCGGCGAACATATTGGAGGTGGCGTGCCCACTCCCGAGGATATGGTTGAGGCTCGAAATCACGCGGGCGCTACTTCCCGTGCGCGGGTAATGGAACAGATTCAGGCAGCCCGAGCTTTCCTACAAGCTCATGCTCAGGGTGTGGGAAAGCGAAAAAACAGAGGAAAGAGGAAGGGTTGAAGCAACCGTGGCGGCGAGTTTCCTGGATTCTCATTGTGTCGTCTTTTCTCACTGGATGCGGATACAAGACGAGCCCGCGCCCTGCCACGGCCACAGTACCGGGAGAGGTCGGCCTGGTTGAAGCACAGGGGTATCCCGACATGGCAACACTTAAGTGGCACGTCCCTTTGTCCAATGCTGACGGGTCGCTCTTAACGGATACTTCAGGGTTCAAAGTCTATAGAACGGCCCAAAAGGTCGGGGAAGAGTGCGAAAACTGTGAAGAAAAGAAAAGCATTTACGCGAACGTGGATTTCCAGAACCCGACGAATGCTGTTATCGACAAAGGAGAAGTGTTGTACACGGACAAAGGCGTGACGCCCGGGAACGTTTATACCTATTCTGTCAGCACGTACAATCTGAAAGGAAGGGAAGGGCGTCCCAGCCAGGATGTGACGGTTGTCTTTGACGAAGTTCCACGAGCACCGCAGGGTTTGCGAGCGGACGGGGATAATGGCGGGATAAATCTGGAATGGACGACTCCTCCCCGGGCAGCCGGCGTCGGAGGTTACCGGATTTATCGTGGTGGCACGGAAAAAGTCGATGAGATGAAGCTCATCGGAGGCACGAAACGCGACGAGACCTCCTTTCTAGACAAGGACGTAGAAAAGGAGAAAACGTATTATTATGTTGTGCGGTCACTCAAGATGAACCGAGGAGTGTCTTTGGAATCCGAGCCATCGCCACTCGCCAAGGTATTTGTGCCCTCAGTTCAATGGAAACCGCCCGAGAACGTCACTACAAGTCCTCCCACCCGCGACGGAATAACCATCGTTTGGGATCGTGTGAACATACCGAGTGAGGAGACTCGTTACAACATTTACCGGTCTGAAGCGGGAAAGATGTTTGCCAAAATAAACCCGGAGCCCCTTCGCGATCCTCGGTTTCTCGACAGCAAAGTACGCAAGGGTGTCACGTACCGTTATCAGGTCACTTCATTTCCTGAGGGAAGGCCGGCGGATGAATCGCGGCGTGCCGGTTCCGAAGCCGTGAAATTCAATCCGTAATCGAGAATATAGATGCACCATTTTCATTACGTAAACGACGAATTGTACTGCGAAAATGTCCCCATAACCCAAATCTGCCTAGAATTGGGAACGCCACTTTTCGTGTACAGCCGAGAGACTCTTGAAAGACACTTCAAAATTTTTCAGGAGCCCTTTGCCTCGGTCGATCATTTGATATGCTACTCCATGAAGGCGTGCTCCAACCTCGCTGTTCTCAGGATATTCGGGAATCTGGGCGCAGGCGTTGACATTGTATCGGGGGGCGAACTCTATCGAGCTTTGAAAGCCGAGATAGATCCATCCCGGGTCGTCTATTCGGGCGTAGGAAAGAAGGCCTCTGAAATGGATGAGGCGCTGACCTCAGACATTCTCATGTTCAACATTGAGTCGGAAGAGGAGTTGGTCCTCCTGGATAGCCGGGCTCAAACACTTGGAAAGCGTGCCCGTATAGCCCTGCGTGTCAACCCGGACGTAGACCCGCTCACTCATCCGTACATCTCCACCGGTTTAAGAAAGAACAAGTTTGGGATAGATGTAGAGAAATCTGTCGGGCTCTATCGCAAGGCCCTCGACATGAACGGAATCCAACCGGTGGGTGTCGATTGTCATATCGGCAGCCAATTGACAGAACTGTCTCCGTTCTTGGACGCTGTGGACCGAATCAAGGAGCTGATTGGCATTCTCCGTTCCAATGGTGTTGAGATCCGGTACCTGGATATAGGTGGCGGGCTCGGCATCCCGTACGACGCAGAGGCGCCGCCGTTGCCCGCTGCGTATGGTGAAGCCATTCTTCAACGTCTGGCAGATATGAACGTAAAGCTAATCCTGGAACCTGGACGGCTACTGGTGGGCAACGCGGGGATCATGGTGACGAGAGTCCTCTATCTGAAACAAGGTCCGATTAAGAATTTCGTGATCGTGGACGCAGCTATGAACGATTTGATCCGCCCGAGCCTTTACGAGGCGTACCATGCGGTCCAGAAAGTTACCAGGAAGAGGAGCGCGGCGGCTCCGCAGGGTAGGATTGTTGCCGATCTTGTGGGCCCCATTTGTGAATCAGGCGATTTCTTGGCGCAGTCCAGAGACATGGAAGCTGTCCAGTCAGGAGATTTGCTGGCGTTGATGAGCGCAGGCGCCTATGGTTTTTCTATGTCGTCAAACTACAATTCGCGCCCGAGGGCCGCAGAGGTCCTTGTTGACGGCGACAAATATTTCGTGATCCGAGACAGGGAAAGTTACGAAGATCTCATTCGTGGGGAGAGGATTCCCCCGGAATACTCCAAATCGATCTAAAGGAGCAGAGGATGTTTTCAGGAACCTTTACCGCCATAGTGACTCCGTTCAAGGGTGGCCGAGTGGATGAAGCGGCTTTCAAGAAACTTATCCGCTTCGGTATCGACGGAGGGGTCAGCGGATTCGTCCCGTGCGGCACTACCGGAGAATCCCCTGCCCTAAGCCACGAAGAGCACAACCGCGTTATCGAGCTTGCAGTCAAAGAAGTAGCAGGCCAGGTCAAGGTTATCGCTGGGACCGGCTCGAACAGCACAGAAGAGGCCATTGCCCTTACCAAACATGCCAAGGCAGTGGGCGCTGACGGGGCTTTGCTGGTTTCGCCATATTACAACAAGCCGACTCAAGAAGGGCTGTATCAACATTTCAAGGCGGTTGCCGAGGGTGTAGATATTCCGATCATTCTCTATAACATTCAAGCGCGAACCGCAGTCAATATAGAGAACCAGACCGTAGAGCGTCTGGCCGGAATCCCTAACATCGTCGGGGTCAAAGAGGCATCGGGTTCGATAATGCAGATGAGCGAGGTCATTCGGCTCTGTGGGTCCGGATTCGATGTCTTGTCAGGCGACGACCAGATGACGTTCCCTCTGATGGCGCTAGGCGGCAAGGGTGTTATCTCTGTCGTCACCAATATTGTACCGGGGAAAATGGTCTCGCTGGTGAACGCCATGTTGGCAGGTGAAATTGACAAGGCTCGGGCTATGCACTTTGAGCTATTCGAACTCTGTCAGGCCATGTTCCTGGAGACCAATCCGATTCCCATCAAGGCCGCTCTTGGTCTCATGGGGAAGATTGACCCCGAGTTCCGCCTGCCCCTGTGTCCACCGTCCCAAGCCAATCTGGGGAAATTGAAGACCGTGCTGGAGAGGTACGGAATATTGTAGAACGGAGTTAAGAATGAAAATTGCTGTGAGCGGAGCCGGCGGTAGAATGGGAAAAAGGATCCTGGCCCTGGGTCATGATCATCCGGACATTGAAATCTCAGGAGCGCTGGAAGGGCCAGCACATCCGGCTTTAGGCAGCGATGCAGGTGAAAACGCGGGAATCGGACGTTTAGGGATCCCCATCATGGCTGACGTGGAGGGAGTGCTAAATGAATGTGACATTCTGATTGATTTCTCCGCTCCCGCGGCCTCTGTTGAGCACGTCAAGGCCGCAGCGGCAGCGGCAAAAGCTATAGTGGTCGGCACCACCGGCTTTTCAGAGGATCAAAAACAGGAGCTTTCACAGGCGGGGTCTCGTACGCGATGCCTCGTTGCTCCTAACATGAGCATGGGAGTGAATCTTTTGTTCAACCTTGTTGAGAAAGTGGCCCGCGTTCTGGGTGATGCATACGATGTGGAAATCATAGAAGCGCATCACAGAATGAAGAAGGACGCAC
>JBKQMK010000230.1:0-4164 GCA_052146735.1 Desulfomonilaceae bacterium | reverse complement strand
TCCCTCAGCGCGTGATCAAAATGTGATCCAGCTGAGGGACTGATCGGTCTCTTATCGATCCCCTTCACTTTCAGCCCAAGAATCTAGCTTCCTGCCTGGCACGTGTAGGCGCACGTCTTCATCAATTAGCATCGCTTCCAAGGGTTACGAAACCTGTCTTGCACACCCCAAATCTTTCATTGGAAACGGCCTCTGGATCGGGAAAATGCGCGGGCTACGTTACCTCGTCACCATTGGCTGCAAATTTCGGAATCTGAGAAAATAGTCCTTGACACGTCGTGGTAGTACCCCGTATTATTAGGCACCATAATAATACAAAGTAATATTTAGGTTCGGCTTCCCGATGCGCCAAACCGAGATAATTTCAGGTTCCGCCCAGTTATGAAGGCTGCTGTCTCGAAACGGCGGAATCAAGACCTAGGGCTTCGATTCGGTTGGGCCACCAGGAACAGTTTGATTTCGCAGAAGTAACCATAAATGGCTGTGGCGAATATTTGCTGTTATGAAGGGAGGATGGGTTATGGGGAGATTTTGGACTGTAGCGGTGGGTATTGCGTTGTGCATATGCTTTGGTCTGGGAGGGACCTCAGCCCATGCCTGGGAACTGGCCGATTTGGACGTTTCCTTCAACTGGAAGTACGAATGGTATAACCAGACAGGGCAGAAGGGATTTTTCGGACCTTACAACGTGGACAACGGCCCAGGCACAACCGGGAATCTGAACTTCTGGGACGGTGGAGTGTTTGACACAAATATAATCACCAGTGCCGACTCGGGAACGTCTTACTTCTGGGTCGAATTCAATCCGAAATTCCAGATAAATCCGGCGATCAAGATTACCGGCAAGTACTGGCTCGGCACATGGGGGCAGCTCCAAAACTCATACTATCACACACAAGACGCTCCTGGCGTGAACAACGCCTTCAGCGACGGGCAGTGGACCATGTTATGGGTTACCGCTCAAACGCCCTGGGGTGTGTTCGGAATTGGGAAAAGACCATGGAGATGGGGAACCGGTCTGCAGTACGATATAGATGGCCTTACGACCGAGTCAATTGTTCTTGCGGCGCCGTATGGGCCTCTGGACATCGGAATCGGCTATTATCCATACAGGTTCGTCGGGACTTCCAGTGTTCCGTTCTTGGCTGCCGCCTTGGGAGATCCTTTCGATTTGACTCTGGTGACACCTGGCACAACACGGCAGTATTTCAGTCGTATGGACAAGAGCGGGAGCACATCAACTGACGTTTTGGCTTTCATGACTTACTCCAACGGACCCCTCCATGCGGGAATTTCCGCATATTTCGGCAGATTTCATATTGGCCCTGAGGCTCCGTTGACGCCGACGGGTGTTGCTCCACGGCTGGCCCAAGATTCGGACTACAACCACGGCTCTATCTTTGCCAAGTACTATAACGGACGATTTTTCTTCAACGCGGAAGCAGCTTGGTTGTACTGGACCGATCGAAATTCAGACCCAACTGGGATAGTTCTCGCGAACGGGTTTCCTGAAACAAGATACATCGAGCAGTGGCGATACATGGTGGAACTGGGGTGCATGGCAGGCCCGGCGAAAGTTAGCCTTATGTACGCCATGACTCCCGGCCCCGACCGCAGGAATGGAACCTTAATTGACAAACAACCCGCGGCCTTTGTGTGGCACCCCCATTTTGACGCTTATCTCGGCAACTTCAGCGTTTTCCGGCCTTACGCGTACATTTTCAGTTACGACTACGGATCAGGGCTGAACGCCTACAATCTGTCGCATGACGGTTATGTAAGAGATGCCTCTGTCTTAGCTGCCAGAATCGACTACGCAGTAGCCGCTAACCTGAACGTCTTTGGTAGCTTTGCTTGGGCTGAAAGGACATCCAACGGTTATAGCTGGGGGAGTATCGGTCCGAACGCGGGTGCAGGTAACTTTCCGGCCGCAGTAGATGGCAACATAAATTTCAATTTCAATCGGTATGCTGCATCGCCGAACATTCCCGACCGTGGCCTTGGTTATGAGATCGATACAGGCTTCGACTGGAAGATTCTGGACCGATGGAAGATTGGAATGGTCTTGGGTTATTGGCAGCCGGGCAAGTGGTTCAATTACGCGTGCATAGACAGGTCCGTCCCCGCCTGGCATACGGGAACCGCCGGAAACTTATTTGGAACTCGACCCGACAGGACTCTTGATGCGGTTATTGGTGGTGAATTCTCATCCACGTTCGAATTCTAGGGAACTCATCTGCGCAGTTCTCGCCTGCTTTGAAGGAGAGTTGAAGATGAAAAAGGTATTGGCGATTCTGTTCTTTCTCTTTGTGCTGGCCACGGCGACCGCATACGGGTTCCCATTGCTGTCGGACGATGACGGGAGCCATCAAGCCTCCAACTATTCCGGCACCACCTATTCACTGGAGTCTGCAGCCATCAGGACCCCAGCCGCGCGCGACGGAAAAGTCCTCTTGATTGCCCGTAGCGATGGTGACTCAGAAAATCAACATAAGCATGGTCACAACCATGAGCACAAGGCCAAGAGCAAATATGACTTGAGGGATATTGATGACAAGCACGGGGGAGACAGCCACGACCATGTCCATGAACATGGTCTCAACCACGATCATAAGGCAAAAAGCAAATATGATTTGAGAGACATCGACGGGCACAAGCATGGCGAGGACCATCACCACCACGGAGAGGGTCACGACCACCACCACGGAGAGGGTCACGACCACCATCACGGAGAGGCTCACGAGCATGGTCATGAGCATGGCCACGAGCATGATCACGGAGAGGTTCATGAACATGGGCACGAGCACGGTCACGAGCATGGCCACGGGCATGACGGAGATGAGGGCGGCCACCACCATGACGAAGAAGGACCAGAAGGTCTGTATGACCGACTGTGGGATGTTGTGACCTTGGGATAATCTGCAAATGAATTCTCCGTACATGCCCTCACACAAGCCAGGATGCCTTGACATAACGAGTGTTACTCGGTAATAATTATGTGGTTTGAAAATCCGGCGAGTTTTTGAGGAAACGTGCCCATGAAAAAAGAAAAACTAGACATCATTACATTCAAGGTCCCAGAGTCTCTGAGGGACTCAATGAAAGGGATCTCGAACAGATCCGAATTCATACGGACAGCGCTGATGGTCGCCCTAGACAGCGTATGTCCCCTGTGCAAGGGGACGGGAGTCATGATGCCCAACCAGCGGACTCACTGGGAGTCATTCACGACGGAGCATCATTTTGAGGAATGTGAGACCTGTAATGCGGTCCACGTGGTTTGCGACCGAAGCGCCCATGAAACCGTGCATGTTCATGAAACCAATTTAAACGGCCCCCAGCTCGAGCACACAATAGATTTACGGAGGTAAAGTTCAATGTACAAGCGTTTCGCCACGGTAATCCTGTTACTACTGGTTGCCTTGTGGGTTGTTTCGCCGACCAATGCCGCGGACAAACCGGGAGGTAAAGTCAAGGTATTTGTCGGCATCAACCCTATCGCTTATTCGGTGGAACGTGTGGGAGGCTCCAACGTGGAAGTCAACGTTCTGGTCGGCCCCGGCCAAGACCCCCACACCTTCGAGCTTACCCCCAAAGTCGTGGCAAAGTTGGCCAAGGCGCAGGTCCTTTTTGAAATGGGATTTCCCTTCGAGGAGACGCTGATCAAGAAAGTAGGATCAAGTTTCAAGAACGTGGAAGTGGTTGATCTCCAGCAGGGCATAAAGCTGCGGCCCATGACTGAAGAAGAGGCTGAGGCCGAGGAAGCCGCGCATGAAGCGGAACATGAACACGGCCACGGCCACGGGCATGGTCATGGTCATGGAGAGGCGGAAGAGCATGAGCACCACCATGAGGCTGGCGATACAGACCAGCACACGTGGCTAGATCCGCGACTTGTGAAGATCCAAGCCCAAACCATAGCCGATACGTTGATCCGAATCGACCCCAGCCATAAGGACCCGTACGAAGAGAACCTAAAGGGCTACCTGACCGATCTCGACGCGGTACACGAGCAATTGACAAAAGCCCTGGCCCTTGTGAAGGGGAAGAGCTTCTTTGTATTTCACCCTGCACTCGGTTATTTTGGGGACGCGTATGGTTTGAAACAGGTTCCAGTACAAATAGGAGGTAAAGAACCCACTGCCAGACAGCTTGCGCGATTGA
>JBKQMK010000229.1:0-9552 GCA_052146735.1 Desulfomonilaceae bacterium | reverse complement strand
GCGGCCGAATACCTTAAAACGACCAGTTTTGCTAGTCAATCGCCTCTTAAAAAAATGCTTACTATTCTTGATCATCCATTTCTTGCTGATACGGATTTTTCCGGACATATCGACATGAAGGAAGGATGCTTCTTGGCCCTGGCATTAACGTTGAACAATTTGAGCAACGGGATTGGCGCGGGCCTGCTCGGGCTGGATGTCGCTCTGATGTTGGCATTTACGGCGATATTAAGCATTCTTACGATTTGGTTTGGCATAGCGTTTGGCAAGTATTCCGGCATGCACTGGTTTGGCAAGTATTCCGGCGCCGTTTCCGGGTTGGTGCTTATTGCCCTTGGAGTGTACGAGTATTTTGCTTAATTCGGCGTAGCAATTATGGCCTTCGATAGGAACAAGGATGGGAAGGAAGCTAGGCTTCGGCGTGGCCAATGCCGCAGCGAATCGGAGGCTTTGCGCTGATTGCCATTGGTATCAGAGGTGTACTGCAACAGTTAATTTGGCAGTAGCAGACTCCGGCCAGTTACGAGACGGTGTTTGGCTTTTTTTCGAACATCTTAATGGGTATGAATGAGAGTATGCCGAATCGCCTGTGCATCAACCATCCGGTCAGAGCCAGGACGAGGCAGATCCCTATTGATAGGTAAATGTATGCGTAGCAACTTCCGTGCGTTGCGAGGCAGGTCCACTCCTCACCGAGTACGTATCCAGTAGTCAAAAGGGTAATAGCCCAGAGCAGAGCACCAGTATAGGCAAAAAAGGCAAATGACGGCATCTTGAGTTTTGAAACACCAGCAAAGAATGCTGTCCAGTGCCGCACTCCTGCAATAAAGTAACCAATTAAGAGTCCCCAGCGACCAAACCGATTGTACCAGACGCTCATTCTGTGATAGGTCTCTTGTTTGATGTGGAGGCGGTGTCCATACCTCTCGACCAGAGCGAACCCGAGAACTCGTCCGAGTGCATAACTAACGGTGATTCCGCAGACACTCCCGAAGAATGCCGAAGCAAGAGCAGGGACAGGTTTTAGATAGCCGGCCGAGATTAGGTAACCTGAGAACAACAGCACGAGATCATCAGGGAAGGGTGCGCCTATGATTCCTAACATCAGGATGCAGAAAAGAGCCAGGTATCCGTAGTCCACTATCCATTGTAGGGCTGTTTCCACCCTGTACTTACCCCTTGCGAGATCTAGACCGTCTTGTCTCTGGATTTGTCTTTGATCCGAGCCTATTGCTCAGGAAGTGTGGCTCTTTTTCATTATTTACATCTTAGTTTAAGGGCGCCCACGAGTCAAATGATTCTTTTCTCGCTTTCCAGCTACAAGTGTTGGTATAAGATGAAGCCAAGCTTGTCAAAAAAGCCCGACTGTGTGAGAAAAGGCGCACAACCTACTGATCCTGAGCTGCCGTTTAACAGGAGAAAAACTTTCGGAAGGAGCCTACGAACCGGTGACAGGAAAATATCCCACGCTGATGAAGCTTCTACTTAAGATAGCAATAATTTCTCTCGTGACATTTTCTTTGGCGGAAATAGGTCTGAGATTATGCAACAAGATCTTCCCCTCATATATCTTTTATGACAACTCCTATAATCGCTTTCGTGGCAAGCCCCTTGCCGACGACTATGATTTTCGGCTGAATTCCAGAGGGTTTAAGGATGTCGAGAGGAAAAAGGAGAAAGAGCCTGGCGTGTACCGGATCCTGGGACTTGGAGATTCTTTCGCTTTTGGCGTAGTGCCGTACCGCTTCAACTTCATGACCTTACTGGAAAAGCAACTCAATCAATGTGGCAAGGCAGAGGTCATAAACATGGGTATTCCGTGGCTTGACCCGGAAGACTTTCTCTCTGTCTTGGTCCATGAAGGCTTGGAGTTTAATCCCGACTTGGTTATGGTCTGCTTCTTCATCGGGAGGGATTTCCTTCCGAATGAGAGGAGCATCTGGACATACTCGTATGCCGCTTCATTTATCAAGTTTATTTATGATCTCCACGCCAGTTATGAGGGACAGATTTACCACGGAAAGTCGGTTTATGAGGATGACAAACCGACTTTGACTAATGAGACTTTCATGCACTGTGAGATGGGGAGAAGCCGAATTTTTCTCAAAAATGTCGATAAGTTTCAGGTCTTATTTGATGGTGCCATAGCTCCGTTGCGCAAGATGAAAGAAATATGCAGTGCCAGAGGTATAGATCTACTGGCCGTGATGATCCCTGATGAGATGCAAGTGAACTCTCCGCTTCAATCGGAAGTTGTGACCACGTCCAATCGCAGTCAGAATCAGTTTGACTTTGCGCTCCCCGACAGGATGCTGTCCCATGAACTTGAAAACTTGAAGGTCAAGCAGCTTGATTTACTGGAGCCATTCAAACTTGCTTCGATGCGCGAAGCACTATACAAGCCCAGGGACACACACTGGAACATAGCGGGAAACAAGTTGGCCGCAGAGGTAATTGGGAATTACATAAGAAATGCCATCTTAACCAAATGCCGGGGCAACGACGGACGTTGATTCCAGTCGGCCCGAAGGCTGTGACCGAAGAGAGTGGTGGCCTGTTTCCGGGCTCGTCACCACTTTTGTCTTGACATAGGGGTACACATCGTCGGTCTACCGGATGCAACGAGAGAATCGAAATCATTGTTTCACGGTTGCCCTACGCGACAGATGTTTAGCTCCGCACTCTCAATACATTGATATCACTAGACTTAGAAAGCCACGCGTGTAGAAATCACTCCAATACGGCCTCTACACGGACGTTCGCAGCGGACTATTGCTTCATCGGCTATTTCTGTAGTTCCATTTTACGTCGGTACCGCACGTACGTATACACCATGGGAACGAATGTGCACGCGGCCAGAATCACACTAAAGATAATATCCGTTTGCAAACGCATTTCCATGTAAGCCGTGCGGCCGATGGAATCACTGAGACCGCTGACCATTCTCAGCAACACAAGGCCCAGGGGTATCCCGAAAAAAATCGAACACAGAAGGCCCACTACGTCGAAAAGCTGTTTCGCTTCGTGTGCGTCGTCACATTCCGCTGAAGGTAAGCAACTCACACTCATGGCTTTGACCCCTTTCCGGTAATTCTAGACTGAAATTAATTCTCCACGGCAGCTTTGTCCACCAGAGCCGCAAGAGAATTCCAGATCGCACATGCTAGAAAAGGTGGCCGAACCTTCCTTTTTGGCTCAGATCTTATGCCAGTGCGCTTTCAAGCGAATTTACAATCGGCTATTATTTTAGAGATCGGTATAGACTGGTTTTCTTGGAAACGGATCCTGAAGAGGCTCTTGGATGTCCAATTGTTGCAGAAAATCCGGTGGCGGGTCGGGACTCACTTTTCGCGCAGGGATAGTGAAATACGTTTGCGTTCTATGTCCACATCCAGCACCGTTGCCATCACCTTTTGCTGTGGCTTCACCACTTCTGAGGGATCTTTCACAAAACGGTCCGCTAGCTGGCTAATGTGAGCGAGTCCGTCCTGATGGACTCCAATGTCTATAAACGCTCCGAACTTGGTCACGTTTGTCACGATGCCTGGGAGCCGCATGCCTGGTTTGACGTCTTCGATTGAAGTTACCTGCTCTGCGAAACTGAAGGCTTCAAATCTGTCTCTAGGATCTCGGCCCGGCTTTGCCAACTCCGCCATGATGTCTCTCAGCGTGGCCAGTCCCACTTTTTCGGTAATGTAATTCTCAGGGCGCAATTTTTTGCGCAGTTCGTCGTTTTCCATGAGATCAGTTACAGAGCAGTCCATGTCGCGTGCAAATTGCTCTACTATAGCGTAGCTTTCAGGATGCACTGCGCTTCCATCCAGGGGATTCTTCCCATCGCGAATACGCAAGAATCCCGCGGCCTGTTCAAATGCCTTGGGTCCCAGCCGGGGAACCTTCAGAAGTTCTTTTCGTGAACGGAAAGGACCGTTGCTCTCACGTCTCATGACAACGTTTTTCGCCAGGACGGGTCCCAATCCCGAAACATAGGTAAGAAGCTCTCTGCTGGCAGTATTGACCTCGACACCCACTCGGTTCACGCAACTCATTACCACGTCGTCCAGGCCGCGTTTTAGAGCCGGTTGATCCACATCGTGCTGGTACTGGCCGACGCCTATGGATTTCGGATCTATCTTTACTAACTCGGCAAGGGGGTCCATGAGGCGACGTCCGATTGATATTGCCCCGCGTACAGTAACGTCCTGGTCCGGGAACTCTTCCCTGGCAGCCTTGGAAGCTGAGTATATCGAAGCGCCGCTCTCGTTTACCATAACCACGGTAATGCCTTTCGGCAGGCCGAGGGAACGGACGAACGCCTCCGTCTCGCGGCCTGCAGTTCCGTTTCCAACGCCAATTGCTTCGATTTCAAAACGCCGACACAATTCCTTAACCATCGTAGCGGCCTGCTCGGCCATTTTTTGTGATTGGGTGGGATAAATTGTGTCATGATGGAGCAGCTTTCCCTGAGCATTAAGGCAGACCAGCTTTGCGCCCGTGCGGTAACCCGGGTCCAAAGCCAGCATTCGTTTAGCCCCCAGAGGCGGGGCCAGAAGCAGTTCACGGAGATTTTCCGCAAAGACTCGGATGGCTTCTTCGTCAGAGCGTTTCTTGGCCTCTTGGCGTGTCTCTGTCTCCATGGAAGGGGCGAGCAGACGCTTATATCCGTCCTCAAGCGCCAGTCTCACCTGTCGACCGGCTTCGTTGCGAGCTTTGATAACCAACTTTTCGAGCAGCTCCAGAGCTTCCTCTTCAGGCGGGCGGATCTGAAGCGAAATCACGCCTTCTTTTTCGGCTCGGAACATGGCAAGAAGTCGATGTCCGGGAGCGGACGATATATTCTCACGGCAGTCGAAGTAATCCTGGTATTTTGAGCCTGTGCTCTCTTTTCCCGCGATCACTTTGGAGCGAACCTGCGCTTCTTCAAGATAGAGCCTACGTGTGGCTGCACGCACTGCAGAGTCTTCGTTAATCTTTTCCGCGACGATATCGCGGGCTCCTGCCAGAGCATCTTCTACTGACAACACCCCCTTGTCCAAATCGACGAAGGCCCGGGCTTCGATTGCCGGATCAAAGGGACCCTGTGCAAAGATTTGTTCCGCAAGGAGCTCCAGGCCCTTCTCCCGAGCAATGGTAGCCCTGGTACGACGCTTCGGCCGATATGGCAAATAGATGTCTTCCAGTTCCGCCATAGACTCGGCAGCCAGGATCTCTCGTCTGAGGTCTTCTGTGAGAAGTTCACGTTCCTCCAGGGATTTCAGGATGGCCTCACGCCGCTTGCCGAGTTCCATAAGTTGTTCGAGACGATCGCGGATAATTGTTATGTGAACTTCGTCCAGGGAACCGGTGGCCTCCTTGCGGTAACGGGCAATAAAAGGCACCGTACAGCCGTCCTCAAGAAGTTCAGCCGCTGCCGACACCTGCTTGATCTTGACGCCTAATTCGTCTGCAATCCTTTTTACAGGACTCACATCAGACATAATCCTATTTCCGATGCCGAGATTCGACGCGGAAATCTCAACTTCACTTTTTGTATTCAAATACCTTTTCCCCATTCATTGTGAGCACGGTCCAATAGTCTGTTTGGTCGTGTTTGATTTGGAACTTTGCGCATCGTCCATCACACCCAACTTCCGAAAGGATCGCTTCAGTTCCTTTCGCCATGACCAGTCCGTCAGGGTCGAGATAGTCGGCTGGAGCCTTCATTTCGCTCTTTTCAGGGAGTTCAAGCAATCTGCCCAAATCCTCTCTTGAGTTTTCATGGCTGGGGAGCCCTTGAGGGCCAGAGCTTCCATCGCCAGAGCCTGGGAAACGGGACCCACGAGACAGACAAATATCACCAAGAGCGCAACAATTTTTTCATAGGCTCGTACTCGTTTTGGTGCCATTGGCGATCAGGGTCGTAATCTCTTGAACCAATCGCAGGGGATTCCTAAAAAGTCAAGAGTACACCCCGGCTCGATAGAAGTCTTGTGGAATCGCCTTATGGCCTTATCTTGAACCCGAGGAGCAAGGATGTAGCCCAGCCGATGGTTGCTTCTAGCGGCTAAATGGGGCAACAGAGGCGCAATGAGGCTAATAAAAAAAAGAGCCCGACCTACGGGGTCGAGCTGGGACACGCCGTCAGGCGGTCGGGCTCACAAAAAGGAACGGTGGTGAAATCGAAGTATCCCTCTTTCCGTCTGCCTATTGAGTTCCGGAATCTAAGGCCAAGGCATTTGCCATTTGGCGATTCCAGACCTGACGATAGTTGGTCTCGCTTTTCACCGACCGACTGAAATCCTGTAATTAGAAGATAAAGCCGAGTTCCATGAATCCACCTTCCAAGCTGTCCTTCAGCAGGAAGTCGGATTGGGATTTCTTGAGACTCACCAGTCTGTAGCCGCCCTTCATATAGCCCCAGCGTGTGGCGCTGTTCAGCGGGATGGAGTACCGCCCGCCCAACTCGACGTCCCATCCCTCAACGTCATCCAGAAACACGGCACCTGCTTTGGAATCGCAGGAAAAAGTGGCTCCATTACATGTCGTGGCCAAACAGCGCTGTACCTCCAAGCCCACCATTGAGGAATCAGTGTTCTTGCTGAATGTTTGCTGAAGAAAGCTGCACTGGGAGCAACTGACATCTATGCGATCATCTACGTGAACCCAATCGGCGAATACGCTGACTTTTGCGGAGCAGGTACGAACTGCGTCATAAACCAGGCCCACTCTGTGATAGGCGTGCTGCCACTTTGTCTGTATGGGCAGGCCACCGGTGAAGAGGAAGTTTCCGAAGACGAACTGTCGGCTAAAGTCAGGCAACCCGCCGCCATTCAAAACAAAGGGGATGACCGAGTAACGCACAGCCCAACTGGGTTTGAACTGATACCTTGCCTTGATCTCTACCAAAGCCGCGTGCTTCGGGAGCATCAATGCGTCGCTGAAATCCGCTGCAAGCCAGTCGTCACCTCCCTGGCCGGCATATCCATAGTAATAGCTTGAGTAGCGAGGCCACTGGACTTTGCCTGTCACTCGTGCAAAGAAAACCTGCGCTCCGATTTCCCATTGTCCCGGCAGAGGCGCAGGCAGGATTCAGGCCGGGCCGACTCCGTAGGGCAAGCCAAATACCGGCTTAACTTTTGTTATTCCAAATGGCGGCGGACACGCGAAGATGGCTGGCACCGAACCGGCCTTGGAGACCAATGTGGGGCGTGCTTTGGCTTGATGAGCTGCGGGTGCGGAGGTTGCACTTGGTTCATTTGGCGCAAGCAACATCTGCGCGGATTGCTCGGGGTTCGCTGCCCAGGAAGCCGTGGCAAGAATTGTCAGTAGGAAAATAGCTAGACATACTAATGGCGTATAAGGTAATCTTCTCAACATACCCTTCCTCCCAGCGTGAGTTGTCGGGGATTGCATTAAAACCAAATCCAAATGTTGTCAAGAAAAAAATATCAAATATTCAAGAAATTGGAGTAAAAATAGATAAAACAGTTGCAATATCTATTAATTAGTAGTTGTAATAATGATTATAACCTGCTGATAATACGTAGATAACTGCTTGGAATAAGCTCGCTTGCCAGTCGCTCTCGATCTCCTTCCCAATTCATGCCTCGGCATCGAGGCGATGGTGACCCGCGGTTTCGGTTTGCAGACAACTGATCGAAATGAAGGTATATAGCGGCGCCGAAAGTCTTGACCTATTCTGACGTCCCGAACCCCGCGAGGCGTGCGGCCGACTCTGTAGGGATGGGCTGCACCTCGATCAGCCGGATATGTAGCGAGCGCGGAAAAAGGCAAGGTAGGCCGAAAGAAAATGGACCTGTCTTCGGTCATGACATGGCTTTGGGACCGACAGATGGAGTGGTCGTCGCAAAATTTCGGTCAGTAGATTCGGTCACACTGCGACAGGGCAGGTGCAGGCAGCTTTCTCTATGCGGTATCGATGCTTTCGCGAAGGGCAACCGCTGGAGTCGCTCCAAGCAAGTTTAACGTGATTGTCCTCAAAAGCGAGAATCTCATAGTCGCCGTCGGGCAGTGTACAAGCGGAAAAACAATCACGGCCGAATAGATTGTATTCAGCTTTCAGACCGTCCAGGTGTATGACGTCGCCGATTTGCATAATCCCTCCATTTCGCAAGGCCGACAAGCGTGGTCCAACACCTCGCTAACCGCCGTGGTCAGTGCCAATCCGTGAGGAACTGCCTGCTCGATGATGAATGTGTGACGCAATTCGGCCTTCCGAATTGCGATCACGGCAGATTTCACCACGAAGATTGGGCTTGTGGCAGAGGAGTCTCGGGTCTGATCCTTCGACGTTCCCTCCTTAGCTCCGCACAAGACGAGGCCAAAGCGGAAACCTCCCAGACGCTCACCTTCGTAGGCGATCAGGCAAGAGTTCGCAGTAGCAAGCTCTCACCTGATCTTCATGATGGAATTACAGAGAGCGGTCTACCAGCGCGATCCTCGCGCTTCTCGCCGCTCTCCGCCTCCGGAACTGGCCTTGGGGCGCGCCTCGTTCACCTTGAGGCTGCGGCCGCCGAGATCTTTGGAATCAAGTTCCTGGATCGCCTTAAGACCTTCTTCCCGGTTTTGCATTTCGATGAATCCGAATCCTCGAGACCGGTTTGTAAACTGGTCAACGATGATCCTGGCGGAATCTACAGCGCCATACGCTTCAAACAAGGTCTTGAGGTCCTCCTCACCGGAATCGAAGGACAGGTTTCCAACGTAGATTTTAATACTCATTCTTTCACTCCTTGAGAAAAAGCACACCCGACACATTCCGCGAGAGTGCGTTTGCGGTTACGAACAAGGGCTGTTTGTGAACGGGGATAAAACGACTGAGATTACAGGGTGATGATCCGCGGCACGGGGCCTATGTCCTAAGATCTTAATTCTTGCATGACGCCCGTGGTCCTTGACGAGAGGCAAACTGGAGAAACACAAGTTAAGGTTCATATTAAATATAGGCATAGAAACTTTGCTTGTCAAGCGGTCTTACCCAGCAAGTCTCCTGCCCGATTTCGATGGAGTCGTTTGGCAATCTTTGGGAGCCACAAAGTGTGTGCGCTTATACCGAAAACGTGGACAGTCACGTTAAACAAATATTGGGCCAGGTCTATAGAATTGGCATCATGGTTGGAATGTGATGAGACTTAGGCATGGGGCAACCATTAAAATGCCCTTGGCTTATTTTCGGCTGTAGCTCGAGCCCTTCCTCACTGCTCCTCAGCTTCGCGCCTTCTTTACTGGCCAGTTGCCGTGAAACGCTACAGGACGCTACAGAAGAGTTCTTGGGGTAAGGCGGTATCAGGGATAGCAGTCTGGACAGGCCTTAGAACAATGCCTGGAGCAGTGCGACAGCGCAGTGTCATAGGCCGGGATCATGAGCCTTCTCGGTTGACCCACCCAATTTTGTCACTAGCAAAGAAATTCATCCTGCTGTCCGAGAAAGCCATTTTTAATTACTTTTTCAGCAGGTTTGAGCTGAATCACCGCAATTTCCGGAGGACAATGTATTCTCCACGGGAGAAAAGTCAATCCCACGCCACGATTAAGGTACATGCTACTGGTGTC
>JBKQMK010000228.1:0-12199 GCA_052146735.1 Desulfomonilaceae bacterium | reverse complement strand
TTCAGATGGGCCTCTCTCCAGTCAATGGCATCCTCATTTTCGAACTTTACCCCGGCACCCCGGCTGCACAGGCCGGCCTCAGAGGTGGCGACCGCTTGGCTTACTTTCTCGGCCGTCCGATTTTATTAGGCGGGGACGTCATACTTGGTGTGGACGGGACACCGACCCCAACGTTCGATGACTTGCAAAATGCCATAGTAAGGAAAAATATAGGTGACCACGTGCAACTGAAAGTGCTTCGCGGAAAACAGGAGTTGCCGGTTGACCTAGTCTTGACAGAAGATCCGAGGATACAGCAGTAAACGTCGCACATCAGAATGTGTGCTCTCAAGCGTGATGCGCGATTCTCGGCGAAATGAGATGCTTGTTTTCATGCTTGACGCTGTCCAAGCCACATGGTCTAATGATTTTAAGAACAATTTTTTTTGTAAACAACAAATTGAAAACCTACCTTCCTCCAGGTTACAAACCCTTGGAGCAGCAGCCAAAGAGACGCGGAGCGACCCGTAGCATTCTCTGCACTGAAGGCGGCAAAACCCACCTGGTTACACCAACCTAATCAGAAATTATTCGGCCTTCCTCGGAGGACTTCAATAATAGCCCTGCCAATCTCCTCACGTCGTGCTCGGAGTGCATCTTGGATCGTCTTGAGGCCTCCGACCCCAGCAGCGTTGGGGAGGCGTTTCTTGGTTAATTGCGGCGGCTTGCAGTCTTCAAATAAATAGATTATGGGCCAGACGTACAACCAGCCAATCGCGGCAGTCACACTGGCCGGTTTTCAGGACGCAACTCGATCTCTTTTTTCCTTCAACCCATTTTCGCGGTCAAATCGACGAGGCCGGTTGGAGAAATGAGTCAGGATCAGGTTTTGCCCCTCTCTCTCCCTCTCGGAGGCCGTTACCCTTTTAGAACATCCATAACAAAGAACCCCAACACCACTGCTGAGCACACAACCGTGGTGACGCCCATCCAAAGCAGAGCAATAGCGTCCGACCCTACGGGTGACTTCTCTGAAGCCGGAGAGCGTCCGGAGGCAAGTGCCAGCGTTATCAGAAAAACTATGACCGACAAAAAGTTCTTCGTGACCCAGTGATGACCTGTAGGATAGGTGAGCAATTTCATGAAACGGGTCGATGACTCACCCAAGAGTGTTACCACTGTCACCACTATGACTGTCACAATCCCTGCTAAAGATACGGATCTGTAAGAGACTTGCATTACACACCTCCCCCGACCGCCACGCGAACAGCCGTTGAAATGATGAAACCCATGCCTGCCATCAAGAAAACCATCAGCACCACGAGGCCACAAAGTATGCTGATGTATCGGTACCCGGGAGAGGCTGTGCCCTCACTTCGTGCATGAAACAGAGCAATGGTTGCACATAAGGCCACAATGGGAATGAAGAGCGCGATGTGCTCTTTTGTCTCCATCACTAAGTTGTGAGCCCATGGCAGGGGTCCTTTTAGGATGAGGGGTTTCGCCGCGGGTCCGTAATGCGTCACATAAGGGTTCTCAATGGCCACGAGCATTCCGAATAGCGCGATTACCCCTAATACAGCGGCAATCCTCGCCCGCGCGAGACTCGCCTCACTTCGGTTAATTATTTCCACCAGAGCCCATAGAAAACAGAGGGCTCCAAATTCTCCTATCAACGCGTGTGCGCCCACCAAAGTATGAAATGTTGACATTCTTTTTCCCTCTTGCCCATCGTTTGTAGTCCACGTTTCCGAGCGCCGTTTGGGAGCTTTTCAGTATAATTGGTAGCCTCCAAACCTACCGGCCGACCGTTCATCCGGCGGGGTACCTTACCTGGGTCGGCGGCGATTTTGTGCATCCCAAACGCCAGTTTAGGTCTCGTCGCTCTTACTTATGGAGATGCACCACAGAGAATTGAGATGCAGGACAGACACAAAAATGTGACCACGCACGCACAAATTTCTTACAATTTCGTGCATCGATTTTGATGACCGGAATTATGCCGCACGCTTGCCCTCTAGGAGGACTTCTGGGTCTTGATCGGTCACTCGACGGCTGCATCGCCCCCCACATGCCGCCGTATTGTCTCCCTTGAGTCTCCGAGGTAATCTTGGCCCCCTGAAAATTTATCATGATTGGATGATTGAATTCAGGTCGAATTGTCCCTCTTCCCTCTTCGCCAATCCCGGCCATCCGATTACCCTCAATGGCATCGTATTTCCTTGACCATATAAGATGGTTGACCCGAAGAATGTACATTTTTGCATTTCCACGCCAAATAATCCAGGAAATATCAAGAATCGCCACAAATAGAGGATGCTCCCTTGGGCGTACTTCCTATTTTCGTCCACACTGAAAGGTAGAGCGTTTCTTTTTGCCTTGACGACCGCCTACTCTTGATCGTACGGTGAGTAGGGACCGTTGTCTATCGTTTGGAAAGCATTGCGAAAGGGAGAAAAAATGGCAGATTCGGATTGGGATTCCTCAGAGGATATGGACGGAGAGGACCAGGAGCGGACAATTGAGAAATTAGAGGCCGATAACAGGCGACTCGTGAGGGAAAACCAGGAACTCTTATCAGAGCAAAATCGGCTGATGGACGAAAGGCTGAAATTAGAAGCTGAACTGAGACGGCTAAAAACCATCATCCTCGCGATGGAGCGCAAATAATAGACGCTCAATTCTGCGGCTCACCGATCGAATCCGGCCCAGGGCAGACCCAAAAAAGGCGGCCGGGTTGCCGAAAACGCCTCTGCGCCTTAGGAAACTCCGGCCAACATCACTTCAGAATTACCCGGTTACAAATTATGATGCACACTGAATGACTTTGATTCACGGCTGAGTCGAGATCGTCTATCGACTAAAACTCATGAATCCCTGATGACCGGTTGACATGCCCAGTTTATCTGCTTCAAGGCTTCCTGGACGCAGATACGCAGATTTATCTTGAGAGGAGTCCGGAGGCTTGATCCGGTCACTGGTTGACCCGGATGGGGGCGGTATTGGCACGGGAACCATCGGATATGACAATGGGTAAAGCGGCGTCGCCGGAAAATGAGATGGCCAAGGCGCTTGACCGCCCCAGGCGACAATCGGAATGCCTGATGGAACTGTGTAGTGCAGAGCCCCATTTGAAATGATTCCCCCTTCGGGGGCGACTGCTAGCTGCGCCTGGGCCGAAGAAGCGGCCAGGGTGGCTAGTATCATGGCGATAAACAGCTTTCTCATGTCTCATTCCTTTGTCTTTCGCCTCAGGGCAGACCCTGATCTTTTGAAGCTATATCAGTACTTTTTCCTCATCTAATACCACAGACCGTAGCATACTAGCAGCGTCATGGACAGGTTTTCAATTCATTTATTCTTGCCGGACTGTCCGACCCTCGTCTGTAATCCAATAGTATCCTTCTGGAAGCCCTCTGTCTGAATCACATCGTCAGGATGAAGTTTAGAGGTTTGATACCTCGGATAAGCTGATTGCCGGATAAGTCCGTTTTTGATAAAAGTGTGGCTGGCTTAATGACTTCCGAGCCAGATCCGAGCCAGATCGAGGCCGATCAACTATCACACTGGACGGCTACTGCAAAGTCGGCCTTCTGGTAGGGGAAACCTTGAACACTAAGCCACCAGGTCACTCCAAGCCGTCAGAAGGACAGTACTACCTTATTGCGATAGCCTTTTTCTCCGGAATGGCAGTCATGGGCGTCGAAATGTGCTCGAGCCGTCTTATGGCGCCTTTCTTCGGAACATCAATCACAATTTGGACGACCATTATAGGGTCGACGATGATCGCCCTTACCGCGGGGTACTATCTCGGAGGTATAATCGCGGAGAGGGCACCCAGGACATCCCTTCTGGGCACGCTCCTTTTTTTTGCAGCTGCGTTTGTGATTCTTTTACCCTATATAGCCCAGCCAGTGATGGAGATCACGCTGGACAGATTCGCGGAGCAAGCTGCGGCCTCATCGGGTGCCCCCGGAGCCGGAAGTTATAAAGTCATTATTGCTTTAGTCATCTGCGCGGTGTTGATCTCTCTGCCAGTCGTTATTCTAGCAATGACCAGTCCGTTCATTATTCGGCTCGATTCGATGAGTTCCGCAGCGGTAGGACGCATTTCCGGAAAGGTCTTCGCTTTTTCCACTCTGGGATCCATTCTCGGAACCTTTCTTCCGGCTCTGGTCCTTATTCCACTGGTAGGGACCCGGCTTTCGTTTCTAGTGTTCGGCGGACTGCTCCTCTGCGTCACCCTCCGGTCCATTAAGCAAGCGAGATTTTTGTTTTGGGGTATGGCCTTCCTGGTTCTGTTGTTTGCACTAATGCTGGGGATTCAAGGGGTCGGGACAAAGCACGGGCCGTATCTTGTTGATTCGAAGGAAACCAATTACCAACTGGTACGGATTTATCGTGCGCCCATGGAAAACAGGGGTGGCGGGAACCGGGCTCACTCCACGCTTTTGCTTACCGAAGCCGGGTTCGGAATGCAGTCCATGTGGGTTGAGGGTCAATCCTACACGGAATCGTGGCAAGACCTCTTTACAATCGTCCCCCGTATATATGAGGCGCTCAACGGTAGGCCCGCTGAGCGATTGCTGCTCCTCGGACTTGGAGGAGCGTGTGCTCCGTACCTGATATCCCAGTCTTATCCAAATGTTATTGTCGATGGTGTTGAAATCGACAGCGGCCTGATCTCGGTCGCAAAACCTCATTTCCCGTTTTCTCTGGTAAAGAATCTCAATATCCACATAAGCGACGGCAGATTCTTCTTGAGAACTACTAAGACACAATACGACGTGATAATTGTAGACATGTTCCGCCCGCCGAACATTCCGTATCATGTGGCCACAGCCGAGTTCTTCGCTCAGGTCAGACACAGATTGACTCCCAACGGAATTTTGGCAATGAATGTGGGCACCCGCGGCGAAAAGCGTGTTTTCGACGGAATAGCAAACACCGTTGCCGCGGTTTTCCCGAGCGTATATTTCGCGCAGTACTTCTCGCCGCAAGAGAGCAGTCTCTTCGCGAACCGATTGATTGTGGCTTCTGCTCAAGATCTGTGGTTGGAGAAATCGGAGGTAGAGCAAAGGATCTTTTCCGTGTCTGATGAAACATGGCGAAAAGTCCTGGACACAATGAGGGATAGAAGAGGCTTCGACGCGGGGCAGGAATCATACTTCAGGAGGGTTCGGTTCGATCCGGGCAAAACTTTCTTCCGGGATGACTCTTCCTCACTCGAAATCAAGGCCGAAAGGGAATTTCTGGGACTGATTTTGGGTGGCGCCATGTGACATCAATCGGCGGCGATACGAGGAACCGTACGTAGAGTTATACTGATGAAGCCTTGTGTCAGTAAATTCCCACATATTGAGGCTGGTTATTCATGAAAGGGGAAGATTTCCGTGAACTTCACTGGTGAGCTGCTGGATCGCTTCGTTGAAAGCCAGATATTCTTTCCTGACCCTTTCTTGATATGTACCCCTTCGGAAGCACTGCTGGATTATGAGGATGTCTGGTTCGACACATCCGACGAGGTGCGTTTGCACGGCTGGATGGTCCCCTCGGCAGGCAGTTCCGCGCTAATGCTCTTCTGCCACGGAAATGCAGGAAACGTCTCCCATAGAGTCGACAACCTTCGGCGTTTACACGATATCGGACTGAATGTATTCATCTTCGACTATCGGGGCTATGGCCAAAGCAGCGGGCGAATAACCGAAGCCGGCTTTTATCTGGACGCCGAAGCCGCCTATACGGCGGCGCGGGAATATGCTCTCGCGCGGAACCTTAAGCTGGTCATATTCGGCAGATCGCTCGGTGGGACAGCCGCAGTGCATCTGGGCGCTCGATTCGCCTGCTCCGGCATCATCCTCGAGTCTGCGTTCACTCACATGGCAGCCATGGCTCGAGTACACTTTCCGTTGCCTGTTCCCGGAGGACTTCTGCGGCATAAACTGAACGCTCTGGAAAAGATCGGTCGGATAAAAGCTCCCGTTCTCTTCGTTCATGGAGATCGTGATAACATAGTGCCTATTAATCTCGGCCGAGAACTGTTCGATGCGACAATGGCCCCGAAGGAATTCATGACCATTCAGGGGGCCGGGCATAATGATACCTACTTCGTCGGAGGTCAGGCTTACTTCGACAAGATAAGAGAGTTCATAACCTTACTGCCGGCCGCGACAAGTTGATGCGGCATTTGCTCAACCCGAGGTTTATGAGTATTGCGAGGATGAACGGGTCACGTACTTCATCAGGCTTCCGGCCAATGCGCTGCTGAACAGACTCATCGCCCCGTATCTGACGCGTCCGGTGGGGCGACCTCTCAAGAGTGGAGTTCAGATCAGGCTGGTTGATCTCCGGTATGAGGCACAGACTTGGGACAAAGACCGCAGAGTGGTCGCCAAGATCGAGTGGGACGATGGGGAACTCTTTCCGAGGATCGGCTTTATCGTGACCAACTCTAAGCTCCCGGTCGGAAATGTGGTCAACGTGTACAACGGGCGTGGCGACGTTGAGAACCGGATCAAAGAGGGTAAGAACACGCTCTCCTGGGACAAGACGAGTTGCCGTCGGTTCGCAGCGAATCAGGCCCGGTTGCTCATGGGGGTTTTGGCGTACAACCTCCTGCACATGCTCCGGCAATTCTACCTCGTGGGCGCAGATGTCAAACGGTCAATGGAATGGCTCATCAAGCACCTGATCAAGGTCGGAGCGCAAGTCGCGTATCCCGCCAGGAGTTGGCATGTTCATATCGCGTCGGGCTTTCCTCAGACCAGAGGCCACGGGAAACTTTTTAGGTGCTCGGTCGTCTTAAACCTAGTAATTAAGACACGGGAGCGTAATAGTGTGCGTACGCCCCAGAGAGGCCTCAGGGCCAGGAATACTCAAAGTTTTTACGCAAATAAGACCTGTTTACTTAAAGATTAAAGACCATTGAGACATTGGGGGACAAATGAAGAGAAAGAAATATTTCGTTCTTGTCGGCTTGTCATCCCTATGTGCCGTAGCTTTCCTCGGAGGTTGCAGCACGATACTCTTGTTCGACCCCAAAGGACCGATCGGCGAGGCGGAGCGGTTCATCATCATTGCAGCAATCGTGCTCATGCTGATCGTCGTCATTCCTGTCTACATCATGGCTTTCTGGTTTCCCCGAAAGTACAGAGCTTCCAATACTGAATCGACTTATATGCCGAAATGGAGTCATTCCGCTAAAATCGAATTTTTCATGTGGGCGGTTCCCATTGCCATTGTCACGGTTCTTGCGATTCTGGCCTGGACCACGACCCATTCTCTGGATCCCTATAAGCCCATCCATTCGGCCGAAAAGCCCATCAACATCGAAGCCGTATCCCTGGATTGGAAATGGCTCTTCATCTACCCGGATCAAAATATCGCAACCGTCAATCAAATCACTTTTCCCGTCAACGTTCCGGTCAGCTTCAAACTCACCTCGGACACCGTAATGACTTCCTTCTTCATCCCGCAGCTAGGCAGCCAGATTTACGCCATGGCAGGCATGCAAACCCGATTGCACCTACTGGCTGATAAACCAGGCACTTATGCCGGCCACAATCAGCAATTCAGCGGTCGCGGTTACGCTGACATGCATTTCAAGGCGAATGCGGTTTCATTGGAAGAGTTTGAATCGTGGGTGCAAAAGATCAGGCAATCTCCGGAAAAGCTTGATCTAGAACGATATGAGAAGCTCGCAAACCCGAGCGTCGGCCACCTCGTGATCTATTTCTCTTCAGTCAAGCCCAATTTGTTTGAGTATATCCTGCGCAAATTCGATCCGACTTGGGGCAAAAATCACGATCATATGAGCGGAGGGTCCGTTTCTACACACGCAAGAACCGACGTTGCGGAGGCAAATTGATATGTTTGGAAAGTTAAGCCTTTCAGCGATTCCGTATCACGAACCAATCACGATGGGCGCCGTCGGTGGCGCGGTTCTCTTGGGCTTGGTGATCCTGGGCTTGGTCACTTACTACAGAAAGTGGACCTACCTTTACAAAGAATGGCTGACCAGCCTCGACCACAAAAAGATCGGCATCATGTACATTATTCTCGCCCTGGTCATGCTGCTGCGCGGGTTCTCCGATGCCATTCTGATGCGCGCTCAGCAGGCCGTTGCCGCGGGCGGTTCTTATGGCTTTCTGGCCCCCGACCACTTCAATCAGATATTCAGCGCTCACGGCTCGATCATGATCATTTTCGCGGCCATGCCGTTTATAGTCGGGTTGATGAATGTCGTCGTGCCGCAGCAAATCGGTGCACGGGATGTAGCCTTTCCCTTTATGAATTCGCTCAGTCTCTGGCTGACCACAGCCGGGGCGTTGCTAGTCATGGTATCTTTGGGTGTGGGTGAGTTTTCCCAAGCCGGGTGGTCGGGATATTCCCCGCTGACCCAAATAGATTACAGCCCCGGGACAGGAGTGGACTATTGGATATGGTCGTTCCAGATCGCAGGTATCGGTTCGACTTTGACCGGTATCAATTTCCTCGTCACCATCATAAAAATGCGTGCTCCCGGCATGAAGGCCATGCGAATGCCGCTGTTTGTTTGGACTACTTTTCTCACTATGGTGCTCGTGGTTTGGGCATTTCCCGTTCTGACGGCCGCTCTAGCCATGCTAACACTCGATCGCTACCTGGGTATGCATTTTTTCAGCAACACGTTCGGCGGGAACATGATGATGTATGCCAACCTGTTCTGGACCTGGGGACATCCCGAAGTTTATATCCTGATCCTGCCGGCTTTCGGGATCTTTTCGGAGGTCGTTGCCACTTTCTCCAAGAAACGGCTGTTCGGCTACACATCCATGGTCTGGGCCACTGCCGCCATCACAGTTCTGTCCTTTTCCGTCTGGATGCATCATTTTTTCACAATGGGGGCCAGCCCGAACGTCAATCTCTTTTTCGGGATTGCGACCATGCTGATCGGCATCCCCACCGGGGTCAAAACCTTCAATTGGCTTTTCACCATGTATCGTGGCCGCATAAGTTTCACGACGCCGATGTACTGGACCCTGGGGGCCATCGTGACCTTCGCCATCGGCGGGTCTTCAGGCGTACTGTTGTCTATACCATCCGCTGATTACGTGCTCCACAACAGCCTGTTTCTGATAGGTCATTTCCACAATACGATTATCCCCGGTGCGGTGTTCGGCTTATTTGCAGGTTATTATTACTGGTTCCCAAAGGCCGTCGGCTTTCGTTTGAAGGAAAATTGGGGCAAACGCGCATTCTGGTGTTGGCTGATTGGCTTTTATCTTGCCTTTTTTCCCCTGTATGTGCTGGGCTTCATGGGCATGCCCCGCCGCATGGGGTATTATGCCACCCCGGCCTGGCATCCCTATCTGCTCGTCGCAGCACTGGGTGTGGCCGTGATCCTGCTCGGTATCGTCTTTCAGGGAATTCAATTGTTCGTCAGCATTAAGGAGCGCCGTGCTCTCCGAGATCCCACCGGCGATCCCTGGGACGGCCGCACCTTGGAGTGGATGACATCTTCTCCTCCCGCTGTCTATAACTTCCCGAAAATTCCAATCGTAAATGAAATCGACGCCTTTGTGGACATGAAGGAAGAAGGCGTCGCATATCAACGGCCGGATCAATATAACGATATCGAGATGCCGAAAAACACGCCGCACGGCTTGATCATCGGCGGATTGGCTTTCATGTTCGGATTTGCCATTGTCTGGCACATCTGGTGGCTGGTCATACTCGCCGCTCTGGGTATGCTTTTCACGGTCATTGTCCGCTCAATGGACGACGATATCCATTACATCATACCCGCCGCCGAGGTCGAGCGGATCGAAAATGAACGCTATCAACAGTTGGCCTCCGTCGCGCAATGACGTCCCGCAGACGAACAGACCATCTCAAAACCTGTAGCGGAGATGTAAATGATGACAACAGACGCTTCGACCATCGGCATCGCTCATTTCGAAGAAGTTGAACACCACGATACCATCGCGATGCAGACATTAGGTTTCTGGCTCTATCTTATGAGCGACCTCATCATATTTGCGACGCTCTTCGCCACTTTTGCCGTCCTGGGCCGCAATTATGCCGGCGGACCGACGGGGAAGGAATTGTTTGAACTGCCTTACGTGTTGGGTGAAACCTTGCTCCTGCTGTTCAGCAGCGTAACCTATGGTCTGGTCATGCTGGCTGTGCACGCCGGTAAAAAGAAATGGGTTCTGATCGGACTCGCCGTTACATTTCTGCTGGGGCTCGGATTTGTCTCCATGGAAATCAATGAGTTCTACGGCATGATTGCCGAAGGCCACGGACCGGACGTAAGCGCCTTCCTTTCGAGTTATTTCACCCTGGTAGGGACTCACGGTACCCATGTGACTTTCGGGTTGATCTGGATGGCGGTCATGATAGCTCAGGTGGCCGTCAAAGGGTTGACTTCCCCCGTTCAATCACGGCTGATGCGTCTGAGTATGTTCTGGCATTTTCTGGATCTCATCTGGATCGGCATATTCAGTATCGTCTACCTGATGGGAGTTATGTAAATGAGTCAAGCAGCTATTGACAGCACCGGCGCCAGCAAGGGAAGTCTCCAATCGTACCTCACAGGCTTCGTTCTTTCCCTCATTCTGACCGCTATTCCGTTTGCCCTGGTGATGAACGGTACGTTGTCCTCCTCGGCGATCCTGGCCGGCATATTCAGTGCGGGCATCGTGCAGATTCTGGTGCACTTGCATTACTTTCTGCATCTGGACACTTCATCGGCGGCGGGTTGGAACATGCTGGCCATAATATTCACTTTATTGATAATGGTCCTTTTCGTCGGAGGATCCATCTGGATCATGAATGATCTGCATTATCGAATGATGTGAGAATGCCTGAAGGGATTAAAAACTATTTGCTTGTTGCCAAACCGGGGATCGTTTTCGGTAACCTGATCTCCGCGGCAGCCGGCTTTTTTCTTGCCTCCAAAGGGCGGGTTGATGGCGTTGCTCTCCCGGCGACTCTCATAGGCATATCCCTGGTCGTCGCTTCCGGTTGCATTTTCAACAACTGTATCGATAGAAAAATAGACCGAAAAATGAACCGGACAAGCAACCGCGCTCTTGCCAAAGGGCTTATCTCACTGAAGTTGGCCCTATCCTACGCGACGATTTTGGGCATTGCGGGCATGGCGCTGCTCTGTGCGGCAACAAACCTGCTGGCTGTTGTCATCGTGCTGGTGGGGCTTGTGATTTATGTGGGCGTGTACAGCCTGTACATGAAGCGCAATTCCGTGTACGGCGCGTTGATCGGCAGCCTGGCGGGAGCCACACCGCCCCTTGCGGGATATTGCGCAGTCACCGGTCGCTTCGACATGGGAGCAGTGATATTGTTGTCGATCTTCAGCCTATGGCAGATGGCTCACTGCTACGCCATCGCTGTTTTTCGGCTTGATGATTACACTGCTGCGGCCATCCCGGTTCTGCCGGTCAAGCAGGGAACAGCCGCTGCAAAAAAGCATATTGTTGGTTATATCTTGGCCTCTATGGCCGCCACGCTGATGCTGACCTTCGGGGGGTACACCGGTTACAGCACCTTTGCGGTGGCGACCGTGTTGGGACTGTCCTGGATGTATATGGCCTGGTCGGGCTACAAGGCATCCGATGAGCGGCTCTGGGCCAAAAAGCTTTTTGTCTTCTCCATTCTGACCATATTCATTCTGAGCGTCATGATGTCAATCGATTTCACAGCGCCTGTCCCGTCAGAAATGCTTCTGAGCTATGCTCCGTAGTCCAAACCGCTGTATTTGGAAAACTGTGATCAGTAACAGCGGCATCGAAGTGCCAGGGATATTTAAAGAAATATAGATCCAAGGGAAAGCAATCTCATGGGTGGAACCGTCCCGCGCAGAACGCGGGACTGGCGGCCATTCGTCACTCTGGACTCCGATCCGTTGTCCAGTCTCTCCCGCGCATCGCGGGACCGCGTACGCGAGAATGACGAGGGGCAGGACTTCTATCCCACAGGGGATTGCTTCTGGCTTACGCCCTCGCAATGGCAGTTTTTGGCCCCTTATGTTGCCGATCTGGCGATCAAAACGGTCGTGGCTTTTGAGAATCGATCTCAGCAGAGCGAGATCCCATAAGCCCTCCTAGTGTTTTGTTTCGGCCATCGGGTTCAAAGCCCGTTCAGGGGACTCGGATACCTTCTTCAGTATTTCTCCTACCTTGGATTCGGGCAGCCAATTAACTTTGCCGGCACCAACGTC
>JBKQMK010000227.1:0-3746 GCA_052146735.1 Desulfomonilaceae bacterium | reverse complement strand
GGTGATGTGTTGTTGGAAATAGGGGTGCCTTTTCTCGGGATTCAGGTTATGCAGCAAGGTTATTACCGAGCCGCGTTACTCTACAGTCCTTTAGCCTGGTCTCAAGGCACGCTGGCCTTCAGTTCTTCCCAGCAGACATTGGCAAACCTGAGCTATTCCCTGAACCAGCCGGGCCAGTTTTGGGCCGTTAGTGCCGAATACTACTTTCCTTTCCCACCTCCGGTGATGCTTAGCATGTGGTTTAATGGCAGCCTGGTCAACATAAGAGGAAGCTCTGACCTTGAGTTTACAACAGCGGGGCCGGCAACCTTCCGGACAAAGGATGTGCTCATCACGAACACGCAATACCTTATGGGAGGCGGAATTACCTTTGGGCTAGTATTCTGAATGAATGTCAGATGTACCCCCTGGATTGTGGAATCTGTTTTGCCTCACTTGGGCCTTGTGGCGGACCATAAGGGGCCTTTTCGGGGTCAAGGGAACCATCCCACGACCGTGCAGCGGCCCGAACATCCCCGAAATGGCAAGACCGCCGCATAATTCCGGTTAGGAAGAGTTGACAAAATCACTGTGTTTTCAGTAACTTTTTTAGGGTGAGGCACCCCGTCTGTCGAGGGAGGTGTACATGTCTGAAGGAAGAGTCGCCCGAATCACCGAAGTTATCGCGGGTTCTCCCACTAGCTTTGATGACGCGATCAAGAGAGCCTTTGACCGCGCAACGAAAACCTTGAGAAACATCACTGGTATGAGAGTCATGGAATTAAGGGTGAATTGCGAGAATGATGAGATCAAGGAATATCGTGTCAGGATGGAGGTAATCTTCATTCTTGAATAGTTGTCGCCACAACCCCATCACATTATTTGTGTAAATCGGGGCTGCCTCACCGATCGGAATTGCTCCTCCCCGGAAGATTATGTCCGTACAAATCTATCTCAACTTATTCTTCTTTAATTGCAATGTGTTGGAAATTATCAGACCCGCTTTTCTGCCCGGAATTTTATTTCTGGGTCACTTGCTGGATAATCTGGTTGCCCGTGACGTCATTTGGCGCTCCTGGCCACACCTCTGATAAGTGGTTTTGGCGTAAGGAACAACTGAAGATTCTGATTGACCGGAAGCCGTGCGGTGAGGTATACTCAGGTATAGGAAAAGACAGGCTTTCTTGGCAACGTGACGACGGTGTTGCCTGTATCCGGTCTTGTGGGAGACCATATGGGGGCCTTTTCGGGGTCAGAGGAACCGACCCGCGACCGGGCACCGGCCCAAAAACCCCTGGAATGGCAAGACCGCCACCTAATTCCGGCTAAAGAGCAGATCGATCCCAATCTTTGTGAGCGTTTGGCCATGACGCAAATCCTGAAAAACATGTTAATTGCCACGAGCCTTTTCCTGGCTGTAGGGTGCGCGGGCCTCCCCGACGTGAAGAGGATTCAGGGGAACATGGACCAAATGGTTTATTATATGGGAGTAATGGCCTCCGGCATGCCTCACATGGCCAACAGCACCACTCGAATGGCTAATGTGGCAGAGACAATGCAGGGCAAGACCGACGTCTTGCTGGCCAACCTCGAGAAAAAGGGAACCGGCGCTGAGCGGGCTATTCAGAACCACTCCCAAGCTGTCCTGGATAACGAACGGGCAGTGATCAAAAGTTTGCAGGGAATTCGCCAGGAATTGGGGGACCTGAAGCAATCATTTCGCCCTGCGGGAGGATCAGCAGAAGGACAAGATCAGGCACGAACCAACGTGGCTTTGCAGAACAAGCTCAATGACATCGAGGCCAGACTGACGGCTGTTGTTGAAAAGATGGATAAAATGAACAAACAACCTCCGAAACAAGCTCCCTAGAGGCGCGCAGCGTTACCCTGAAAGCTGTTCAATGACCAAGATACGGGTGCTCCCTGTGCTTCCGTAGTGGTGCCCGAGCACGCAGACAATTTCCAACTTCACACCTAAGTGGACTCTGAGTAACCAGGCTCCAAGACAATAGCGGATCCTCGCTCAAAAATTTCCTATGAACTCGAATCCTACGTCGGATTGTGTGCATCTAGCTCACCAAGGATTCGATTTTCGTGGGTATCGCTGTTTCGGCGACCTGCTCCACGAGAGTCAGAAATTAAAAAATGCAACGCGGTGATATGAGTCAGTAGGTACAAACCCTATTCGTCAGTTCACCTGAACAATTTGATACAGGTTGGTTCTATGGCATGGAGCCGCCTGCTGACGGAGAGGATTTGCTACGAGCGTATATCCCGTTGCATTCGGCTTTTCCGAACGCTCCGGGGGAGACAGTGACATGAGAAACAGTTCCTATTTTGTCATTCTATTTATCGCGGCAACTTTATTCTTGCCGGGTCACCGTTCCTGGGCCCTACCCCTTGAGCTTGAAAACCGCATTTCAGAGTCTACCCGCGCTCTCAAAGACATGATGGTTGCGCCCGACAGGTGCATTCCGTCCGATCTTTTCAGGCGCAGTCGTGCTGTTGTCATTTTCCCTTCAGTAATCAAGGCGGGGCTGGGCGTTGGGGGTCAGTACGGCACAGGAGTTGTGCTCAGGCGGAATCCTTCCACTAGAAAGTGGGGGCCGCCTGCGTTCGTCACTCTTGTCGGAGGCAGTTTCGGGTGGCAGGCGGGGGTTCAGGCCACGGATCTGGTGCTGCTGGTAATGAGCGATGTCAGCCTCCGAAGCCTTTTCCATGACAAATTTACAATAGGTGCCGATGCCTCCGTTGCCGCAGGCTCTATCGGCAGAGATGCGTCCGCATCGACCGATATTGCGTTGTCCGCGGGCATTCTCTCTTATTCCAGGGCCAAGGGGCTCTATGCCGGTGCCTCCCTGCAGGGGAGTGTCATGCAGGCCGACTGGGAAGCCAATGAGAGATATTACGGATCAGACCTTCCAACAATTGACAGATTCTTCGAAGGAAAAGGCCCTATCTCGCCGACTGCCGGAAGGCTCATCGAACTTTTGAACAAGTACAGCCGGTAACCCACGACCCATCAGCCATCCGACATGTTCAGTCCCAGAGCAACCAAGGCTGAACTCGTGTCTCAAATCGCCAAGAAGACCGATGTCCCTAAGAAGGGAGTAGAAACAGTTCTGAAGTCCCTAATAGAATCCATCCAGCAGGCTCTCAAGAAAGATGGACAAATTAGACTCGACGGGCTCGGCACCTTTAGGGTGATGGAAAGAAAGGCTCGAACAGGTGTTAATCCTCAAACCAGAGCAAAGATCAAGATTCCGGCTACTAAAGCACCTGCGTTCAGAGCAGCCAAGGCTCTTAAGGACGTGGTGAAGGGGACTCCAAAGAAATCCGGCACGAAGAAGTAAGCGAGTAGAGGACTCAATTTTATATGAACAAATCGGATCTCTCAAAAACATTGAGTAAAGAAATGAATCTCCCCCTTCGGAAGGCGCAGGAGGTGGTGGATATGGTATTCGACACCATGTCCAGTGCCCTCACCGCTGGAGACCGGATAGAAGTGCGGGGTTTCGGCTCATTTACCGTACGACAGTACGAAGGATACATGGGTCGGAACCCCAAGACGGGCGAGTAAAATGTGGTGAAACCGAAGAGACTCCCGTTTTTCAAGGTCGGTCAGGACTTGAGGGAGAGACTGAATCAGAAGTAAATGGGAAACAAGCCGAAAAAAGTCGGTTCATATCAGACTCTCTGACCATAACTCCCCAACTTCGTCGCTCTCACTGAAACCTCTTCGTTAGGATCCGGGGCTTTTTTTGCTT
>JBKQMK010000226.1:0-9007 GCA_052146735.1 Desulfomonilaceae bacterium | reverse complement strand
TCGCGGCGTTGGCGGGAGCGGGTTTGTCCGTCTGCCTCGCCAACGCTCTCAACTCAGATCTAATGGATGTTTTTTCGCTGATTAATCGTATGAGTTGAATAACTATATAAGTATGTGAAATATCGGGAAGGATTCTTGGGAAAATTTGGGGGCGGAGAACCAGAAGGGACCCGGTTGCTTATCGAATCCCCTGTAATTTAGTGGTGTTCGGAGCGAGAGTCGAACTCGCACACCCGTGAGGGCGGTGGATTTTCAAATGCCTGCAGGGTATGCTATTGAGGACACGAAAAACACAAAAGGGTTGGCTACCATGGATCGCATGTGGCACATTCCGGACGTTGTGAGGGCCCTGATAGATTCCATTCACAACCCCATCGTTGCGATCGACGCGCAGGGCAGGGTAGTGTTGGCCAACAGCGCCGCGGAGACAATCATAGGCTACGCCCGGGAGGAGTTGTACGGACAGTCGCTGGCATCGTATCTCGCGGCGTCACACTTGCACAGAATTGCGGAGACCGGTCAGGGCGAATTGGTTCAACGGATTACCATAGGGGAAAAGGTTTACGTTTCCAACCGCACTCCCGTGAGAATCGACGGCGAGACCATTGGTGCTGTGGCTGTTTTGCAGGACATCTCGGAGCTTGAAGCCATATACAACGAACTCAAGCACAGCAGGCTCATGTCGGAGGAACTCAATGCTATCATTGAGTCTTCTTTCGACGGCATCTACGTCACTGACGGTCAGGCTCGGACCCTGAGAGTGAACACCGCGTACGAGCGCATCACCGGAATAAAACGGGAGGAAGGACTAGGACGCACGATGGGGGAACTCGTGGAAAACGGGTTCTACAACGAATCAGTAACGCTGTGTGTGCTGGAAACCCGTAAACCCCAATCCATTCTCCAGCTAATTAAGACCGGTAAAACGGTCATGGTCACGGGCACGCCTTTTTTCGACAAAGACGGTCACATCGTGCTAGTGGTGACGAATGTTCGTGACGTAACCGAGCTTAATCTGCTCCAGCAAAAGCTCGAAAATATGCATAAATTGCAATTAGAAGCCAAAATAGAGTTGGAGCAACTCAAAGAAACCGTCAAAGGGCACATTCTGATCTCATCGAGATCCAAGAGAATGCAGGAGATCCTGCAACTCGCCCTGAGACTGTCCCAAGTTGATTCGACTGTCCTCATCGAAGGGGAATCAGGGGTCGGCAAGGGGGTATTCGCGGATATCGTCCATAACAGCGGCCCACGCAAGCACAGCCCGTTCATAAAGATCAGTTGCGGAGCAATACCTGACCAACTCCTGGAATCCGAACTCTTCGGGTACGTTTCAGGGGCATTCACCGGTGCAAGAAAAGAGGGCAAATCCGGGTCATTCGAAGTCGCGGATGGCGGTTCCATATTCCTGGACGAGGTAGGTGAGATGCCTCTCGGCCTACAGGTCAAACTCCTGAGGGTGCTGCAGGAAAAGATGATATCCAGGGTAGGTGATACTACCCCGATAAAAGTCGACGTGCGAGTTATTGCTGCAACTAATCGGGACCTGGCCGCCATGGTGCAGGACGGGCAGTTCAGACGAGACCTATTCTATAGGCTTAACGTGGTGCCTCTACGCATCCCACCGCTTAGAGAGAGGAAAGAGGACATCATTCATCTCGTTTACCGGTTTCTGGATTCTTTTAACAAGAGATACGGGTTCAACAAGCAGATCGAGCGGGAAGCTTTGAACGTTCTCATGGAATACGAATGGCCCGGAAACGTCAGAGAATTGGAAAATGTGATCGAACAGATGGTGGTAATCACCCAAGGCGAAGTGATAACCGTAGATGACCTTCGTATGCCATTGAAGCGCAGCTTCGGTGAAACGCAAACGTTGCCGATAGAGGACAAGCCCTTGAGACTGGTCTTAGAGGAAGTGGAGCGTCGAGCGCTGGAATTTGCCTACCGAAAGTACAAAACAACGCGTCGAGTGGCTCGAGTCTTGGAAATCAACCAATCCACGGTTGTCCGTAAGATGCACCATTACGGGATAAGCATGGCGGATGACGTGTAGAACGAGCGATGCAACCGTGCAGCTATAGATGCACTATCGCATCCCGGGCCGCTGTGGCTTGTAACCCTGACCTAACCAAAATGACCCAGATGTCGCGATGCAGTGGCGCATCACTTGTCTAATAAATAATACAACTAATCAACCCAGTCCTACTGCCTCTACCTCTCCCGCTCTCCAGCCCCCAATACCCTAAAACCGCCCCAATAACCGACTACGCTGCACGTCGACGTTTCTGGACTGCATGTCATCTCAAGGTTCGGGTCGGATGTGGAGCGTGGCATGTTTATTGCTCATAGAAAGTGCAACGACGCCGGGCAGCGTCACAACAGTCTTAGGAAGACATTCCGACTACCGTCCACACTTTAGGAGAGCTCTCGACCATCTCTGACTTTTAATGGCTCGATGCCGGCCGGAAAGCGGCTCTTCGCCCCGGCGCAGTAACGAGCCCGAGGGGTACCTCGCCCATTGCGAGGGAAAGGAGTAGCACTATGAGCTGGTCAGGTCCTATATACAAGCGAGAGGAAGGCAAGGAGCAGCCTTACATACCCTTTGGCCCCTTCCACATCAGGTTTCCGTTCATCCATTACCGATTGGAAGTTGCCGACTTCGCCCAGGGACTCATCATGTGCGCAGTCTGCCTCGGGATTATCCCTATTCTCCAAGAATACCTGGGGATGCCGTTTGAAATAGCCATTACCATCGTGATCCTGAACGGTTTTCTGTACTGTTGGCACGCCCACCTGGGCGATCCGGTCGTGCCCGGGTGGATCACGCCGGCTATTCCGTTGCTGCTCCTTTGGTTGAAAACCTTTCCTGAAGGCGTGCCCCGTATGCACGCCCTCATTGCGTTTGAATTCGAATTGGGGCTTTTTGCGCTGGTCCTGGGGATGACAGGTCTGGCAAAGAGATTTGTGGACCTTGTTCCTGATGCGCTGAAAGCCGGAATCTTGCTCGGAGCCGGGGTTGCCGCCGTGAGGCTCGTATTTGAAACGGGCGGCAGATTTGACAAATATCCCTGGACGATTACCATCGCCATAGGTTTTGCTTTCTTTATCTTGTTTTCGAACTACTTCAAAACACTTCGCCCCAAAAACAAAGCCTTCAAGTTCCTGTCGGATCTGGGTCTGCTCCCCGCACTGATATTGGCCATCCCTGTGGCGCCGCTGCTGGGCGAACTCCCGTGGCCGACCATCGAATGGGGGTTCACAGTGCCTCATTTTTACACGTTGTTCAGTGAATGGACGCCTTTTTCCAGCAGAATCGGTTTCCCCGAGCTGAGCCTTTACATGTCTGCAGCTCCCTTGGTGGCCGCAACGTACATCGTGCTTTTCGGCGAGTTGATCCAGGCGGAAGCGCTCGTAGACGAGGCCCGCGAATGGCGCCACGGTGACGAGAACGTGCACTTTGATGCGAATCGAAACAATATTATCGTGGGAATGAGAAACATGGGAATGTCCCTCTTCGGTCCGGACGCGTCCATGTGCGGACCCATGTGGGCGGCTATGCAGGTTGTGGAATGCGAGCGTTACAAACACGGACGTCAAGCAATGGACAGTCTCATCGGCGGGGTGGCGTCCTTCCGATTGGGCACCTTCTTCGCCTATTTCCTCATGCCCATAGTCAGCCTCGTGCGGCCGATTCTCCCGATAGCGCTGTCCCTGACAATGTTGATCCAGGGATACGTGGCTGTGAGAATCGGAATCCTGAAGGCCAGAACCTACAATGACCTCGGTGTGGCAGGCGTGGTGGGAGCGGTGCTCATTTCCCGCGGGGCGGCCTATGCATTTGCTGTAGGGATAGTTCTTTGCGCGCTGATCTACGGTCGAGACTTCTTCCGCAGATGGCAGACTTACGACAAGGCCAAAGATCCTGTATTCAACAGCACGATCCCCCAAGATAAACCAAAAGAGGAAGCCGAACTCCTGAAAAAGGCCGGGTGACCGTCACGAGAGAGGAGAACTAATCATGGCGCTCAAAACCGCTGAACAATATGAGGAGAGTCTGCGTAAGTTGAAACTGAAAGTGTATTTGCTGGGTGAGCTAGTTTCCAGTCCCGTGGATCACCCAATCATCAGGCCATCCATGAATTCTGTGAAAATGACGTACGCCCTGGCTCAAGATCCTCAACACGAGGACCTCATGACTGCCACATCTCATCTTAGTGGGCAAAAGGTCAATCGGTTCTGTCACTTACACCAAGGCACTGAAGATCTTGTGAAAAAAGTGAAGATGCAGAGACTTCTTGGGCAAAAGACCGGGGCTTGCTTCCAACGCTGCGTGGGCATGGACGCGATAAATGCAGTAGACAGCGTTGCGTTCGAGATGGACGAAAAAGTCGGAACGGAATATCACAAGCGGTTTGTGAAATTCCTGCACATGATGCAGGAGGAAGATCTCACTGTTGATGGAGCTATGACAGACCCGAAAGGGGATCGCAGCCTGACGCCGAGCAAGCAGGCCGATCCTGATATGTATGTCCGCGTTTTGGAAAAGAAGGCCGACGGCATTGTCGTCCGGGGCGCAAAGGCGCATCAGACAGGTGCAATAAACTCTCACTGGATTCTCGTAATGCCCACCATCTCCATGCAGAAAGACGACGCGGATTATGCCGTGTGTTTTGCAGCCCCGGCCGACGCAAAAGGGATCTACTACATCTACGGCCGGCAGTCCTGCGACACCAGAAAACTCGAAGGCGGTGACATAGACGTAGGGAACAAGCAGTTCGGTGGACACGAGGCGCTGATGGTTTTCGAGGATGTGTTCGTCCCCTGGGAAAACGTCTTCATGTGTGGGGAGTACGAGTATAGCGGCCTGTTGGTAGAGCGATTTGCGGGCTACCACCGCCAGAGCTATGGCGGGTGCAAGGTCGGCGTGGGCGATGTCCTCATAGGAGCCGCGGCCCTAGCCGCTGACTACAACGGAGCTGCAAAGGCTTCGCACATCAAAGACAAGCTTATCGAAATGGTTCATCTTAACGAAACGCTGTATGCCTGCGGAATAGCGTGCTCGTCCGAAGGCAGGAGGACCCCTTCCGGTACATACTTGATCAACCTCCTGCTTGCCAACGTGTGCAAGCAAAATGTCACGAGACTTCCCTACGAGATTGCAAGACTGGCCGAAGACATAGCAGGCGGGTTGATGGTCACGATGGCTTCGGAGCAGGATTTCAAACATCCCGAGATCGGCAAAGTAATTGAAAAATATTTCCAAGGAGTGGCATCAGTCCCAACAGAACACCGTATGCGCATATTGCGGCTTATCGAGAACATAACTCTGGGCACAGCGGCGGTCGGATACAGAACGGAATCGATGCACGGTGCCGGTTCACCGCAGGCCCAGAGAATCATGATTTCCCGGCAAGGCAATCTGGAGCAGAAAAAGGGCCTGGCCAAAGAGCTTGCCGGAATAAAGGGGTAATCCCCCGAAAGGCCGACCGGTCGAAAATTGGTCCTGGTCAGCGGTTCCACGGTGGATTTGCATCCGGTCCCAACGGAACGGTTAGCCACGGTTATAGCGGAAAGAGTGCAAGAACTCGTTTCTTGCGGGAAAGGAGAATCCTCATGAATTGGAATACCTATTATGACCAGCGCATAGTCCCCGCCCAAGAGGCGGTCAAGCTAATACGATCAGGAGATAGGGTCGTTCACGGCCATGCGTGTGGCGAGCCAACGTGTCTCGTAGAAGCGATGGTAAACCGTGCGGAGGAACTGGAAGCGGTGGAGATCGTCCATATGGTCTCCATGGGGAAAGCCAGGTACTGCCAGCCGGAGTACGCGAGATCGTTCAGGCACAACTCTCTGTTTGTTGGTGGTACGAGCAGGCAGGCTGTAAACGAAGGGCGAGGCGACTATACCTGCTGCTATTTTTCCGAAATCCCGCTCCTATTCAGAAATAATCTCTTGCCGGTGGACGTGGCGCTCATTACAGTATCGCCGCCGGACAAACTGGGGTTCGTTTGTCTTGGCATATCGGTGGATTACACTAAACAGGCTGCGCTAAGTGCAAAGACGGTGATCGCGGGTGTGAATCCTAACATGCCTAGGATTGGCGGGGACTCGTACGTCCACGTAACGGACATCGACTACTTCGTTCCTACAGAAGAGCCGCTCATCGAATTGAAGCCGCCTGTGCTTGGCGACCTTGAAAAGTCCATAGGGAGCAATGTGGCCAGCCTCATACGGGACGGGGACTGTCTGCAGCTGGGCATTGGAGCGCTACCCGATGCCGTGCTCAGCTTTCTTGGGGAAAAAAACGATCTCGGTATCCATTCGGAAATGATTTCAGATGGAGCAATGAAACTTGTGGAAGCGGGGGTGATAACTTGCAAGAAAAAGACCTTCAGGCCCAGAAAAGTGGTGATCACTTTTGCCATGGGCACACGCCAATTTTATGAATGGCTCGACGACAATGCGATAATGGAGTCTTATCCCGTGGACTTCACCAACGATCCATTTGTCATTTCCCAGAACGACAACATGGTGTCGATTAACTCGGCAATCTCTGTAGACCTTCAGGGTCAGGTGGCAGCGGATACGCTCGGTCCGAAGCAATTCAGCGGTGTTGGTGGACAGGTGGATTTCGTCCGGGGTGCAAACCGATCGAAAGGAGGCCGCAGCATCATCGCCATGCCATCGACTGCTGCGAAGGGAAAGGCTTCCCGCATTGTCGCGGCCCTGGATCGTGGCCAAGCCATCACGACTCCTCGGAACGATGTGGCATACATTGTCACCGAACACGGGATAGCGGCTCTCAAGGGCAAAACCATTCGTCAACGCGCGGAGGCCCTCATTGCCATAGCTGATCCGCAGTTTCGGGACCAGCTCCGAGAGGACTTCTTCGACCTCTACGGCTTCCGAGGTCCGACCATTCAGGTTTCTGTTCAGGTCTCCGCTGCTGGAACGGGAGGCTCATGATAAAGGACAGTATCTTTGCACTAAGAACTGCCTGAAGAAATCGGGGGAGGGCATTGACGAACTCCTATCCCCCTCCTTGCAAACGGACTGAGGTTCTGAACTGCTGTGCAGACCATAATGGGACGGTTGGGGCTGGACCAGTTCCAACGCATGATGGCAAGAACCGCCGCCGGAGATCTCTAACGGTTCTGTGGCTCGGAAGTCCTGTAGCGACAATTTCCCGATTTTCACGGGCACAACTCAGTACTACATGCCGGGGGATCCAGACGGACTCTCTGTCGCCAGTAGACGAAACACCAGGATAATCTATGTGATTCCTGGATGATAACTGAGAAAGAAAGGTGGGAACGACAATGGCAGAGGAATTTTCTCGGAGAGGTTTTTTTAAGTTCGCCGGAGCCGCTGCTCTGTCGGTCGGCGCTCTCGGCACGGCTTCGGAAGTATTTGGCCAATCCCCAAAGCCGACTGCCGGTCCCGCACAGGAGGTGAAGGTGAACGCCTTTAAGTGCGGACTCTTGAGAACTCAGACGCAGTACATGCTGAAAGACACCCGGGTCGGCACACCAATGGACATTCCTGTGACGTTCTTCGTCATCAAACATGGAAAAGATTGGGTGGCTTTCGACACGGGAGATAACGCCATGGTCGCAAAAGATCCGGTCGCGTACTGGGGCAAAGCCGTCACCACAGCGTATTACCCCGTGATGCAGGACTACGAGGAATTTCAGGTGCAGATCAAGAAATTGGGAATCACACCCAAAGATTTCAAGGCTGTGATACTGAGCCACGGACATCTGGATCACGCGGGAGCCATCGACAACTTTAAAGGCACGGATGTTCCTATTTACCTCCAAAAAAAGGAATTGGAGATAATCAAGAAGGCCGTTGCGTCCGGTGAGAGGACTGCCTATATCCCGGCAGATTTCAAAGTGATGAATGAGCTGAATATCAAAACTGTCGAAGGTGTCTTCGACCTGTTCGGGGACCAGACTTTGGTTGCTTTTCCAACCCCGGGCCACACTGACGGACACCAGTCTTTGTTTGTGAAACGAATCAGCGGCAAGCCGTTGATTTTAGCTGCAGACGCCATGTACACGATAGAGAACATGCGGGACGCCATCCCTCCTGGGCTCGCGATGGACATCCCGGTAGCAGTGCAAGGCCTCTGTGTGTTCAAGCTCATGAACTATATCGGTGCCGAAGTGGTTCCTTCACATGATCCCGAGTACTGGGAAACAAAGCCGCTCGCACCCAAGGATTTTGCGGTATGAGTCTGCGAATGTCCCGGTACGACAGGGCATTACCTTCGTGCAGGCGGGTATTTATCCCGCCTGCAACAGCACGCGCAATGGACATTGCTAGAGAGCACGGCAGCGCCCCCAAAGCCGCCATGGCCTTCATGCCTGAAGGAAGGTTTCACTGACAAACTTTAATCATCTCCAGGAAGACCATCAAGACCCGATCCGGCCAGGGCAACTTTGCATTTTGGCTACGTAAACCTTCCTCACTAGTAAGGGATATCCGATAAATTAGGCATGGGATCTATTCCGAAACTTAGGAAGGAGAACGGAAGAAGGGAGGTCGGTCTGTCCAGAAGCCCCTGTAATTTCGTGGTGCTCGGAGCGAGAGTCGAACTCGCACACCCGTAAGGGCGGTGGATTTTGAGTCCACTGCGTCTACCAATTCCGCCATCCGAGCACGATCTGAACTGCGTAGCAATGAATCGGCTTGGCTCCAAACCGCGTCCGTGTGCAGTATACCCGCGACATGAGGTACACGCAAGCCACAAAAATAAGATTTTCTCGTTGGGGCAGGGGGGGCCGGCCTCTCAGTTCCACAGCCGTCGATGAAATCGTTTCAACGAAACACCCGGAAGAGCGAACCGCAAAGGCCGTTTTCCTTGACAAGCATTGGATGCAAGCCTAGAATTTTCCGGCTGAATCGTATCAGGTAAAGTATAGAGGCTATTGTTACTTTGCCGGAATAATGAGGGAAACATAAATGCCCGAGAAGCAATATGTGATCGATGATTTCAGTA
>JBKQMK010000225.1:0-4696 GCA_052146735.1 Desulfomonilaceae bacterium | reverse complement strand
TATACCGTCCCGCCCCTTGGTCGTTTACGCTCGTGTTTGTCAGATTGGGTTATGCAGCGACTTGGGTCTGCAAGTGGCCGATCAACTGCGATGCGGATTCGCGGGAAAGGTCTTCAAAGCGGGAAACTTCGAAGCGGGCAAGCATCTCTCCAATGTCTGCCTCGTGGTAGTTGGCTCTGTGGCTCAGCGCAAATAAGGCCCTCACCTGTGCCTGGGTCGCCGTTCCAATGCCGCTGCCTGTTTGCGGTCTTGATCCTGTCTCAGCCGGAGCGCCACGTGGTGCTTTAGCTTCCACTTTGCCGTTGCCATTGTCTTCAGGGAACACTGGTGCAGGTTGTTTGCTGCCACTCCGCTCTTTTTCAGAGGCTGCGGCGGCCACGTGCGATACTTCCTCAGCTCCAGTGTATTCCATGCCGTATCCTGCGAATCTCAGGGCTCTTGCAATGCTGCGAGTTTCGGCCAGTTCAACCAGAGAATCGGCAAGCTTTGCATCCCTTTGTGCGGAGGCAGTTCCCGTACCGTGGAACAAGCCCTTTTCTGTAGTCACCATCGCTTTCATCCCAACAAAATCGGATTCGAATCTGACTATTTCTGTCTGGATGCTTACGTGTTGGCCGTCTTCGTGGACAAGCCTCAGTCTTCCCCCAACAACCGGAAAAGTCCTTGTCTGCCATTCATTCCCCACTTTGACCTTGCGGGTCACGAGTTCATCCTCGTGGAATCCGTTTGCACTCATTTTCCTTTTCCTCCTTTGTTTTCAACGGTTTTTTGCAGAACTGCTTCTAACGCTGCGTGCAGGATTATCCGCAATCCCGCTACCAGTGCCTGTTTCATATGATCACCCCCTTCCTATTAATCCTTAAATATAGTTTTACGCGGGGATATAGCGGGTATTTTCAGATCGCCCTTTTGGTACCGATATAAACCTCGGATATATAGCGGGCTGCATTCACTGCTGGCGTAAAAGGGACAGAATACTCTTGTCAATAAAGGATGAATTCGGTATGGGTTTACAAAACAGGCTTAAATTAAGGACAATAGTTTTAGCAAACTCAAAATATCCTGTTCAAATAAGGCTAAATCCTGTTTGCTTTGTCAGACGAAAAGAGAATTTAGCGGCAGGGGAAGTGTCGGATAGATTGTGAAAAGTTCTGACAGCCTATTCTTTGGCGCTAGATTGAAACGAGTCCATACCGGTCCCAGCCCTCACGCTTGCTTCGAGCAAACATTTCTAACCGGTTTTTTTGCGGGCACAGAGATTCGACCATTTTAAAAAACGCCGCTGGTTTTCTGCTGTGTACTGACGAATCGGGTGGACAGAGGAAAGCTGTGGTTTGGCCCACGAGGTGTATTAGAGGACGGCCCCGTGCTCCTACCAAGACCTGTTCGGTGTTGTTGCGAACCCAGTAGCCAACTCCTTGAAAATTGCCGCCATTTTTTGCAGTCTTTACCCAACTGATGATGGTCTTGTATTCAAATCCCCACGCTTCAAGAACGTGAAAACCCTCGTGCAGGTGGAAATTCGTGCTCCACAAAAAGACGACACAATTCTCGTCTGCGAGGGACCTTACGGGCAACCTTTGTATCTCCTTAAAACTCATCGCAGGGTAAGAAAGCAAATTAGGCAGTTTATAAGGCCAAGGCGGGTCCGCGACTATTACACTGTATTTTCCGTTTGGAACAGGTGGTGGCTCAGTCTTGAGTCGTTCAGCTTCCTGTCTTATCTTGAGCCGTCGGTAAACTGCTGTTACGGTCGTACCTTTTGAATCCATCTCTTTTACTAGATCACCATATTTTTCAGGCTCTTGTTCACCAGCTACTAATATTTCTTCCGCTCGTCGGAGAGTCTTGTACGACGTCCCCACGTGTGCGGCCAATTTATCTCGTGACTTCCCTTTCATAAGGGGTGGTATTTTACCACCGGTTATTATCCCCTTCTTGCTCAGTTTGCCTCCCTCACTCATTCGTTCGCGGGCCTTTTGCCGCTCCAATTTTTCCAACGCTCTCTTAATCGCCACAGCTTCGCTCGGCAAGAAATCTTGCCTTATGACATTCTCGTCGTGCTCTGCCCTTAGTTCATCCAGATCAAGAACCCGTGCCGGAATCACCCTCCATCCGAGTTGTTTGCAAGCCCCGAGTCTCCTTGCTCCGGCAATAAGATGGTAGTCACCGTTGACTAAGATGGGATGGAGGAGACCGAGAGCCCTAATACTGTCTACTAAAGGAGCCAGGTCTCCAAGCTGTTTTCGAAATCTGTTCTCAACTTTAATGGAATTGATGGGTACGAGCGGCATTTGGTTAATCCTGTCATCAGCTCCGGTCACAGAGCCTATCAAAATGCGAGGCAGCCCGAGGGATTCTCAAGAACGAGGGTGTCTTACCACAAAAAAGATGCCGGAGAAAGAGCGATACTGCGAGAGACTAGAATGATCCAATCGGACTGGAACCGATTCCGTATCGGTTTAGAAATCGGATTTCAAATCGAGGTAGCGTTTTCGGCGAGCGAAAAAATCCAGGAACAGACTAGATAAATTTGAAGCAGGGGCAAATGGACCTCAATGCCGGAACTTGCGGCGGGTGAGTGAAACAAGAAGGCTAAGGATGCGATGACGGTTTCAAGGACCGTGGCGTTTTGGGCCGCGCAAGTAACAAAAACGAGCTGTCACATCGACGGCTCCTTCCATTTACTGCCATTCCACCGCCAACGGAACCGACAGCTTGACCGCCGTGGTCATGTGGTGCTTTATCAGGACCGAGGCAAAGTCCTGTTCCCCTTCCGGAGCTTCTAGCCAAATAGAATCGTGTATCATCATCACTATACGCGTATTCATTTGGTGCCGCTTCAAATTCCAATGAATCCTGACCAGGGCAATCTTGACGATATCCGCCTCCACCTGCTGTAATAGCGTGACGCGCATCTTGCGCTTTTGTTCAGCATCCAGCCTGCCCGGAAACTTCCTGATCCTCCCGAACGGAGAACGGATCACCCGTTCACCTCTTTGCCGTTTCAACCTCTCCCATTGCAGCTCAAAAAACGCATTGGCACCTGAATATGTTTCAAAGAAGAGGTCTATGACCGCTTGCGCCTTGGCCTCGGAGCTTCCGATTTTCCTTGAGAGGCTTTTTGCTCCCATTCCAAAACCTATGCCGAAGTTCACCGCCTTTGCCCTGTCCCTGCTAATGCCGAGCTTGGCCGCAGTTTCCTGATGAACGTCCTTTCCCGTGAGGAAGGCTTCACACAACGCCGGATCACCGGATAGATGTGCCAATATCCGTAACTGCATCTGTGAATAATCCGCCTTGAGCAACACACAGCCCGGAGCTGGCTGTAACAACTTCCTCATTGTCCGTGGTATTCCTTGAAGCGGAGGGTTCCGGCAAGATACACGCCCAGTAGCCACAGCAGTCTGATGCCAAGTGGGGTGCAAGCGCTCCTTTTCCAATCCCATCCGCAAAAATCTTTCCATCCGATCCAACCTTCTCCACTGACGGATTTTCCTTGCCAACGGATAACCAGGAGCTAGCTCATCCAAAGTCTCATCATCCACGGTTTGAGTTTCGGATACAGAAGCATCCGCAAACTGAACACCTCGGGACGTCAGCAGTTTAAAAACGTCATGACCTGACCTGAGGTTGCATCCTTCTCCCGGAGCAATTTGCCGTTCCGCAAAACTCAAGACTTTTCCCACAACTCCCCACTGCTCTGCGCACGCGACTCCGTCAGCGCCAATGCCGTCTCTATGCATTTGAGCCAATACCATAGCAAGAGGAACTTCCACGTACCGGTAAAGCCATTTCAGATCATCATCCATCTTGTCCACGAGATACTCAGCCAGCAGATGGATGAGATACGCATCGTACGAAAGGGACAGGGCGATGGCTTCCTCTTCTCCTCTGCGGCAAAATTCAATAATTCTGTAGGGATATTCCATACCCAAATGCTCTTTTATCAAAGCACTCAAATAATAACGATCCACCTCTTGACCTGGGTTCAGCAGGTACGCGATCAATTTCGTGTCTGTAATCGCGTCTGAGCTAATTTCCATATTACCCAGGGGCGACCCCTCCAGGATTCTTTTAAATCCGTGTACGGCGATTTGGTGGCGCTTGGGGGCATACAATAATTTACTTATAACTTTAAATTCATCTAATAATAAACATAAGCAACAAGAACCCAAGTCATGAGCATGCAATCCTACATACATATATCTATTTTCATTACTATTATAGTTAATATCATTATATGTATTCGTCTTCCTAAAACCGTTCACCTGGAAAGGAGCAGTTGTAGATACCAATTGACCAGACTCAATACTCTCCATCACTGGAACAACTTCCTTTATACCTTTATATATAGTGTAATTCATGACACTGATCTCGATTTCATTCTTCATCACCAGTTTGATTACTCAAACAAATATATATCTTTCTATCTCTAGTCTATTAAACTTTCAGTCTTCCTTAACGTCCCCTCCGCATAACTGATGAGTATGCTCCACTGTGACCTCTGTGTAATATACTGAGAGATATAGAATTACTAGTTGGATAATGTACATGTTGAGTTACATTTTATCACTACTGTCCGGTTTACTTTGATGTGATATCGGTATGTTAGGGCATTGCATTTTCCACTGTGACCTATGACAGTTTGTGTGGTTAAATCATATCAGTCAGTTACGCACCTAAAGTTAACGAA
>JBKQMK010000224.1:0-7545 GCA_052146735.1 Desulfomonilaceae bacterium | reverse complement strand
CCGACAGCGCTGCTCGAACTGGGCGGGCTGCGGCTGCTTACCGATCCGACCTTTGACCCTGAAGGCACGGAGTATCCAACGCCAGTGTACACGCTGAGGAAAAATGCGGGCCCCGCAATTAGTCCTGAGGCCCTCGGTCGCATAGATGCCGTCCTTCTCAGCCACGACCATCACTTTGATAATCTCGATCATGCGGGGCGATCTCTACTCAAAAGCGCAGAAACGGTTCTAACCACGCAAGAGGGTGCGGAACGGTTGGGAGGCAATGCCGTCGGTCTCGCGGCCTGGCAGAGTGTGGACCTGCCGACCCGCGACGGCCGCGTTCTTCGAGTGACCGGGACGCCCGCGCGGCATGGGCCGGTTGACGGCGATCGTGGGCCGGTCATCGGGTTCGTACTGGCCTTAACAGAGTCTCCGCAAAGCGCGGTGTACATTTCCGGTGATACGGTCTGGTACGAAGGAGCCGCGGAGGTCAGCCGCCGTTTCTCTGTCCAGGTTGCCATCCTATTCATGGGAGCCGCGCGGGTTGCGGTAGCAGGACCAGAGCCTCTCACCTTCACTGCAAACGAAGGAGTTGAAGCCGCGCGAGCCTTTGCAGACGCGGTCATCATCCCGTTGCATTACGAAGGATGGCAGCACTTTTCAGAATCGCGCACGGAGATACAAGACGCTTTCTCGGCTGCCGGGCTGGAACACCGCCTCCGATGGATGGAGCCGGGCCGTGCGACAGATGTTACTGCCTGAGCAAAGAGCTTGCGTAAGCGCGTGATTCGGTCGAATATATGGGAGCCGAAACGGACGAGTCATTGCAGCCGATTTCCTACGGCCGCGTTTGTCCAAATCGTTTGACCGGCGAGGTGGTGGTTTATTGGGGCGACCTGCGCCCACTCGCAAGCGGCTGAATCTTGAGCGCAATGCAGGTGAATGAACTGAGCATTCCTTGGAAATGTCATAGCTGTGGAAGAGAATTCGATACATTGGGTGGTGGTCTCTGCAAAAAGTGCGGACGGCCAACATGCGGTAGTTGCCTCGGTATCGGCGCATTTCGACGGATTTTACAATCGTATCTGCCGGAGTCACGGATTTGTCGGTCTTGTGCAAAAGCTGAGGAGCAGAAGACTTCTTCGTCAAAATAGCTTCTAGCAAAACTGAACGGCAAAATGAAAACGGTTTACAGTGCCCCAAATATAGCTCTTGTGAGCCTCTTCAAGAATATCCTGGAAAGTCACGGGATCGAGTGCTGGATCAAGAACCAATTTCTCGGAGCCGCGGTCGGTGATATTCCACCGATCGAATGCTGGCCTCAACTATGCGTTGACGACGACGAGTATGAGGAAGCACAACGTGTTGTAGAAGAGGCTCTTTCGTCAGAAAATGATCAGACTAAAGCTTGGAAATGTGAATCATGCGGCGAGGAAATTGAAGGGCAGTTCACTGATTGTTGGAATTGCGGGAAAAGTCGTCCCGACTGATATATCTAATACGAATTCGCATTCAAAGCGGTAAAATTGGGGGAACCTTCTTTGTGTAAAGAAGGGTCTCCCCGATTATTCCCCGTTTGAAAGCAAACTGGTATAAGAACTAGGTCCAGCGCACCGGCTTCGCGAGCCGCCGAGCTTTTCTGTTAAGGGGCTTTTGACGAGCACGCTATCTATCATTGCAAACAGAAGGGGTACTATTTGATCGAGATCTACGTTGATGCGGACGGCTGCCCGGTAAAGAATGAAGTATATCGGGTGGCCCTTCGCTACGGCATGAAAGTCTACGTGGTTTCCAACTCTAGGATTACTATTCCACAAGAGAAGCTATTTCAGCTAGTTATTGTGAGTGGACAATTTGACGCGGCCGATGACTGGATTGTGGAGCATATTCATGAAAACGACATCGCTATATCCGCTGATATTCCGCTTGCAGCGCGATGTGTTGGAAAAGACGCTCGAGTGCTGGACCCTAAAGGCCGTATTTTCACCCCGGAATCCATGGGCAATGCTCTTGCCAACAGAGACTTGATGGCCCATCTCCGCGATTTGGGCAATTTTACGGGCGGTCCGGCTCCTTTTGAAAAACGAGACCGTTCCCGTTTCCTACAGAGCCTCGACAATGTAATCCAGGCTGCCCTTAAGGCGATACGGCAGGCACAATGAGATTAATCTCAAGCCTCCCAATAACAGCTGCTGATCTGGGAGAGGTGTGGATTGGAGTCCGAGGGATGGGCTCCAGAAGAGGCAGCAAAATGGAAGCAGATCGACTCACTTTTGAAGATTTGATAGAAACACGATACCTCAAATGGTCCAATCTCAACGTCCCAACCTCTCCACTAACAAAATCCCATTTCGATTCCCATTTTCGCTGACGTTCAACACTTTAACGGATCAAGTCGATCGCTTTGTTCAGGTCTTCCATTGCTCCTGCTGATTCGGATCCTATCTTGCCGATTTCAACCTTAGCGGCCTGATATCCTCGATCGGCCGCCTTTTGGAACCATTTCAGGGCCTCTTTGGTATCTTGTGTGACCCCCTGGCCGTCACGGTACATTTCTCCGAGCTTGAATTGCGCCACGGCAAGTCCCTGCTGCGCAGCCTTATGATAACACTTCGCGGCTTCCTGAAGGTTGCGGGTTGCGACTTTGCCATCTCTATAGATATCGCCGACCTTAACTTGCGCTTCGGCATTGCCCTTTTCCGCGAGCTGCAGATAGCTATCCAAAGAACCGGCAGTAGCCTGCTTCGTTTCTTCGGCAGCGGAGAACCCCGGGTCTCGCTACTTTGAGGGCGATTCGCGAGAGAGACGCACGAACTCCAGTGATCATCCTAACTGGCCACATGGATTCTGACGAGGTGTCGGAGGTGATGACGGGGGGGCGTCGGAAGTCTTGTTTAAGCCGTGCCCGGTGGGAAACCTGGTCTCTGCAATCCAAAATGCATACACGGGTAACGGCTCTGCCACAGAAGTAGGCGGCCGCCCCGAATGATATCCGAGCAGGGGGAAACAGGCATGGGGAAGCAACAAAAAAGCATTTATACCGCACGTCTCACCAGCCCAGATGGGTTGCTTTGCTAACCACAGTACGTTCCCGCGTTCTTTGGTCCTCCTGATGGGCGTCGTCGCAAGAACCGACTTGCGCAAGAGAGGCTGTGAAGGCAAAAAGGCCGGCCGACGCCGCTAACGCGACGACGTGACGTGCTCTCTTTGTACACCCCCATTCTTTCAATATGCTCCCGTCACGTGGCCTTCAGAGACCGCCAAAACTCCTTGAAGCCATCTAAAGAGCCTCCCCGCCTTTTCACGGTTCAGTACTCCATCTGGACTCCGATCTCCATGACCTTCGACGGCGGTATGTGCAAGTAGGTCGACCCGCTCAGCGAATTGCGAAGCATTAACGTAAAGAGGAATCTCCGCCAACGCGGGATGGTCGCCCTCTGGGCTGGTACGAGGCTTATACGGCCCACGTAGTACGTCACCTCGTCAAGGTTGATGTTCGGGACCTTGCTTTTTACACGATACATTATCTGAGGGATATCTGGCGACTCCATGAACCCGTAGTGGGCGATGACCCGGTAGACACCGTGACCCATATTCGTGATTTCCACTCGCGTGGATTCCTCCATTTCAGGGGCGTCAGTGGTGATGACGGAAAGGATAACCGATTTCTCATGGAGGGCCCTGGTCTGGGTGACGTAGCGGAGGAGCATGGGTGGCACTTCCCGGTGGAAATTGGAGAGGAACACCCCGGTGCCTCGCAGGCGCATCAGCTGGTTCCGTCCGACCATTTCCATGAACTTCTCTGCGGGAACTGTCATAGTCATCACCCTTACGGCCAGCCTCTTCCAGCCGTCCCACCAGGCGACCATGACGACCATGATCAGGAGAGCGCTTCCCAGAGGGAACCAGCCGCCACTGGTGAATTTCTGTAGGCAGGAAAGGAAGTAGGTGAGGTCCATCGCCCAGAAAAGGAGACAGAGCGGCAAGGCCCTCATCACGCTCCATCCCCAGATCCGTCTGGAAATGAAGTAGAACAACGCCGAAGTGACAACCATCGTCCCGGTGACCGCTATGCCGTAGGCGTCAGCGAGGTTGTCGGAGGCCTTGAAGTAAATTGTAAGCGCTATAGCCGCAACCATCATGAGTGCGTTCACATCGGGTAGGTATACCTGCCCTTCAGCCATTTCCGAAGTGTGCACCACCCGCATACGCGGTAGAAAGCCCAGTTGAATGGCCTGCCGGGTGAGGGAGAAGACCCCGGAGATGATGGCCTGTGAGGCGATGATGGTGGCCACCGTGGCAAGCGCGACCATCGGATAGAGAAGAGTGTGGGGGACAAGGCCGAAGAAAGCGTCCCCGGCATTCCTCGGGTCGTGTAGGATCAAAGCTCCCTGGCCGAAATAGTTCAAGAGGAGCGCCGGGAGCGCTACAAAGTACCAGGAGATGCGAATCGCCTTCGTACCGAAGTGCCCCATGTCCGCGTAAAGGGCTTCGCACCCCGTGACGCAGAGCACTACGACACCCAGCAAGAAGAACCCCAGCAACCCATTGTTGGAGAAGAACGTGGCCCCGTGAACCGGGTTGATGGCATCCAGTATCTCAGGCGCCCGCATGATGGCAGCGACCCCAAGCAGGGCTATGACTGCGAACCACAAAATCATAATGGGGCCGAAGAACTTGCCGATCCTGCCCGTGCCGTGGCTTTGTGCCCAGAAGAGCAGGAAGAGTATGCCGCAGGTGAGGGGGACGACCAAAGGTTTAGCACTTGTGGTGGCGACCTCTAGCCCCTCCAGTGCGGAGAGGACTGAGATGACGGGAGTAATTAGGCCATCCCCGTAGAGCAGGGCAGAACCGAATAGCCCAGCCAAAATCAGCCCCCTGCTCAAATTTGCTCCTATTTTCTTGTGGAGAACTGCCAGCATTGCGAAGACGCCTCCCTCTCCGTCATCGTTGGCCTTGAGGATGAACACTCCGTACTTAACGCTTACCACCAGCAGCAAGGACCAGATAATCAACGAAACCAGCCCCAAGACGTTTTGTGGCGAGGGAGTAATGGCAGAGTGGCCAATGAAGCAAACTTTGAGGGCATACAGGGGGCTGGTGCCTATGTCGCCGAAGACGACCCCGAGCGCTGCGACGACCAGAACGCTAGCTTTCCCTTTGACGTGAGCCATGAGCAAATCATTCCTTCCATGCTCTTGAGGCAGATCGGTGTCGAACTGTCACTACTGGCGGGGGGACCCCTCCCACCACACCTCCGAAACCTCCAGGCGCGTCGCCTCCACGAGGTTGTCGACTGCCTGCTGGGATTCGGGAGTGGTTTGAAAGGCAGGCAACTGGAGAGCATGCATGATTAGGCTCACCGCGTCATCTACTGTGATCGACTTAAGGTGGATGACCATGTCGTAGAAGGTCGCGTCCCAAGTGTCGGCCCCATAGAGGTGATGCGCCCACTTTCGGCGCTCCTCGTCGTCCCGCACGAGGATCTCCCGGGCCTTGTCCGCCGAGATGCCCTCTCGCTCCACCTCGTCTGCAACTCGGGCTTCCAGGTCACCAACGATTCGCACCTTGAGGACGTGGGGTATGTCCTGAAGGAAGAAGTTCCCGAAGAGTCCGTGGTAGACCACGTTGTCCTTTTGCACGTGCTTGAGGAGGGCGGCGCGAACGTAGGCCACGTATTTTTCCTTCTCGTGGATGAAACGTTGCAAGATCGTGGGCGCGTCCTGGATCGCCCGGACCAGCTTAATTTCCGGGATATTGAATTCCTGCGAGGCTTCCAGGAGGATCTCGCGGGAAATGCACTTATAACCCAGCTTTGCAGCCAGTTTTTCTGCTACTTCCCTGCCGCGGTGGTACGAACCTCTCGAAATGGTGATGATCGCCATCTCATGTTCCTTTCTGAGCCCTTGTTGAATTCCTCCCGTTCTCTCATGCCTGTCTGATAGTACAACGGCAGGCGATTGGACGTTATGAACGGAGCTAGTCCTCTATGAACCACTTCATTTCAAAGTAGCCTTCAGATAGTCTCCCGCGTGTGCTGCTGTCAATCTGGGAGTATTTGCCCGTTGTATCGACAGAAGCAGCTGAAATACCGAATACCGGATTCAATTCGCAGTTCTCGTTAGTCGCAGGTCGGAGAGCCAGGAGAACCCTCACTACTTGCGGGGCGGAAGATTGGTCAACTCGAACAGCAACTGTGTCACAGGCCAACACATCATTGGCTCGAACGGCTAAGACTCTGACAGGACAACCGTCGAGGATACATCCGACAAGGTAGTCGATGCCGGGACTTCCTGGCTGCTGTTCGCCGTCTTCATTATGATGGTATGCAAGTTTCCAGGCCATCGATGTTCACCCCCCGATTAAAAAATTCTAAAGGCTTCATGGGCAGTGCTCACCCGAACGTTTGTTATTCCCGTCGACAGCTTCCCAGACTGTTTTGTGGGAGGAGATCACAATTGATTCTTTGAATCAAGCACATTCGGACGTTTGAATTGGACACCATCGCGGCCAAAAAGAGAGCCTCTCGAGTTACTTGCTGAGGACGGAATTCCTAATGGCCTTGCTCTGCTGGCGGCCTAAGCAGTCCTTAGGGGCCAAACGGCCGGTAGAATCAACAATCGTCTGGCCAACATGTCGATCTTTTGAAAAGTGGCTGCCGGTGAGTCGGGCCTGCCGTAAGCTTTTAACGGTCGAGGATGGTAATGACATCTTTTCCAAATGTGGAGACCTGGTAGGTTGCCGAAGGGGCTGCCTGCAGAAAGTTTTTGGCAGCGTGCAGAATCATACGCCGACTTAGCTTTCCTGTGTCCTCTTGCGGCCACGCGTTAGGAATTGTCGTTCTCTCGTTGAAGTTCTTCAGAAACACATTTTTCCGCACTCAGGTTATCCCTGAGTTATCCCTCACAAAAAAGAGGCTAACCCGACTAGGCTGACCTCTTGATTTTCTGGCACGCCCGACAGGATTCGAACCTGTGACCTACGGATTAGAAGTGCAGGAAATCGGTTTTCTACCCATTATCACCCATAGATACCAAGGCAGCTCTTTGCTAATCATTTCAAAGGGCTGTCTTATTTTTGCCTGTCACTGATTGATAATGAATGACACCGCTGATAGCCACCTATATGGACACCGTGGACACCTATACGGACACCAAAATCTGCCATAGAAAACGGCCTCGGATTTACTCGCCAGCGAACTCATGACTCCATTCGGTACGCGCTCGCAAGGTAGGGGTAGGGTAGGGACCTCTGCATCCCGAACGCCAAGTCACCATTCAAAATGTGTACAAGGAAAGGAATTCATTCTGTAGCTCGGAATCGAGAGGAGTGCCGCAGCCTCTTCAGTCGCACAAATAGTAATTCAGAAACTAAATTCTATTATTGCCTTCTTGTACTTATATCTCAGTAATTACATCAAGTTTATGTTGTATGACTTTGTGATTTATGCTACAAGCCAAGCCTCGGGATGTCCTCCCGCTAAACATGTTCAGGAGTTGAAGAAATGAAAACTATAGCATTAATTGGCTTGATTATAGTGGCCACCGCAAGCATGGGCATGGC
>JBKQMK010000223.1:0-16911 GCA_052146735.1 Desulfomonilaceae bacterium | reverse complement strand
ATCACCGCTACGCAAGAGGGCACAACAACTACTATCACCCGCGGGCCTACGGCCCGAAGCACCATGCGCATACCCATGGCTATTCCGCAGCCAGGGCACGCTGCGTGTCCTGGACGCATAGTATCTTGGGGCAGCGATTCCTGAATCGAAGTTGTTGCTAGGTCATCCATATTGGGCCATCCGTTGCTTCGTCCATTTCAAGAGCGTGCAGCACCACTTGTTCGATGAGTTCGGGAGTCACGTCGGTTCCGCCTATTCCTGCCAAGTAGCCCTGGATTTGGTGTTTCTCGGAGCTGTTCACGAGGGCGGCCTTGAGTTCCGAGGCAAAGATCCCTTCCCTGCCAAGAGAGATGTTCCTATCTATTACGGCTATCTTGGGCACGTGATCGAGGATGCTGCGTAGTAGCACTGCGGGGAAGGGTCTGAATATCCTGATCTTCAGCAAGCCGACTCGGTACCCTTTTTCCCGCAACCCATCGATGACGATACGAGCCGTCGAAGTGATGGTGGCTGTGGTAACCAGGACGAGTTCAGCGTCTTCAGTGTGGACAGAATCGACAAGACCGTAGCCTCTGCCAAAGTGCTCGCGGAAGTGATTATCGACATCTTCAATCACGCTCAGGGAGGCTTCCATGGCTTCCTGCGTGAGACGACGGAAATCACGATACTGTGCCTGGTTTACCACTGCTCCCACGAACCCGGGATTGTCCAAGTCAAGGCGCCGGGGAATACTCACTGGCGGAATGAAAGCGTCTACCTCCGCCGGCGAGGGAATGTCTACAGGTTCCATAAAATGTGAGATGTAGTTTGCTTCGAGCACGACCATGCACGGCAACAGGACTGTCTCAGCGATCTTAAAGGCTTGAATAATGGAATCCGCGGATTCCTGATTGTCTTCACAGTAGATCTGCATCCATCCCGTGTCTCGCTGAGAGAGCGTGTCTGTCTGATCGCTCCAAAAAGCCCACGGCATTGCCAATGTCCTATTGACACATGCCATGACGACTGGAACCCTGCATCCCGAGGCAAAATGCAGCATCTCGTGCATCAGGGCCAGACCCTGCGATGAAGTGGCGGTGAATGTACGAACACCGGTAAGCGAAGCCGAAAGGCATGCAGCCATGGCTGAATGCTCGGACTCCATGCGCATCATTACTCCTCCCAGCTCATCAGATGCTTCCCAGTCCGATAGCTTCTCATAAATCGGCGTCTGCGGCGTGATCGGGTAAGCGGCCACAAGTTGAGCACGGCAAAGTCGCACTGCCTCCGCCACCGCATGGTTTCCCGTGATGAACTTCTTCATAGGCTCTCACCCATGAAAATGACACCCCGTGGGCATTCAGCCGCACAGACTCCGCAACCCTTGCAATACTCTTTTTTGGTTTCCACATCGGATTCGTCGGAAGTTGACGACGGCGACACAATTGCCCCCTCCGGACAATATGTTCCGCACAAGCCGCAACGGACACAGATTCCGCAAGCAAAGCACCGCTGTGCTTCGGCTCGAATCGATTCGATATCTGCTGCGGAGTTTACCTCGGAGAAATCGGAGCGCCGTTCTATCGGGTTCCTGCGATTGATTTCTAATGGTGGCTTCGTCTGTTCCGGGAAAACGTCCATATCTTCCATGATAGCCACCTCGCCCGGTTTCCATTTGTTCGATGGATTAAAGTACGAATGTACCGAGAAGGACAGGCCGCCTCCCAGCAAGACGCCTTCGGTGAACCGCTCCGAATCCAAGCTCGTGAGTGATCGATGAATCCCCAGAGCGGCCAGCTTGCCTGAAGCCATAGCATCTACAACAGAAGCTCTTGTGGGAGTGAGGTCTCCTCCGGCGAATATTGCAGAGCGAGAGGTGTGGCCACATGAGTCAATCCAGATCCTTCCGTCTGCCCATTGAAGGCCGGAAATCGGAGAGTCCGGTGCAACACCCTGCCCCACTGCCAAAATAGCCAAATCGCACGGCAGCTCTGTTTCAGTTCCGGACACTGGAACGGGGCGTGAATTTCGCTTTTCAGCAGAGGACTCGCATTCGACCACCCGAATTTGTTCCAGTCGATTGTCGCGACCCATAAATGCTACAGGGCCTTTTAGGAAACTAAACGTGATCCCCTCTTCCTGCGCTTCCATAATTTCGTCTTCAAAGGCCGGCATGAGTTCTCTATTCCGCCGATACAGAATGGTAACTTCAGCCGCACCTCTGCGCAGAGCCGTCCGTGCAGCATCGACAGCCGTATTACCGCCGCCTACAACCACTACTTTAGCGTTCCGGCTCTCTTCCTGAAGATCGAGTCTCCTCAGGAAATCGAGGCCTGCAACAACATTTTCCAGATCTTCTCCCGGAATTCCGGTTCCCACGGATGTTCCTGCACCGAGAGCCAGAAAAGCGGCTAAATGATCCGCCAGGAGTTCGTCCAAGAATCGATCGGTGACATGGCTGCCGGCACGTACCGTGATCGGCAAAGTCAGGATTCGGTCCAGGTCCGTTGTAAGAGTTGAAGGAGGAAGGCGGTAGGGAGGAATGCCTGAATGCAGCAGCCCGCCGAGGCTCTCTCGTGCTTCAACCAGGGTGATCGGATGTCCCATCCTGGCCAAGTGGTAAGCTGCCGCTAACCCCGCCGGACCAGAACCGATTACCGCTACCGGTTTACCGGCGCCGGATGAAGACAGCATTTCTATTCCAGAGGCCCCACGTTCAGCCGCTGCCCTCTCAATTTCCCGAATATTTACCGGGGCTCCAGCCGTGACCCAGTTGCAGCGTGATTGGCAGGGGTGATAGCAAACTCGGCCACAAACCCCAGGAAGGGGGCTTTCCTGTAAAAAAGCAGCTAAAGCTCCGTCAAAATCGTCCTCAGCGACGGACCGGAATGCTCGAGGAATGTTGTTGCCGTTGGGACAAGCGGCCCTACAAGGGGAGCTTTTTTCCGAAAAAATAGGCTTTCTCTTCGACCAAGAACCGGTCTTAAAGTATTCGGTACTCTGCCTGGAAATCGGGATGATTGCCTCCGGGTCAAAGCACTTATTTTTCAGACATTCGGAACTGTCCATCTCAGTCCGTTTCTCCCAGGATGATAACAGCTTCATATGCTAGCTTAACCGCCTCCAGATTAGATTCCCGCCTGGCGGGAACACTCTCCGCGACGGCTCCGAGCAAGTGGTCGAGACCGATCCGACCTGAGATCCTGCAATAGGCTCCCAGCATTGCGGTGTTGACTATGCTCCCGAGGCCGACGACTTCACTGACGGCAAGAGCGTCTACAATTGCTAGCCGGTAATTCCGAAGAGCGGCGAAGTCTTCTGGTGGCTTACGAGAATTGATGAGAATTCTTCCGTCATCCGCAAGAGAACTACGGATTTCGTCAAAATCAATGAGGCTTTCATCAAAACAGACGAGTTCGCCTGGTCTCCGGATTTCATTTTTGAGAAGGATCTTTTTCGTGTCGACGCGCAGGAAGCCGGCCACTGGTGCACCGCGACGTTCGCCGCCGAAAACGGAAAAACACTGCGGATACATGGCGGCTTTGAAAAAGGCCAGTCCGAGTATCTGACAAGCCACTACCACGCCCTGTCCGCCACGGCCGGTAAACTTCATTTCAAGCATTTTCGTTTCTCGATGCAGTGGCGTCTTCCCGGGCTTGCCCAAAGGCATAGCGATGAACATCTGCCAAGGATTGTTCCAAATGTCCGCGAATTGCTTCTTCCACTCCTCTTTCGTCCATTGCCCGTATGCACTCCAAGATTCGCCGATGGCCTTGAATCGCCCTCAAACCCGTCTCAGGCAGGTAAAGACTTTCGACGCGGTAGCGAAGCATATGCTTGCGCAGCAATTGGCAAAGCTCAAAGAGGCGTTCGCTGCCGCTGGCCCGCGCAAGAATCTCATGGAACTCCGCATCCCGTTGCACAAAAGCTCTAGGATTACCCGCTCGTATCTCATGTTCCGCTGAGGTGAGATTGTTCTCTAAAAGCAACAGCTCTTTCGGCGTTATCCGTTTCATTGCCCATCGGGCAGCCAGTGTTTCGTTAGATATCCGAATTTCGCAAATTTCCTCGACCTCCTCCCAAAGGAGAGGCCTGACCTGATAGCCGGCTCTGGGAATCGATTCAAGGAGTCCCTCCTTTTCCAGGAGATGGAGCGCTTCTCTCACAGGAGTGCGGGAAGTCTTTATCTGCTCGGCGATGCGGCTTTCCACAAGCCGCTCCCCTTGTGGAAAGGTGCCGTCCAATATGAGGTTTCTGATCGCGGTGTAGACCTTTTCCCGAATGGAAACGGGGTCTTTTATGACGAGCTTAAGTTGCTTCGGGGTCACGTGAGCATCCCCTGGTTGAAGAAAGGCCGTAATTCATAACGAGCTGATATCATAGCCATTCATGATATCCATAATGTACACGGTACCCCAGGCTAACACTTCAGAAAATGCCTTGTCAACAATATTGTCTGTCAATGTGTATTCATTCGGGAATGGAATACTTTCTTTGCTCTGTTGGAGCAGCACGCCTGCAACACCTGTCTGGGTCCGCTGGTCTCGCATAGACGGGCGAAAGTAGCCTGGCGATTCATCCCCAGAAAAAAGGAAGGTGAAAGAAACCGAGTTCCATAGGGACGGCCGGACATCCGGTGAAAAAGTCTGAAATGATCAGTCGCCCCGAATGGGACGAACACAATTTCGGTGGTCACCCGTATCCAGGCGATGAATCACCTGGCCACTTTCAATTGCCCCTTTGCGCCTCCCTAACGGAGCAATGCAAACAATCCTTTGGGACAAGTGGAATGCGGAAGGGAATTCCTCATTTACCAGAGAAATGGGATCAGCCTGTACCGAACTCTCTTCGTATAGGCGTCGTAGCCCTTCAGCTCTCGCCTCAGGAACTGTTCCTCGACAAGTATCCGCAGAGCGAGAATCCCGATGACAATGCTCGCGAGCAAAGCGGTTGCGTATGACTCGAGCCACAACGGCATACCGACCACCAAGAGAACGGCGCCAGCGTACATCGGATGTCGCACGATGCTGTATACTCCGGTATCGACTACCGTTTGATGCCTTTCTTTCTGGTACTTCACGACCGGCGCGGCAAAGGCATTCTCCTTAAACGAGAGGGAGACGATGCACCAACCCGCTACATAGAGGACCAGTCCCACAGCCGAAACGACTGGTCCAGGCCTGCTCATCAAATGAAATCGGAATACGTCCAGGGGAATAATGACAATCGAACCGAGGTACGTGGCAATCAACAAGACCACAAGGATCTTGTCCGCAAACGGCTGTCCCTTCTGTATTGGTGACTTGAAGCGTTCATCGAGCAAGTCTTGTCTGCCGGGGAATAAAATGGCCATTGGGGCCACCGTGCCAATCAGGACCACGCCGATGAACACCCATGCCCGCCACCAGTCGAGAGTGCCTGCCGGCAAGAACAACAGGCCACCATATATAACCAAATTGTAGATGACGCCGACGATCAATTTGAAGATGAACAATTGCGGTCTACCTCCGCGACCGGTTACTCCTTGAACGTAATTGAGCGCAGAAAGCCTCTCATGTCTGCTTCCACTTCATCGTAAACTCCATCTGTCGAATCGCAGATTACTTGAACCCCTACCCCCTGGTGGCGCATGTGCCCCACGATAACTTTATGAACGACTCCCCTCTTGTATTCACCGTCATACCCGACGGCGTTCCGGTGATTGAAATCGCCGTCCTGCGGGGTCAGTAGCTTTCTGACGTCGAAGGGGACTTGCGCCCGTTTACGGATAGAGTACATTATTACATCCGACGAATCCGTGACCGGCTCGCAGATAGCTGCTATCACCGGTTTTATCTCACGGCCTTCGGCATCCTTGATCGGGTTGCGCTCGAACATTAGCAGGAATGCGTTTGACTTTGCGTCCATCCCGTTGTGGACCAGATTCCATTGGGCGGCGTCCGGGCGAGTATAAATGACCGTCGAGCCGTGCGCAGTGAAAGACTCTTGTGCTCCTGCAAGGCATGCAAAGTGAAAGAAGGCAAATACCACTGCGATGAATGTTTTCATGAGACACCTCTGCGGAGTTCCAGGGCATGGATTGGCGGGAATGTATTACTTGTGGGCGCTGGTGCACTTTACTTGACAGCCACTCTCCTTCTTTGGCCCCCGTTTTTTCTTCGGAGTACACGGCTCGACAGTTTCTCAAGGTGGCCCATGAACACTGCGCTGTCAAGCAGAACAAGCCCTGCTGCCCCGATCGCCTCTCTGCGTGATGTGATGGCGGTGGCTCGCAACAACTGACCCTGAGAGTTGTCCCATACACCGCCCAGTATTCCTTATAGTGTTTCCTACAATGATCAGACATGGTTCACGGGAACTCTGCCGGATCTGTGCGAGCGCATTGTTCATACCGGCCGGCTCGCCCCGTTTGACGTCATTTGTATCCTACCGCCTTAAAAAACGTGTAGCAAAAAGTCCCGTCGGGTTCTGCAGTTCGGTACAGATCCCGAATCCCCTTAGCCCAGGAAGATTCGTCGATCAAGCCCTCACCGATTGCTTGTTGCCCGACCCCCTCCACCATCGCTGTGAACGTCTTCCTGGTGAAGCCGTCCATAAGAGCAGGCCGGCTTCCATCCGCGTAGACCATCCGCGGAGAGACCCGCACGTCACGAAAACCGGCCTGAGTGAGCAGCGGGTACAGACGGCGTCCAATGAGGGAGTCGCCTCCAGCGCGAGCTTGCAGATCGATGAGGCACTGGATTGCCTTGGACGCGTGGATGCTGTCGGGGTGGAAGTAAGCTGAACCGTGATCCCCTTCGATAACGGTTATCGATCCCCCGGGCTTTAAGACCCGCTGCACATGCATCAAGGCTTCTTGAGGTTCCGAGAGGTGCTCCAGAACGAAACAAACAAACACGTGGTCGAAATGGTGTGCTGCAAATGGGAGATTGAAGATGTCGGCACGCTGAAAAGTGACGTTTCGAAACCCCTGAGAGCTAACCCGCTGGTGCGCCTGAGCCAACGATTCCTGGGAGATATCGACCGAGATGAAATCTGCCTGACGACTGCCAGCGGCAAGGGTGATCGTTTGGGCCCCGACACCGCATCCAGCTTCCAGAACCAGGCTTCCCGCCGGATACGCGGTGTCCGAATGCAGTAATTCCGTCAGAGTCGTTGCCTGATCAACTAGTCTGGAAGCCTCTTTTTCCGTATACCCGTGAACATATCCATTCATTTCCGCAACCTCCCATAGATTCGGCGAGAGCTTGGATCGGGGGTGCTTATGAGTGCCCATGAATCCACTGCCAGTCGCTCCATCCGATCCTCGCTTATCCCCTGTGGAATCATCTTGTCGGCACCAAGATACAGGGATTCTTTTCAGTGGTCTTGTATGGAATTGCGGTACTGTCCAGGCGTGATTCCAAGATGTGCTTGAAGTGTCTAGTCAGATGGCTTTGATCCGTAAATCCGGTTTCTGCGGCGGCGCAGGCAAGAGTCCATCCCCGCAGAATTAATGCTCTTGCCCGCTCGACTCTCACCTGAGTGAGATATGCGTGTGGAGAAAGCCCGACTTCGCGCTGAAACACACGGATAAGATGAAAGGCGCTTAGATGGGATATCGAGGCAATCTGTTCCAATGAGACGGCATCTTGAAAATGTGATTCGATGTAATCACGCGCGAGCCGTACAGCCCGATGTTCACCTCTGATCGATCGAACAACGGGAGGATCCTCGGCGTGGCGATGAATCCACTGAGCGAGTGTCATGAGGAGAAGTGACTCTTTTTCCAGCAGATCCCGTGACTCGTCTTCCATTGCGCGGTGAAGCTGGCCCAGTGTCTTGGCCAGGGGTCCGACATGAATGACCCCATGGCGAAAAAAGGGCCTGGTTTGCTTTCGGTCCGCGACCTGGGATGCCACGTGTTCCATCAACGCAGCATCCAGATAAAACATTCTATAGGTCCATCCCCCATCCGCCGCTGAAAACCCATTGTGGGGCTCTCCTGGGATGACTAAGTTAACAGTCCCGGGGCTGGCTACCAGCGTTTCCCCACGGTACACAAATCCCAGCGCCCCACTCTCGACCACTCCCACCGCATACCCTTCATGCGTATGTTTGGAAAAAGTCTGTGTCACGTACGAGGCGTTGAGAAGATCAACCCCCTTTACCTGCGGAATTCTCCAGTACTTTACTAATTCTCGTTTGCGTTTCCGATTCATGCGGGCGTTCAGTGGGAGAAACTCTCTCGTGCAAGAAAGTTTCCCGGGTCCCTTTCTAAGAACGACTATGTCTCCTCTGGAATCCCGAGGACACCATGCTCAATTGCGACCAACCGTGTTGTGCTGTGCCGCCTTTTTTCTTCGCAGCACTTGGCTATCACTTTGTCAAGGTGGCCTATGGGCTCACCCGTGTCAAGCAGAAGGAGATCCGCCGCCTCCGACTGTGTCTCCTTGTGATATGGTGCGGGTAGCCAGTAACCACTCGTGCGACGTGTCCCATACGGCACTTTATACTCGGCCATCCACGCATTCACTTTCAGACTCCATCGTCCCAGAGCACCTGACGCTGAAAGGGTGCAAGCAAGCCGGCTCCATTTGCCTTGCCTACCAGGCTCCGGGAGTTACCATTGACTATAAAGCTAGTGCTGAAGTAAGGTGTAAGCGAAAGAGTTGATCAAATCTGTCGGGTTGTATGCCTATAAGGGCGATTTGAGCCACGTTTCAAGAAGACGGAACCTCTCTGAAGAGTTTCGCATTTTTTCAGGGTCATTGCTGCTTCCCACCGGAGGAATAATTTGAAATCGAGATCTTTGGTATACACGCTTTTTTTCGCGTCCGGAATCAGTGGTTTAATGTATCAGATCGTGTGGCTCAGGATGCTCTCCAGAACCACCGGTGTGAGCATTCACGCCACGGCGACGGTCGTGGCTGCATTCATGGCAGGACTTGCGCTGGGAAGCTTCATTTTAGGGAAATTCGTGGATAAGAGAGACGATCCGCTCAGGATATACGCCTTGCTGGAACTGTGTGTGGCGGGTACCGTTTTTCTCATTCCATATGCATTTGCAGGGTCGGTCCCTTTCTATCAATTCCTCTATCAATGGGGCAATGAGAGTGTGGCTGTAACAGCCGCGGGGATGGGATTGGTTTCTTTTGTCACGTTACTGGTTCCTACTGCCTTGATGGGTGGCACGCTCCCGGTGTTGACGACATTTCTCGTGAGGAAGGATCATCTGCTGGGAAAGAATCTCAGCATTTTGTACGGGCTCAACACGCTGGGAGCGGTCACAGGAGTGGTTTTAAGTTCATTTTTTCTCATAGGAATCTTGGGCGAGAGAAAAACCACATACATAGGAATAGCGATTAACGTGCTGGTGGCGATAGTGGCATTGTACGCCTTCAGAAAAGACAGCGAAGCCGCTCCTGCCGCTAAGGAGTATTCCGAACCGGAACTCAAAACGGCCACACACTCCATTTTGCCTTACTCGATCGGCACAAGAAGGTTCGTGCTCTTCGCATTCTTGCTGAGCGGGTTCACTTCGCTTGCTTACGAGGTCATATGGACGAGGCAGTTAATTTTGTTCCTGGAAAACTCGATTTATGCTTTTTCTGCCATGTTGGCGGTCTTTCTCGCGGGAGTATCCCTGGGAAGTCTGGCCACAAATCGATTCGCCGACAAGCTGAAAACTCCATTGATGATTTTCGCTGTTCTGGAATTGGTTATAGGACTCATCTCGGTTTTCAATCTGTATTTGTTCGGTCCAATTGACAACTTGTTTGTGGAGAGAGGCACGGGCTGGCTGCCATCGTTTATTGCGACCATGATTCTTGTATTTCCAATGACTTTCATCTTTGGAATGATATTGCCCATAGCAGGGCGCTGTTATGCCTCGAATCTGGACAGGACGGGATCACTGGTGGGCAGACTCTACGGATTCAATACTGTTGGATGTATCATGGGATCACTGTTTGCAGGATTCTTGCTCATTCCGACGATTGGCTCAACCAAGACGGTAATTCTCCTGGCCGCGCTGAACCTTTGTCTGGGACTGGTGCTTTTGAGACTGGAACCCGTGAAGTCCGCAATTTCACGATGGGCCTTTGCTCCTGCATGTTTGATTTTCGTGATCCCTGTTGTTACTGTGGCCGGTCATGATCCTTTCTTGTCAACCATCGAAAAAAGAATTCGAGAGGGCCGAATGATGGCTGGTAATACGGTGCCGGCTTTGGGGCCCAGTGCGAAGATCTTTTTTAATAAGGAAGGGATCGAAGGAACAGTCACGCCCTTTGAATGGGGCAGCTCAAGTCGGTTCAGGTCGAAACAGTTGTGGATTAATGGGGTGGGCATGACCCTTCTATGCACCGAAACGAAGCTTATGGCCCATCTCCCTATGATGTTCGCCAAAAACCCTAAAGAATTCCTTGTAATATGTTTCGGGATGGGCACAACCGTGAAATCTGCGGCAGTGTATCCTGAATTGAAGGTGACCGCGGTGGAGTTGGTATCGGAGACATTCGAGGCATTCAACTTCTTTCATCCGAACTCAGATGCCCTGAAACAAGAAAACGTTCGCCTGGTGGCAAATGACGGTAGAAATCACCTTTTGTTATCTCCCAAGAAATACGACGTGATTACCGTGGATCCCGCGCCCCCTGTCTGGAGCGCACGAACCGTAAATCTATATACTGTGGAGTTTCTTGAATTATGCAAATCGAGGCTCAATCCGGACGGCGTTATGTGTCTGTGGTTCCCAGGATCGGCAAGGGAAGACGACGTTAGTCTCGTTAAGACGTTCAGCAGCGTATTTCCTCATACTTCGGTGTGGTCCGGTCCCAGCCTGAAGCCGGGCCGAGGTTTTTACCTCATTGGCACAATTAAAGAGATCACGCAGGACCAATTTAAGGAAAACGTGGCCGCCGCCTTTAAGAACGATAAGATTGTAGCAGACCTCCGTGAATATGATGCTTCTTGTGATACTCCGGAAAAACTATTGAACTTGATGTTGCTAAACGAATCTCATATCGAAACAATAAAACATGACAGATCGTTGTCTCTTATTACCGATGATTATCCGCTCACGGAGTTTTTCCTGTGGAGATACTATTTCCCGTGGTAAACCCAAGAACAGTGCAATGATCCCCGCCGAGCGTCCCGATAATGGCTGAAGGAAAAACGTCGATTCAGGAAAGTATCCGATCAGCACGCGGAGCGGTGACCTTTTGCCTCCTCGGCGGAAATTCCAGGTACATCGTCCTCATTTGCGCTCGTAGTCCTTCTTCTTCGGCCTCGCCTCTCTTCCTCGGAGCACTCGACCGAGCGCTTTCTCAACGTGGCCGGTGAGCTCCTTGCTGGTACCGGGAGAGAGGGCGCGCCGCCGCCAATTGCCTCTTTCACTGACGTGATGGGGGTGGCTTGCTGCAACTCTCCGTGCAACTTTTCTCGTATCACACCTTGGTGCCTGCAAACAGATCTCGTCAACAATTGCGATCTGTGCACGCAGGGCCATCAGCGATGATGCCGAAGTAGCTTGTGGTTGGTTTGCCAATCAAAGGGCAGACTGCAACAGAATCCTCAAATCTTGCGGGGAGGGATTGCGGGGATTGGACTTGATCGTGGCCTGCTGCAAAGCTTCCTCTACCAGGGCTGGTATTTGCCCGGCCTTGATGCCGATGCTCCCGAGCGTGGCAGGCATTCCCAGCCTGACCCCAAAGGAATGGACAAAATCGGCCAAGGCTTCGCATGAAGCATCGACCTGGCTCGGGCACTGATCCCCGAGAACATGCCTGGCCAGTTTGTAATATTGATCTCCAACTACCCGGCTATTAAAGCCAATGACCCGGGAGAGCATCATGCCAACCGCCATCCCGTGGGGCACTGCGCCGACCTTGGCCAAGGCGTTGGCAAGGGAATGGGCCAGCCCCAGGTAGCTTAGGGAAAAGGCCATACCAGCCAAGTTGGCGGCTACCAGCATGCTCCCCCTGGCCTCAAGGTTCGCTGGCTCGGCCATTACCCGAGGCAGATTGCCCACGATCAGCTCCACGGCCTGCATGGCCAGAGCCTGACTGTAGGGCTGACTGCCCAGGGCCACGTAGGACTCGAAGCCGTGCACCATGGCATCCAAGCCCGCGTAAAGAGTGGCTTCGGGGGGCAAGCTCTGGGTAAGGACCGGGTCCAGCACTGCGACCTTGGGGATGGCCTGGGGGTCTCGAATCACGATTTTGGAGTGGCTCTCATTATCGGAGATGAGCAGAAACGGGGAAACTTCGCTTCCGGTACCCGCGGTAGTGGGAAGGGCTACCAAGGGCAATAGGGCCGAGCCTCCCAGCACCGGACCGGCGTAGTCCTGGAGCCGGCCTCCACGATTAAGCAGAATATTGATTGCCTTCGCACAGTCCATAGCGCTGCCGCCGCCGAGGGCCACGAGGAGTCGAGGCTTGAACTCTCGCGCCTGGGCCAATCCTTGCTCCACATTGTCGGTGGTAGGGTTAGGCTCCACCCGGCTGAATACCGATAAGACCGCGCCCTGTTCTCTCAGGGCCTCCGCCAGGGGCCGGTCCAGGCCGATGTCCTGAATGCCCGGGTCGGTAACCATGAGCACCCGATGCGCGCCCAACTCGGCTACCAGGGAGGAGACCGTGGCCGCTGATTGTCGGGTGCGGATAACCCTGAAATGCATGCTCAAATCAAAATGGCCCATCGCGATGCTCCTTCAAGCGTAGGGCTGACTGTCAGGGTGCATCAGCCACCTGGCGGCGCTCTATCTTGATGCCCACCACGTGCGCCTGGTGCTCCGAACGGGTGACCAGGGTCACCAGCCCCTTGGGCAGCAAGAACATGATGGCTATGAGTATGGCCCCCAGCACCAGCAAGTGGGCGTTTGGAACCAGGGGATTAAGGGTCTCCTCCAGGATGCTGAAAAGCAGGGCCCCCACGAGTGGTCCGAACGGATGCCCCATGCCGCCGATGATGGAGACAAATATGGCGTCCAGGGAGTAGTTAATGGAAAAGACGTCGTTGGGCGACAGATATTGGGTGAAAAGTCCGTACGCACCGCCGGCCACGGCGCCCATGCCTGCGCTGATAAGTAGGGTCGAGGACTTGGTGTTCCTTACCTTGATTCCGATCTCGGCGCTAGCCTCTTCGTCGTCGCCGATCGCCATTAGAGCCAGACCCTGGTTGCTGCGAGCCAGCCAGTAGGCGACTCCGATAGAGGCCGCGGCTGCCAGCAGGGTCAGGTAGTAGATGCCCACCTTGCTGGAGAAGATGTTGTTGGGCACTATGATGCCCTCCGAACCGGAAAGCTCCGGGCGCCATAGGAAGACAATGCGCAGGATCTCTGCGATAGCCAGAGTGATGATGGTGAAGTACGGACCCCGCGTGGAAAAGCAGATCAGACCTATGGGGAGGCTGAACCCGGCCACCAACAGACCGGACAGGCCCAATGATGCCAGGGCGGGTAATCCCAAGTTGCAGAAAAGAGCTGTGGCGAAAGCTCCTAGCCCGAAAAAAGCGGCGTGCCCCAGAGAGAATTGCTTGGCCATGCCTCCCAACAGGTTCCAGGATTGTCCCAGCAACGCATAGATGAAGGCAAAAGTCAGGACGGACATCACATAGCTGCCGAAGGGCAGTTCGACCATTGGCAGGGCCAGGGCCGCCAACCCGCACAGGCCCACCACCCAAATTAACTGCTTGCGCTTGCTTTCGTCTGCTTGCATGGTCGCTTCCTTGCTGTTCTCGCTCATATCCTTATCCTAGGCACGGCTGAAGAGTCCTTCCGGCTTCATCATCAACACGACAATGATCAGCACGAAGGAGATCACCGGAGATATCTGAGAGGGGAGGATCAGCGAAAACAGGCTTTCGGTCATCCCCACGATGAATCCGGCCACGATGGTCCCGAAGAGGCTGCCCATGCCCCCCAGAATGGCCACGCTGAATGCCACGATGAGATAAGTGGTTCCCGCATAGGGGGAGAAGGGATTGACGAGCCCCACCAGTGCCCCCATAAGCCCGGCAGAGGCTATCCCAATCACCCAGGTGATGCGCCGGATCTTAAAAGAGTCAATGCCCAAAATCTCGGCCGATTCCATGCTCTGTGAGACGGCCCGGATCCTTTTGCCCGTGACCGAGAATTTCAGATACAAGCTCAGGCCGGCCACGCTGGCCAGGCTAAGCAAGGCCACGAGGACCTTGATCAAGGGGTATTTTATCGGCCCCAGTTGGAGCTGGGTGTAGCCCAGGCTGGAAGGGATAAACTTGTAATCCAGCCCGTAAATCAGGGCCAGGAGGTTGGATATAATCAACAGCAAGGCATAGTAGATCACCACATGGGAGTCGCCCAGATCCAAGGTGTAGCGGGCGAAGAAATCAAAAGTCAACCAGCCCACCAAGGACATGAATACTACCACTGGCAGCAAAGCCAGGAACGGGTCCATCCCAAAAGAGGTCACTGTCATCAGGCATGCATAGCCACCCAGTACGGCAAAGGCGGCGTGAGCAAAGTTCACTATATCCATGACCCCGAAAATCATGGTCAGACCGAAAGTGACCAGTATGTACAGCGAGGACAGAAAGATGCCGGTTAAGAATAGCTGCGCGGCAAGAGTCGTGTAGTCCATGGTGTGAGCTCCTTAACCTTCCTTAAATGCCCAGATACGCCTCGCGGATATGGGGCATCTCGCACAATTCCTCCCCTGTGCCCTCCAACACAATGCGTCCCTGCTCCAACACATAGGCGCGGTCCGCTATCTGTAGGGCCAGGGTCACATTCTGTTCGACCAGGAGAATGGGGACGCCGCCGGCGTGTATTTTTTGTATGGCCTTGAACAGATCCGTGACCAGCTTTGGAGCCAGGCCCAACGAGGGCTCGTCCAAAAGAATGAAGCGGGGGCAGGACATCAAGGCCCGAGCGATAACCAACATGCGCTGCTCGCCACCGGACAAGGTTCCAGCCAGTTGCTTCTGTTTGGCGGTGCTGGATATGCGGGGAAATAGTTCAAAGACCTCTGCAATGCTTTCCAGCTTTTTTTGCTTGGCCTCCTCGGAATTAAGTGCCAGTTCCAGATTTTCCATGACCGTCATTTTAGGAAACACGGATTTACGCTCGGGCACATAGGCCAAGCCCAGGGACACGATTTGAGGGGTCTTAAGGTTCTGAATAGGCTGCCCACCGAGTATCACCTCGCCTTCCCAGGGAGGGAGAAGCCCAGAAATGGCCCGCAAGGTCGTGGTCTTGCCTGCGCCGTTGCCACCGACCAGGGCTACTATCTGGTCTTCGCCGATGGACAAGGAAACCTCATGAACCACTTGGAGGTTGCCGTATCCCACGCCGAGATTTCTTGTTTCCAGCATTTCTATTCACCCACCGCCTTGCCCAAGTAACACTCGATGACCTCCGGGTTGTTGGCCACTTCCTGGGGCAGCCCCTCACAGATCATGCGGCCGTAATCCAGGCAGATCACCCGGTCCACAGTCCTCATCAAAACCCGCATGATGTGTTCACACCAAAAGATCGTTATGTTCAGCTCCGAGCGAATGCGGAGAATCAACTCTTGGAACCGGATCAGTTCAGTCGGATTGAGGCCCGCTAGGATTTCATCCAGCAGCAATAGACGGGGATCGGTGGCCAGGCTGCGGGCCAACTCCAAAACCTTACACTGCACGTCGTTGAGCTCGGAAGCCCGTTTTCGGGCGTAGTCTTCAAGTTCCACCAACTCCAACAGCCGGTCGGCCTCCTGCTCGGCCTTCCGGCGATCTTTGGCCCCCTTCCGGCCGTATAAGAAGGCGAGAGAAACGTTCTGACGCGCGCTCAAGCTAAGAAAGGGACGAGGAATCTGATGAGTGCGGGAGATGCCCCGATGGCAGACCTCCGGAGCGCTGAGTTTGTTAATCGGCTTACCCTGGAAGAATATGTCCCCTCCGGAAAGCGGCAGAGTGCGGGTTATCAGGTTGAACAAAGTGGTCTTGCCGGAGCCGTTGGGCCCGATCAGGCCCACGATCTCACGCTCGGCCACCGTCAAAGAGATATTCTCCACCGCTTTCACACCGCCAAAGTGTTTACTTACCTGTTTGACTTCGAGCATTGCCGAGTCCCTGTGAGGATGCCTCTGGCTGGAGACGCATAGCCTCTACAGCCGCGAAGCCTTACTTGTTGTACTTTGGCTGAGGGTACACCAGAGGCTTGGTGGCAAATCCTTCGGGATAGACCACCTCGGGAATCCCGTTCTGCATCTGGGGGCATACAAGGGCGGAGCCCTCAGATCTCCCGTCCTGAGAGAATTTCAAGTCGCCGATGATGGTCTTCACAGTGTGGTTCAAGAACGCCTCACGCACCTTCTCGCGGTCCACGTCACCGGCTGTCTGGATGGCCTCCAACATAGCTTGAGCACCGGCAAAACCGATCGCCGACACCCAACTGGGGGCTTCACCGTAAGCTTTCGTGTACTCGGTTTGGAAGTCTTGGTTGTAGTAGGTCTTGAGGCTTGAGGCCCAGACGCTGGTGCCCACGATCCCCTGGATCTGCTCCGGCTTAAACTCCTTGGCGAAAGAGGGGTAACCCGTGGCGGTTTGCACGTAGATCATCTTAAACTTGTTGGCCACGCCCATCTCCAAGATGGTGCGAGTTACCAACAGGTCGTTGCGCACGTGGGAGACGGTGCCAATAACCGGGTAGCCGGCCGCGATGACCTTGTTCATCGATGCACTGACGTCCTTGATGTCGCTGGGATACACGTCCACCACCTCGAAATCGAGGCCCTCCGTCCTTCCGAACTTTACCATGGCCCCCGCCACAGCCTTTGCCCACAGGCCGTCCTCAAGAATCAGACCGACCTTAGGCTTGTCCGGCAGGCCCTTGACCAGGCCCACGAAGGCCTTACAGTACTCGGTGGCAGTAGGGCCCACGTTGAATATCCATTTGTAGCCCTGAGTCCAGATATTGTCCGCGTAGCC
>JBKQMK010000222.1:0-15390 GCA_052146735.1 Desulfomonilaceae bacterium | reverse complement strand
AGCAGCCTAGTGAACTCGCTAAGAAGCTTGCTGTCGCCTTCCGAAAGGCCGATTACCTCGAAGCCGGCAACGGCATATGGCGTGATCTTCCCCTTTGCCTCAACCCATTTACACTCGGCCTTTACTAATAAGGGAGGGGCATGGACGAACAGGTCTACGGGAACCTCAAATGTCTTGACTCGGCCTACAGATACCTCAATCCCAGCCACCCGCAACCCCTTTTCGGAGATGTCCCTCAATACACCGGTCTTTGAACTCTCCGTGTCACGTACGGGGACGTATAGAGGGAGGTCGGCACGGCAGTGCGCTCTCGGTTTGATGCCATCAGTTCTCTCCTTGTAGAATGGAGAACACTCGTACAGCTCAGCGTGGCTGATAGCATTGCGCGCTACGAGTCTTTTGAAAATAGTCTCAAGGGCCTGTGACGAAAGCTTGTATTTCACCTGCAATTCCCAGTCAGCCATACCTGACCGGAGATCGTTAATAATATTTGTCCCGTTGACGTGACGCTTCTCTGCCATGCCACCTCCACCTGCCCGTAGAAATTTGCACAATCCCCAGTCTGAAGAGCCACGCCCCGGCGATTAGGCACATGGGTCTTTTCCCCCTTTAGGCGTTTACTGGCTACACAGTAAGGAAGGCATCCTAATTCTTCGTAAGTCGAGCAATTTTCTCTCTCGGCTGATTTTCATACACACCTTTAGCCGCGTTTTTCATACTCATTATACCCCATTTTTCATTCCGAGAGTCTAAGCTTTTTATGGTCAATCCAGTTCTCGCCCTGCATAGAGCCATCGAGGTCTCCGGGCTCCGGGCCGGAAACACCGACTATTATTGAAGCGCCTTATTCCTCGGGCGCAAATCGCCCGTCCGTACTTCAAAGTGTTTCCGTGTCTAATCCGGCTTCTCCGTGCTATGGCGAATAGTCAGGGTTTTAAGCGAGTAATTTTAGCCCATACTTCGTTCCGAACGCCTGTTCGTTGGTCACGTCTTTCCGGGCCAAGAGACCCCGATGCACTCATCCGCCGAAGCATCAAAATATGTAAGTTGCCGGTATACCTCTGAATGTGGCGAAGGTTCTTTTTGTCATGCGGAAGTTGGCACGCTGTTTGCTCTGCTTCGTTACGAGGCCTGAGGCAATTGACCGAGGGCAACGATTTACCGGCCCTCCTCTTAGAAGTTCATATCAATTGATGATCGGAGAAACAGCCATGGCCGCGCAAGAATTGCTTTCCATCGAATTTTCAGCGGAACGTAAGCACATGGGGGAATATGGGGCTCCTGAGCAGGATTACACAGAGTCAATTCGCGTAACTACCCCTATTCCCGAGGTCACTAAGCAAACGGGCAGCTTCCGGGTAACCGAATTTGAAGTAGCTCCATTCCACTCGTTGCTGAATGCCTTGCCCATCCCGGCCATGCTGTTGGATCAAACCTATTCCATCATCTTTGCCAACGAGGCGTCCGAAAAAATCAATGTTGATTATCGGAAAATGAGGGGCGGCCCTTTCTTCTCGCTGTTTCCCAATCATCGCGAGGGCCTTGCTGTTCAGGCGGTGATAGACAAGGTCTTTTCCCAGAGGAAACGCCAAGTCTGCAACAGCCTGCTGCAAGTCAAAGGGCGAAGGATGTGGGGCCGCATGCATCTTCGGTCGTTGAGGTTTGGAGAGTCTAGGTTGGTGCTGGTACTAGTCGAAGACTTGACTGCTGAAAAGAAACAGATCTTCCTCACACAAAAGCATGGAGAGATACTCCGGAACGCGCGAGACCAACTGGAGAAGGCTGTAGAGCAGCGCACTGCAGAACTGGCAGAGACCAACTCACGATTGCGGGAAGAAATTTCCGAGCGAGAACGTGCTGAAAAGGAGTTGCACAGGGCTCATGACGAGCTGGAACTACGTGTGGCGCAGCGCACTGCCGAACTGCTGGACACCAACCGACAGCTCAAGCGGGAAATCGTCGAACGCCAAAGGGCGGAAGAAGAACTGCTCAAGGTGGCCAAGCTCGAATCCATCGGCGTACTCGCCGGCGGTATTGCCCACGATTTCAATAGCATTCTCACAGCGATTCAAGGGAATATTTCTCTAGCCAAGTTGGCTTCAAAACCGCGGGACAAAGTCTATAAGTGGTTGGCGGAGGCGGATAAAGCGTCCACGCGGGCTAAGGACTTGACGCAACAATTGCTCACTTTCTCGAGAGGCGGCGAGCCGGTGAAAAAGGACTGCGACATCGCCGGCATAGTCAAGGAATCATGCGAGTTTGCGCTAAGGGGTTCCAGTGTGCGTTGCGAATTCTCCATTCCTGAGCACGTCTGGACAGTCAATGCGGATGAGGGGCAGATCAGCCAAGTCGTCAGCAATTTGGTCATTAACGCTCATCAGGCAATGCCGCAGGGAGGTATCATCGATGTGAGGGTGGGGCATTCTGAGGTAGGGCCTGAACAGGGGCTGCCGATCCCGGCCGGCGACTACGTAAGAATATCCATTGAAGATCATGGCTGCGGAATACCCGAAGAGAATCTTTTAAAGATTTTTGACCCGTACTTTACTACAAAGAAAAAAGGAAGCGGCCTGGGGCTGGCAACATCTTACTCCATAATCAAGAAGCATGACGGGCTCATCGCTGTAGACTCTGCGCCGGGACTCGGCGCAACCTTTGATGTGTACCTTCCCAGGTCTTATGACGAAGTGGCCGCGACGGAGGCGTTGAAAAGGAAGCTGGTCACGGGCAGCGCAAAGATATTGTTAATGGATGACGAACAGACAATAGGAGAGCTGGCGAAGGAAATGCTCTCGATGCTGGGCTACAGGGTGGATGTCGCTAACGAGGGATCTAAGGCCGTCGAACTCTACTGGAAGGCTCGGAAGGTATCGGATCCTTACGACCTTTTAATTCTGGACTTGACCGTGCCCGGGGGAATGGGAGGAAAAGAAGTCATTGAGATACTTGGTAAATCCGATCCACAGATCCGAGCTATTGTATCCAGTGGTTACTCAAACGACCCGATTATGGCCAATCACAGAAAACACGGCTTCACCGGGGTTGTGTCCAAACCTTACACTGTGCAGGAACTTTCCGGGGCAGTGAGCCAGGCGCTCATGGAGCGAACATTATAATTCCGACTACCATAGCCAGGAAGCTGCAACGCTCTAGCCATCTTCACGCTAGAACTGGAAATAGATGAATGTGGGGGGGCTTTCGCTGCAGCAGACGATGGCGAAGAGCGTAGCAGCGTACAAACAATCCGCCACGATGATGTTGAAACCGCCGAAGTGTTGGTTAAACAGGTAAAGCGCGTGATACAAAGCAATGGGGATACAATGCAGCAATATCCATCGTATCTTGCCAATATCGTAGATTCCGCCGGTCGTCCTGAGAGCCGTCACGTAACTAATCACTTGATGAAATTCGGTAATCTTGAAAAAGAGCCATCCGAAGGTCACAAGGCAGAAAACAATGAGCCCTTTCACTGGATTCAGAAATGGGTGCTGCCAGTTCCGAAAGGGAGGAAGATAGTAGATAGCGAAGGTTGTGATAACCAGGAGAATGAACTCAACGCTGACAAGGGACGCGCACTGAACCCCTGGAGGATTGGATCAGGGTATGGGGATTGGGAAAATAGATAGCTTTTCCTACTTTTCCGGTGGGAAGTGAATACCGCCCCACCGCGCGGAAAATAGAAGCGGTCACAAAACTTTAAGAGCCCTTGAAGACCCGCGGGGTAATTCTTGTCAAGAATCTGATGGTTTAGAGATGCTTTCGGAAGGTGTAGAGAGGTGGGGGTGGGGGAAGCATTTTACAAGAAGCTTCCCCCTCGTTGTTAGTGGTCAAATTACCTGCATCGAAAAACACACGCTGAGACTCTCCGGCTTCCGTCACCAGAGTACCTGGACCGGCTCACAACCGATCACTGAACTGACTTCATGCAGTTGTTGGCTTCGTCGGAGACCTGTCGATAGAGGTCCAGGAACTTTTGCTCCATAGCCCGGTTTTCATCGTACTGAGCGAAAAGATTGTCCATGGCGGAGACGGTTCCCGCATTGCTGGGCTGTTTGGCCATGGTCTGGATTTGTACCGTAAGGGCTTTGGCAACGCGGTTGTGATACGCGGAGCGTGCCTCGTAGCCACGAGCTGAATTGACGAGCTCCTGACACACGGTAAGAGACAAGGTTCTTTGGCAATGGACCGGACCGGTAGCCGACAATAGCAGCAAGGAGAGAATAGCTAGGACGATGAGAGCAAATTTGAGGTTCATCGCGGACCCTCTCGGTTTTTCTTCTCGTATAGCAGCATCAAGAAAAAATCTCAAGTATTTTATTAATAATATTATATAATAATTTATTTTTATTGCATTAAACAATCAGATTTTTAGCGCAGTAATCCAACTTCAGCGACCCAGCGTACCCAAGGATTGACTATTTGCAGGGCGCCCGCTAACCTATTCTCCCTGTGGAAAGCTACAGTGGACTCGTTGAAAATGGTCTTTACCCAACGAGGATACGAAGCATCGGTAGGCATATGGCGAAAAAGCGACACCGTGCCCCCACGCTAGCAGTTACCCCCCGCTTAGGGGCCATTTTCAAGATACATTAGTATGGGAAGCGAACCGCACGCTATCGCTCATCAAGGACAGAGGCTTTACTAGGAGGAACATTGCAGGATCCTTTCAGAACAATCGAATGGAAAGGCGATCATATCAGGCTGCTTGACCAGACCCTGCTTCCGCAGCGGGAGGAATACATACAGATCCGTACCGTGGAGGACATGTGCGACGCGATACGGCGCCTGGCGGTGCGAGGGGCGCCTGCGATAGGGGTAGCCGCGGCCATGGGGATTGCTTTGGGCATGCTTGAGGCTCCGGACGGCAACCGGGAGTCTTTTGTCGGCCATTTCGACAATGTGTGTGCGCAAATAGGATCGACGCGGCCCACGGCCGTGAATCTTTTCTGGGCCATAGCCAGGATGAGAGAGCTCTTCAATTCAGGCAAGGACCTGGACCCAACGGGGCTCAAAAGGCGGCTCGTGGAAGAGGCGGTGCTCATGGAGCAGGAGGACCTCGAGCTGTGTCGGCAGATCGGCCGTGCAGGTAAAGGACTTCTAGAGGACGGCGATACTGTTTTGACGCATTGCAATGCCGGCGGGCTTGCCACTGCGGGATACGGCACCGCGCTTGGTGTGATAAGGGCAGCCTTTGAAGACGGTAAAAACATCAAAGTCATTTCAGACGAAACACGGCCTCTCAACCAAGGCGCCAGGATAACCTCGTGGGAACTCCAGAAACTTGGAATCCCGGTGACGTTGATTCCGGATAATACTGCCGGTGCACTCATGCAGCGTGGCGAAGTTCAGAAAGTGATCGTAGGAGCGGATCGCATAGCCTCCAACGGAGACGCGGCCAACAAGATAGGTACCTATTCCGTAGCAGTATTAGCCCGTTACCACGGTATCCCCTTTTATGTAGCCGCTCCCCTTTCCACCATAGACATGTCCCTTTCTTCTGGGAAAGAGATCCCTATAGAGGAACGCGATCCCAGGGAAGTGACCCATCTCTGTGGCATTTCCATCGCTCCCGAGGGGGTGCAGGTACGGAATATCGCCTTTGATGTGACCCCTCATGAATTAATCGCAGGTATCGTCACGGAATGGGGGACTGCCTCCGATCCTTACGAGAAAGCCTTCAAAGAGTATTTTGAAAGGCATAAGAAGGAAGCGAAGCCATGAAGCCGGTCCTAAGAGATCCTTCCACCGGCCGGCTACTGGACGCGGTGGAATTAGTTGATTGCGACACAGGGGCCACCATCGGAGAAGTTGATGGGGCCTGCGGTATGGTTGGCCTGAGATGCCGAAATCATACCCTGGACACCGATCTCTACGAACTTACGATGGTGGCGGGGTACAAAATGCTGGGTAAAGGGAATCAGCTCGCCTGTTTCGACCTTTACTACCGTCAGAATCCGGACGATGGGGCATTTTGCGTTTTTGCAGGCCTGGAAACCGTTATCAACTACGTGAACAAGCTCGGCCTATTTCCGGACGACATCGAGTATTTGAGCAGCCTCGGAATCTTTTCGCCGTCAGCTCTTGAGCAACTTGCATCGGGCATAAGTTTTACCGGCGATATCTGGGCTGTGCCTGAAGGGACCGTAGTTTTCCCCAACGAGCCCCTCATAAGAGTTGTCGGCCGTATCTCCGAAGCCCAGATTTTGGAAACAACAATGCTCGCGCTCGTAGGGCATCAGACGCTCATCGCGACAAAAGCGGCACGAATGTGCATTGCAACGAGGGGGGAACCGGTGGTGGATTTCGGCACTCGACGTGCGCACGGTGTGGATGCAGCCCTGTACGGGGCCAGAGCCGCATACATCGGGGGGTGCGTGGGGACTTCCAACGCCAAGGCGGGAAAGTTGTTCGGAATACCGGTGAAAGGAACACATGCGCACAGTTGGGTTGAAAGCTTCGATAGCGAGTTAGAGTCATTTCAGGGATTTGCGGAAGTCTTCCCCGACAATTGCGTGCTGCTCGTGGACACCTACGACACCAGCGAGGGCGTTCGCCAGGCAGCCAAAGTTGCAAAAGAGATGCGAAGCGCGGGAAAACAACTCCTAGGGATACGCATAGATAGCGGTGATTTGGCTTACTATGCTAAAGCTGCTCGTTACATATTGGACCAGGAAGGTCTTCGTGAAGTGAAGATCCTTGCGAGCAGCGATCTGGATGAGTGGATCATCGAGAGCTTGCGGGATCAGGGTGCGCCCGTTGACATCTGGTGTGTGGGCACGCGGCTCATGACTTCCTACCAGACCCCCGCCTTGGGTGTTGTCTACAAGCTGATGGCTGCCGACAAGGGTGACGGGATTCTTGCACCGAAGATCAAGATCTCGCAGAACCCCATGAAAGTCACCAACCCTGGAGTGAAGAAGATCATACGCTTTCATAATGGAAATGATCGAATGATAGGCGATCTCTTGGCCCAGGTGGACGAGCCGCTACCCAACGGTGAGTTCGTCAAGGCACACCATCCCACCTACGATTACATGAAAAAGATTTACCGGCCTCCCTATACGGCAACAGACGTTATGGTACCGATCTTTCTCAATGGCCGCCAGGTTTATGAGCCACCGGGATTGGACAAGATTCGGGCGCGAGCCGAATCACAGATCAGCAGTCTGGAGCCTGAATATAAGCGCTTCTCCAACCCTCACATCTATAAAGTCTCTCTGTCCGACCGGTCCTATCAAATAAAGAAGAAGCTCCTCGACTACTATGAGGAAAGGACCCACTTCTCAAGGAAATAAGCGCGCCGCCGGCCGGATACTCTACGCATAGCCTCTGCACATTGGTTCTCATGCGACATAGACAAAAGCCTCTTGACAATGGAGGCGCCTGTGCCCAAATGTATGTGTGAGCCATATGGCAGACTAACGGTCAGGTATCATTAGTTATTTGATGTGAAAGAAGAGTGAAGACGATTCCTGAACACAACTACCCGGACGATAGATAATCTGCTGGCCCGTAATTGCGCTTTGAAAAATCGGCTAGGGTGTCTGCCTCCTCAATAATTCCCTCGAAGAGCGATCACCGGTCATAGTGGAGGTGAAGGTGACTGAATGGGACCGCAATGAACCGAAAGGATCAGAGCCTATTGATTTACAAGAGATCCGTCGGAGAAAAGAAAAGGCCCTTGAAGAGCACGCTCGCACCGAATTGACTCCCGTATCCGGAGAGACGTCCCCAGGCAAAGGGGTCGAGGAGGAACGTCAGCCAGAGCTTGACCCTCTGGAAAAGGCCCTGAAAGAGGTTGAGGAGAATCGCGATCATTGGATGCGCGCGGCGGCGGAATTTGAGAATTACAAGAAACGGGCCTTGCAAGAGAAGAGCAAATTCCTGAAGTACAGAAATGAAGAACTCTTGAGGGACCTTCTTGTGGTCGTGGACAATCTCGAGCGGGCACAAATGCACTGTGAAGCAGCCGGAAGGTCCGACGCGTTGGCGGATGGGGTTTGCATGGTCACCAAAATGTTCAGGGATATACTGGAGCGTTATGGTGTCAGGGAGATAAAGGCGCTGGGTGGACCCTTTGACCCACATGTGCATGAGGCGATCGCGCGAGTGCCGGCGCAAGGTGAGCCGGCAAACCAGGTCGTCGAGGAAATGGAAAAGGGATACATGTATCAGGATCGTCTGTTGCGGCCTGCAAAGGTGGTAGTTTCCGTCGGCGCGGAGCAGTAAGACGATTGGAAGCAATATGGAGAATAAAAGAACCGTGATAATTCAAAAATGCGGTAGGAGGAGAAGATGGCCGGTAAAGTCATTGGGATAGATCTTGGAACCACCAACTCCTGTGTGGCGGTTATGGAAGGCGGGGATCCTGTAGTCATCCCCAATTCGGAAGGTGGACGGACTACTCCGTCTATGGTCGCTTTCACCGATTCGGGAGAACGGCTTGTGGGACAGGTTGCGAAGCGGCAGGCAATTACGAACCCGGAGAACACCTTGTTTGCCATAAAGAGGCTTATCGGCCGGAAATTTCACTCGCCCGAAGTTCAGTCCGACGTAAAAGTCATCTCTTACAAGATCGTGGAAGGGAAAAACGGAGACGCCGCGGTCTCGGTGAGGGGCAAAGAGTACAGTCCCGCGGAAGTCTCGGCGATGATCCTCCAAAAAATGAGGCAAACCGCCGAAGATTATCTGGGAGAAGAGGTGAAAGATGCGGTGGTCACGGTCCCCGCGTACTTCAATGACTCCCAGCGCCAAGCCACCAAGGACGCGGGTCGAATCGCCGGCTTGAACGTGTTGCGAATCATCAACGAACCGACTGCAGCTTCTCTAGCCTACGGCCTGGACAAGAAGAAAGAAGAAAAGGTCGCTGTCTTCGACCTCGGTGGTGGAACGTTCGACATATCCATCTTGGAGATCGGCGAGGGCGTGTTTGAGGTGAAGTCCACGCACGGCGACACACACCTGGGCGGTGAAGATTTCGATCAACGCGTAATGGATCATCTGGCCGACGAGTTTAGGAAAGATCAGGGGATAGACCTCCGCAAGGACAAGATGGCCCTTCAGCGGCTCAAGGAAGCCGCGGAAAAGGCCAAGATCGAACTAAGCACGTCCATGGAAACGGACATCAACCTTCCGTTCATCACTGCCGACGCTTCCGGACCAAAACACATGACCATGAAACTCACGCGGTCCAAACTGGAAACACTTGTGGAAGACCTCATCGAGAGGACGGTAGTCCCCTGCCGTACGGCCATGAAAGACGCGGGCCTTTCGGCCAATCAGATTGACGAGGTGATTCTAGTAGGCGGGATGACCCGAATGCCGGCAGTGCAGGCCAAGGTCAAGGATCTGTTTGGAAAGGAACCGCACAAGGGGGTCAACCCTGACGAAGTCGTGGCCATTGGCGCGGCCATTCAGGGTGCAGTGCTCAAGGGTGATGTGAAGGATGTCCTCTTGCTGGACGTGACACCTCTGTCGTTGGGTATTGAAACTCTCGGCGGAGTTTTCACACGTCTAATCGAGAAAAACACCACCATCCCGACCAGGAAGAGCCAGATATTTTCTACTGCGTCTGACAATCAGCCTTCGGTTTCCATTCACGTGCTTCAGGGTGAGCGGCAGATGGCCGGAGACAACAAAACCCTTGGCCGATTCGAGTTGGTGGGCATTCCTCCGGCGCCCAGAGGCATACCTCAGATCGAGGTCACCTTTGACATAGATGCTAATGGCATCGTTCACGTTGCAGCCAAAGACCTCGGGACCGGCAAGGAGCAGTCCATCAAAATCACGGCTTCAAGCGGCCTGTCCGAAGAAGAAATCAAGAAGATGGTCCAGGACGCTGAAGCGCACGCTGAAGAAGACCGGAAGAAACGCGAACTGATTGAGGCCCGCAATCAGGCGGATTCCCTGGTGTATATGACCGAGAAATCCGTGAAAGAGCATGGAGACAAGGTGGATTCCTCGGTAAAAAGCGCCATAGAAGCGGCCCTTAGTAAAACCAAGAGCGCGATGGAAGGGTCTGACGCCGACGCCATCAAGGCGGCGATGGAGGAGCTCCAAACCGCGTCCCACAAGCTCGCGGAGGCCATGTACCAGCAGGCTGCGGCCGGCGCCGAAGGCGGAGGACCAGGAGCGGCCGGTGGTGCGGGAGCCGGACACGCAGGTTCATCAACGGGAACGTCGGCGAAGCCCGATGAAGACGTGGTTGATGCAGACTTTGAAGAGGTAAAAGAGGAAGGCAAGAAGTAGCGCCGGTTTGGATTACTCCGGAATTTGGCACATTCCTCAAAGTCCCCCTTTTCTAAAGGGGGACTTTGAGGGGGATTTTAAAGCCGGCGTACCACGGGCTTGTGTCGGCGCTTGCTTGTTGAAGGAGGCCAGTTGCGGCATAACCTTCACCGTGTATTCATATCCCCCATTGTGAAGCGCGGCATATTTCTGCTGTCGATTTCGTATGTCTTGTCATGGTCCCCTGCCGGCGCGGCTGCGGTTAACGTTGACCCCGAGCAGATCAGAACTCGGGCCACAATAGTCATCGAAGAAATCATTCGGGGCATTTCTGAAGGTGATTACGGCTTATACTCCGGCCACTTCTCGCGTGCCATGAAGGAATCTCAAACCAGAGAAAACTTCCTCGGGCTGCAACGAAGCCTACAGAAAGCCATCGGAAAGTTTCAGTCCGTGCAGTACCTAGGATTCTATACCCAGCACGCAAATCTTATCAGTCTGTTTAAAGCTCGGTTTTCGAAAGATAAAGACGACGTGCTGATAAGGCTCGTCATGGAAGGTCATGGCGCGGACTCGAAGGTAATTGGCCTTTGGTTTGACTCTCCCGCGCTGGAGAAATGACTTCCCCTAATTGTTCACCGCGGAGAGCGCAGAGAACGCGGAGGCAAGTTTTTCTTCAAATTGTTGACAAGTCGACGTATTCCGCCAACTCATACGCAAGGCATGCCCCATAGATCAATTCCAAGAGATCCAGGCCGAGTCCGCGAAGAACTTCCTATGAATGCCTCAATCATGGTTTCCGTGGTTTTGTTTGAGTCTATTGTCTCATCTCTGCGCTCTCCGCGAACTCTGCAGTGAGTCATCAAACAAGGGGTGTCCGTGCTGAACGGTTACCTGAAAGCTTGACCCAGCCGCTCCCACCATGTTACAAAATTCGGATATTTTCCGGCCGGTCTGACTCGGCATCCCATCGTCTGAGACGACGTCCCCTTCAAAAGCCTGCGATACGGCTCTCTTAGTGCCCAGGACGCCTGTATGTTTGAACGGTGGGTAGCCGCCTTGGATTGGATTGCATTTAGATCGGACCCGTCGGATAGCTGAATCGAGGAGACTATGGCAGAGATACAACCCTTCAGAGCCGTCCATTACAGCCCCAGTTGTGCAAAGGACCTGGATCGGATAATAACCCCGCCCTACGACGTGATCTCGGGTGAAGAACAGGAAGCGTTCTATTCTGCGCATCCTCTAAACATCATTCGTTTGGTCCTGGGAAAGCAGAATCCGGACGATTCCTCTTCCAACAATCGTTACACGAGGGCTGCCGGCACGCTGAAACAATGGTTGCAAGAAGGGATCCTGGTTCGGGGCGACCAGCCTGCATTTGCCATCTATCAGATGGAATTCGCAGAGCCCGACGGAGGTCGCGGATCCATAGACGGCATTGTCGCCCTTGTCAAGGTGGACGACTATGGCAAAGGGAAGGTGCTGCCTCACGAAAAGACATACAAAGGCCCGAAACAGGACCAACTAAGCCTTCTGCGGGCTTGCCGGGCGAGTTTTACTCCTATCCATGCACTGTTCAGCGACGATCACAACGTCGTGGGCGGTGAATATGCCCGTTTGATGGAACGGCCGCCCGAACAAGAGGCCAGGGACGCCAATGGAAGCGTTCACAGAACCTGGTCCATCCGTGACGAAGAATCTATCGCCAAGATCAGGGGCGTCCTTGCGGAGAAGAGCCTGTTCATCGCAGATGGCCATCACCGGTATGAAACCGCACTGGCATTCAGGAACGAGGAGCGCGCCTCCGGACGGGCGCAGGCAGGGGGACCGCATGAGTACGTCATGATGTACATCACATCAATGTCCCACCCCGGCTTAATGATCCTACCCGCCCATCGATTGGTGAAAGGACTGACCGACCTTGACCTTGGTCAAATCGAAACGATTCTGGATCCCTACTTCTCAATCGAGGAGTTGTGTTTCTCAGCCGAAAACCGTGATGAGGTATCCAACACGCTCGTACAGAGGATTCGCTCATATTCCAACGTGGGTGGAAAATTCGGCATGGTAGTCCAGGGGGAAAACTGTTTTCGACTGTTGAGACTCAAAGATTATCAGGCCGTAGATTCTCTCATGGATGTGGATATTCCATCAAGCTTGAGAGGTCTGGACGTAACAATCCTGCGGGAGATCATTTTGGGCCATGCATTGGGGCTGGACAAGGAGAATGCCGAGGGACAGATAGAGTATACCCCCTTGGTGAGTGAGGCCCTGAACAGGGTGCTCAAGGGAGAAGTCCAAGTGAGCTTTATTCTCAATCCGACTCGGGTAGACCAGATGCGCACGGCTGCGGAGTTGGGACATAAGTTGCCCCACAAATCCACGTATTTTTATCCAAAAATCTCTTCGGGCCTCGTGTTGAACGTTTTTTAGACACCCCCGGCCCGTGGTTGAAAACGCATTGTAGTGCCCTTTGCGGAACCTAACTTCGGGCTGTTGGCACTTAATTTTCAAATGAAACAGACAGATGAGTCCGTAGACGGTTTGTTCGGAAACAAGATCCAGGTCATACAGGCCCTCAGGGGTTATCGAGTTTCGGAAGACGCTGTTATCCTGACCTGGTTTGCCTGTCCCCGTCCGGGCGAATTGGTTCTGGACGCGGGGACAGGTTGCGGCGCCATTGCATTCGGTCTTACGGTCAGAGAGCCTTCAATTAGTGTCGTGGGTCTTGAGATCCAGGCAGGACCGGCGGAACGGGCCGCGAAAGGAGTGCGACTAAATCAGCTCTCCTACAGTGTAGGGATTGTTCGGGGTGACTTCCGAGCGGCGGACAACTTTTTTCGCCCCAATGTCTTTGATCTGGTGGTATCCAATCCTCCCTATCACGAATTGGGTCGAGGACGAATAAGCCGGCATGAAGAAAAGGCTCTTTCCAGGCATCAGATGGTGATGCCTCTGGAGGATTTGTTCAGAGTGTCTGCCGGGCTCCTGAAAAGGAGTGGGAGACTGTCACTGATATATCCTGCATCGGGGACGGAGCGGATTCGGCAGGCCATGAAAGTGACTGGATTTGAGGCTGAGCGTATGCTATGGATTCACCCGCATGAGGGTGCTAAGCCGTCCCTCGTCTGCCTCGAGGTGAGAAAAAATTCAGACCCATTGACAGCCACAGAAGGCTCGTTATTCCTTTATGATGAACGTGGGGAAAGAACACAGGCCGCAAGAGCAATTCTGTCCGGCGAATAAATGTCATGGTGGCCTGAAGGCGTTGTGCAACTGCCTGCTTGAAGTTGCGGCTCTCATGGGGTAGAAAACATAATGAAACGCATTGAGATTTGTGCTTATAGTCAGCCTGAAACGACTCGGCCGATCAAAAAGCCTCATTCAGGCTATCGAGTATCGTCGGCCCGCGGGCGCGGCGGGAGGTGAACGTGGAAGAATTCAGACGCATCAAAAGGCTTCCCCCCTATGTCTTCCAGGTGGTCAATGAACTGAAGATGAAGCTACGCCATGCTGGAGAGGACGTAATCGATCTGGGTATGGGAAATCCGGATCTTCCCACGCCCACCCACATTGTGAACAAGGTGATCGAGGCGGTCCAGAATCCTAGAAATCACAGGTACAGCGCTTCTGCGGGAATCCCCAAGTTACGCGAAGCTTTTGCTGCCTGGTGGGCGCGGCGTTATGGGGTGGACCTGGATCCCAATACGGAAGTTGTGGCGACCATGGGAGCCAAAGATGCGCTGGCGCATCTCGTCTTAGCCATAGTTCAGCCCGGCGACGTTGTCTTTGTCCCTTCTCCGACGTACCCCATTCATCCCTACTCTGTGGTCATCGCGGGCGGAGACCTCAGACATATTCCAATCCGACCCGACAGCGATTTCTACGAGGATCTCAAGGCCGCAGCCCGTTTGACGTGGCCTTTGCCCAAGATCCTGATCATTTCCTTCCCCCACAACCCAACTACAATGGTTGTGGATCAAGACTTTTTCAAAAGAATTGTCGAGTTTGCCCATGAATATAAGATCATGGTGATACACGACTTCGCTTATGCAGACCTCACTTTCGACGAATACAAGGCCCCGAGCTTCCTAGCAGTCCCCGGCGCCAAGGAAGTGGGCGTGGAGATCTTCTCCATGTCCAAAAGCTATGCCATGGCCGGGTGGCGTGTTGGGTGCGCAGCGGGTAACCCCCAAATGATCGAGGCTCTCAGGCGATTGAAGAGCTACATTGATTATGGAATGTTCCAGCCGATTCAGATCGCGTCTATCATAGCGCTCAATGAAGCACAGGAATGTGTCGGACAGATCGTCGCTGAATACAAGGATCGGCGGGACGCTCTCTGTTCGGGTTTGAACGATTGCGGCTGGGAGGTTACGCCGCCAAAAGGGACAATGTTCGTCTGGGCCAAGATACCTGAGCAATTCCGGGCCATGGGCTCACTTGAATTTTCCAAGCTTGTAGCCGAACAGGCCAAGGTTGCTGTGAGTCCGGGGATCGGCTTTGGGCCCTTTGGGGATGAGTACGTAAGGTTCGCCCTGGTTGAAAACAGGATGCGGATCAATCAGGCAATTCGCGGGATTAGGCACTTCATGGCCCAGGAACACTCGAACGGAGAAGCCGCCGGGTCCGAAGCGCGTTCTGCGGCAGTTTGATCCTGGACTGATTCTGGACAGACAAGTCAGACAAACGATGACGGAAGAAGCTGGACAGGGGGTTTTTGTTTCAATATTCTCAGTTTGGCGGAATGAGTGAAGTGGGGTCGGCGCAGTTGGTCATTACCCATAAAATGGACGCTGGAGGGCGCCCAAAATGTGGGAGGTGGCAAAAATTCCCCTATCCCCCCTTTACAAAGGGGGGTACAGACGGTGACGCTTTCCCAACATCCGTATGATGAAGGGAAAGGGCAATTATTTTCGTCCATTTTCTTAAAGAGAGAAGGTCAGTCTTCCTCCCCCTCTTTTAAAAGTGGGGTAGGGGGGATTTTTGCGCTCCGGATCGGAAAACGACGAACTGCCTCAGTTCTCGATGCCTGCCCCATCTGGAAAGAGCCCTCTGCTTCCTACAGCGTACTCTAGTCGCATCAGATCCCTCTAAGACTTCTGATTTACGAGGACAGCGTATGCGTGAAATCTCCATAGGACTGATAGGATTCGGCAC
>JBKQMK010000221.1:0-5294 GCA_052146735.1 Desulfomonilaceae bacterium | reverse complement strand
GCGCTTCTCTTCCAGTTCGGAGGGCTGACGACGCTGGGTATCAACACGTTCAATATGGCCTTTCCTGCTGTACTGGCAGGATTTGCCTGTGGTCGATTCATTCAGAGTCAGAGCGCTGTGACTAGGGGCGTGGCCGAGTTCGTGGCAGGTGCCGGCGCTATATTTTGTTCAGCAATATTGGTCGCTGCATCCCTCGTGGCCACGGGCGAACCCTTCTATGCGGCTGCGAGGTTCATTGTTCTGGTCCATGTCCCCGTGATGGTCACGGAGGGAATAATCACTATCTTCATCATCGAGTTCGTGAGACGGGTTAGACCGGAGATGCTCAGGGGTTCTCAGCGGAGCCAAGCCGGTCGATAAATTAGACCTTTGTTAATGCAGCGTAATCAGTGCGAAAAATGAACTGTCGTTATCCAGCAAGCCCTTAACCGGAGCTGATTTATCCTTCGGGAGACATGAGGGGAACTTTCCCGGAATTACGAAAGCTCCCCTCCAATTTTCAAGAAATAATCAGGAGAGCAAAATTGAAATCAAGCTTTGATGCGAAACCCTTGTGCTGCTGGCTGACAGCCCTGGTTATTGTTTTGTTATCAGGCGTTTCAGGTTGGGCTCATAAGGTCAACGTATTCGCTTACGTGGAAGGCGACAAGGTTGTTGTCGAAGGCTATTTCAGCGGCAACGTCAAGGCTCAGAACTCGGTGGTGGAAGTCTTGGATTCTGACGGAAAGAAAATCCTGGAAGGTAAGACTGACGACAAGGGAATTTACTCCTTCAAGCTGGCAGACCTTCCCCCTCTAAAGGGAGACATCAAGATCGTGCTGGAAGGTGGCATGGGACACAAGGCTGATTTCACGCTCAGCCAAGCCGACCTGCCTGTGTCTACACAAAAAACACCGGCCCCAGAGCCGAAAACCGAAGAGATGAAAATAACGGGTCCCCCTTTAGCGGACGCCCAGCCGCCGGGCCAGGTTCAAGATTCGGCACTAATGAAGAAGATTGTGGAAGACGCGGTGGAGCAGAAGATCCAGCCTCTGATCAAGATGCTCGGCAATCAACAGAAGATGCTTATGGAACAAAAAGACAAAGGCCCCACAATAGCTGAAGTCGTCGGGGGAATAGGCTGGATACTGGGTATCGCGGGGATCGCCGGGTATTTTATGGGGCGGAAGCGCAAGGCAGGAGGCTGACTTCTTGGGGATGGCCAACTAACGGAAATCGAAGAATCTGCCGGTGTGATTCTTGGGTTCACGACTCTGATTCCGGAGTCAAGATTCCGGCAACGTCATTCTTTTCAGCGGTCGCGGCGGTGAATAGTTCAGTTCTTGCGTCGACTCCAGCCTTCACGGCGAATTGCGTCTGTCGGAAACGCTGCCTCCCGGCCCACTCCTCAATACCCGATTGACCGCGCATCGGCACTTTAAGCCGTTGTGTCAATTCTGAGTGTGACAGAAGTCACCGAGCGGTTTCACTTCTCATAAAAAGCAAAGAAGTCTTTCGCGTAACCCTGATCGTAACGCTTCATGGTGTACTGTAATTGCTCAGGAGAAAGCTTGTCCCGTTTCACAATCTTCTCCTGCTCGTTTCTGAAGTAAAAGTTACAGACAGTGTTATGAATATTGGCATCCCCGTGGATGGCTCTCTTGCACCCGGCCAGCACGAGGGCCTTAGCCAGATCCCTTGTGCCCACATGGTGTCCCATCGCGAAAACCAAGTTCCCATCGTCACGAATTCCGAAAGCAGTCCGAGTGGCCAGAAACCAGAATTTGTTACCCATGGTACTGCGACCCTTTTCATCTATCAAGAAGCCGCCCAGTCCCACCTCAGCATCCGTGATCTTCCCGTTCTTGACTATCTTTTCGACCACCGTGCCGTCTTTCACTATTAGGTGCCGCAACTGTCGAGCATCTCTTACGAGCGATAGCGGTATCTCATCAGTCCACTCAATAATGTCTACAGAATCATCGCGGTAAATGACCAGCGTTGCCATCCCGGGAACCATTGGGTAGATAACCTGACCTCTGAAAATTGCCCCGGCCCCTCTCGCATGCTGCTGCATCCACATGGCATTGGTAATCGCAACTATTTTGGACAGACTTTCCTCTTCCGGTCTGTGGGACACCTGGTAGATGCCCGGCTCTGTCTGTCCGATGAAAAGGCGCGACCTGAGCCGATTCATGTCAAATAGCGCCATGTAGACCGTGGAAGTCGGAAACTCCTCGCTGGGACGGTACACGGTCTTATAGACCAGAGGCAGCCCCTCGCCGGATCTGGGCATATCTTCCGCTGTCCAAACTCCTTCCCCTTCCAACTTCGGCGATGTGTAAAGCGGGGGAATGTCGGGAGGCTTCCGGAAAAACGGATTTATCTCTTCCGGCACGGCAGCTTGAGCGGTTGAAACAGTGGATTCCAGTTCCTTTTGGAGGTTTTCCACGCCGGGGTCTTCCGCTTGTGAGCTTTCCGCCGCCACTTCTTCGGGCAGACGTGTCAACAGATCTTCCAGCCACGTCGGCAATGCAGCTTCTTCGCTGAGCCCTACATCCCTGTCATAATCGGCAGACTGAGTGTTTACTCTTGCGTGCCTTTCCCCTGGAGACTTCAATTCATCTCCCACGGCCTGCGCTGAAAAGACCGCAAATAGAACTGCCGGAATAATGAGTCCTTTTAAGATCCTATTTACCATATCCCACCCAAAAAATGTGTTGTTCGCTGCGAGAACTCCGATAAGCTTAGTTCGCACCGTTCTTGTTCCGAACCGGGAGTATTTTGGGGAGACTCCTCCATCCCATGCTTTCAATACAGGAGTGGATTGCCTGGACACACTGACCCGGGAAAAATATCTTCGCCGAGTAACTGAGCTGCCTCATGAGGCAGAATTAGGAAGGACAATCGGCTCCAAAACCTCCACTCGGAACATATTGCAACTAAAGAGTCGACCAGCACTCAACATAAGTGAACGAGCCGCATTATATCAGATCGTTTCACGAAATACAACCTCCTGCCCGGGAGCGCAGCGGCCGCTCTTTATTCATAGGATCTAAAGCTTATTCTGCGACATAGGTCAAGATTTTTATGGAGTAGTTGTAAGAAAGTTACAACCTGCACAATTCAATAGATGTTTCATGGCGCTGAACATCGAGAACCCCCGTCTATTTCTCGATATCGGAGCATACGATTTCGGAAAAAATCCCCCGGGCTTCTCATGCAAGAAGGCTTATGACGTCTTCGGGACCAAAATCCAGCAGAATGAAGATCGCGTCTTCCAGCCGCTGTGTCTCCTGCTTCATCAGCATGAGCCCTTCAACTGCTTTCGGGTTTTTTCCATATGTCTGGTTAAGATAGAGGAATCTCTCCTCCAGACTTACGACTTCATCGTGAACAACTCGCTTGTCAGCGTAGTAGACGATATGTTCTTCTTTGAGGGGCACAGCGATCTCACTTCTCAGAATCACATGCTGGACGATAATGCGCGCTACCGAAGAGAGCCCTTCGGCCTCGAGTATCTGTTCACCTCTGACATCATGGTACCTCGTTCCGTCCAGGATACAGGGGTACTTACCTATGTCGTGAAGAAGACATGACGCTCGCAGTAGCGCCAAATCCACAGGCTGGTTCTGTCGTAGGAGTCCTTCTCCCACGAGCTTTCCGACTTCCCAGACTTTTCGGGAATGAAGTATGATGTGGTCCGGCGTCTTATATTTTTCGAGGAGCGCAAGGCACTCCCGCTCGCTGAGGGTTCTCATGATTTCTTCTTTGTAAGTGCCCGGTTTTTTTGGAGGCGGTACAGAAGCTGGCATGGCCCGACCGGCTACCATAGTATATCAACTGGACCGGCGCACGAAAAGCCCCCTTCTCACATTTATTCAAGTGACTGTTTTTAGAAGGAGCCTGTTCGCTGCTCAGCACGCCCACGGCGAGGTCGTCGGATTGAAATTTGGGGCCGCGTGGTGTAATATGGCGCGGTCCCTGGGCAAGCCCTCGATCTGACGCACAAAAGGCTTGAATACTGAGCAAAATTTGCCGAGGGAACCTTTTAAGGGAAGTTCAGACAAATCTTTTTTAGAGTAACAGATACTTCTGGCACAGGAATTATCTCGCCATGTTGCGTGAACATATCAATGACATTATGACACGGTGGAGCCCGAAAGAGAGAAGAGGAAGCCTATACGACCCGGTGCGGTTTCTCGAAACCCCGGAGCAGGCCCGCAAGCTGATTCGCCATCTGCAACGGGAGTTGAGCAAAGCACGTCGGGAAAGAAACAAGGAACTGGTGATCGAACTTGGGGAAAACCTCTTCCGAGTTGAGCAGCTTTCCAAGAAGTTCTTCAGATGGGAAGAGAATATGCACCGCTCCTTGAGAGAAGAGGACTTGCGGGAAATAAAGAAACTGCCTCTGGGCTTTTGATTCCCGCCTGCGGCTGGCTCCGGGAACGCGCCCGTCGTTAAGAACGCACTGTGTAGTTCCGCTCGAATAAGCAATCCAGTCCAATCACCAAGATTCGAGCGTAGGGGAATAGCTTATGGATTTTGACGGAATGAGTCGGGAACAACTGGTTCAGCACGTTAAGGAACTGAACGACTATATGGAAAATGTCATCGTTTTCTGGGGAGGGAAGCGGGAGTTCCGGGAAACCTTCGAACAGGTGGCCCGAAATCACGACGGCGAGTATACCGAAGAAGAAGCCCACAACGCCTCGATCATTCTGGAAAGTGAAGGGGCTTTCGATAGGTTCATAGAGTTGGTCAGAGATTCCTTTGAGAGGGGCGGCATCAGCTACGTCCTTTCTGAAAAGATCTCAGCCATCATGGAAGAAGTGGCAACCAGACATCATGAGGCTTGACAGCCTCGATGGTGAACGGAAAGATACGCCCCATCTTCATCGCCTTCCAGTCAAGCCCACGCTCTGAACAATTCCGTGTTGACAAATGCCATGTAATTCTGGGGACATAATGCAGACGTCTTGTTGACGTACCTGTTACCCTCTCGCAGGATTACTTTGTGGCTCGTGCTCTTGAGCTGTTACGATTTGTGGTCACTATGAGTCCGTAATAGTTATTATAAGACCTAAGTTTGGTCCCAAGTTGACACATTCGGTGGCAAGATGCTATCGAAAGACCTGGTGCAATCTCGACAAAGATTTGAACCGTCTTAATGGGGTCGGTGACCAGGCGATGAAAACCCTATTGTCAACCAAGGAAGTAGCTCAACTTCTCGATATCAACGAGAAAATGGTCTACAGTCTCATTGCCGAAAAGAATCTTCCAGCTACCAAGGTGACAGGCAAGTGGCTTTTCCC
>JBKQMK010000220.1:0-13316 GCA_052146735.1 Desulfomonilaceae bacterium | reverse complement strand
AGCCCGCGGGGGTCTGCAGAAGGCCAAGGCTGCGGACATCGATAGATTGAAGGATGAGGAAAGCCTCATGAGATTAAAGAACATTGGCGCCGGATCGGACGCGGCCTCGCGGCTAACTTTCTTTGAGGATTCCAGAGATTCCGAAGAGGGCCCGGGTGTGCTGGATGTGGTGAAATGGGTCCTTGGAGGCTCCAAAGATTGATCTCGTCCAAAGAGGAGAATATGACCGATAAGCCGATAGTGGCCGTTAAGAGAACAGAACCGGAAACAGTGCTGGAAGACATTAGCGTCGCGATGGCCGAGGCACGCTTTCGCGATTATTTGGATCCATCCGCCCCGGTGATTCTCAAAGACAACATTTCATGGCATTTCCCTTTTCTGGGCGCCAACACAACGCCCTGGCAACTGGAAGGCGTGATACTCGCCCTCAAGGACGCGGGTTACGAAAAAATCGTCTGCGTGCAGAACGAAACAGTGGTGACCAACGCGTGGAAAGGAGAGCGGCTCAATAAGTATGTGCCTATCTTTGAAAAGTACAAGATTCCGGTCCTGTACAATTTCAAAGAAAGCGATATTCGCTGGATCAAGTACACTCCTAAGGCCGAAATGCGCGTACTGAACGAAATCTTCCCTGACGGCATGCGGATCCCGGAGTACTTCATCGGGAAGAACATAATCCATCTTCCCACAGTAAAGTGTCACATATACACCGGAACAACGGGCTCAATGAAGAATGCGTTCGGCGGATTGCTTACCACGAGGCGACACTATACTCACTCAGTGATCCATGAGACGCTCAATGATCTACTTGCCATTCAGAAGGAGATTCATGCGGGGATCTTTACCGTCATGGACGGGACTGTCTGCGGCAAGGGACCCGGTCCCAGGACCATGGTTCCGGTGGAAAAGGACGTGATGCTCGCTTCCGGAGACAGTACGGCCATCGACGCTGTCGCAGCTAAGATGATGGGGTTTGACCCCATGGCCCTCAAGTTTATTCGTATCGCCCATGAATCAGGACTGGGGAAAGGGGCTCTTCAGGAGATCGAAGTTGTCGGAGAAGACATTTCTCAACATAACTGGGGCTTCACAGTGGGGAATAATGCCGCTTCCGCGGTGGGAAATTTTATCTGGTTCGGGCCGTTGAAGCCGCTACAGAAGCTCTTTTTCAGGACTCCGCTGGTATACGCGTTTGTGTTCGGGTCTTTTTTTTATCATGACTTCATATATTGGCCCATAAAAGCAAAACCCCAAATGCATGCCTTCAAGAAGACCAGCAAATGGGGAAAGCTTTTCGATCAGTACCCGGAATAGCTTGTTCCCTATAACGGTTAGGCCGACTCACAATCCACGGAAAAATTCCCCCTTGAGGTGGTCATTCAATTCTGCCTGGACTTGTGTGCGCACGGCACATACAGCCTGCCGCCACTCCTCTACTTTTTCCAGCGCTTCATTCTCCCAGGGCAAACGCTGTTCAGGCGCTTTTGCCAGTATATCCCGTTCCAATTCTCGCGGTACGGGAGACTGCAATAGCCTCTGATAGCGGGTCTTGATCCTTCTGATTGTATGAAGGAGCTTGAGGAGATCTTCTCGGGAAAGCTTTCTGGGGGGTGAGGTAGAACAGTGTCTCGGGACGAGGTTAAGGTCCTCTATAGGAGTCCCCTCCTTAAGGGCCCGGTTAATAAGTTTTTTGAGATGACGGTAATTGCTGTTGAAGTCACCGGGAGGTTCAGAAACTCCAACGGCCGGATTGCAAAAAGAAAAAAGCATAACCATACCTCCTACTGGAAAGGTGAAACACGAGAGGGGGTCCGACAAGCCCGCCTCTCAGAAAACAATGCGCAGATAACATGTCCCCAACACTGAGTCAAGAAATAGTTTATGGTTTTTGCTTATCACGTTGATGAAAAAGAAAAAAATAGCGAGAAACGTCTCTTTGTGGCTTTAGGCGCGGAGTGGCATGCTCCTTTACTTTGGGCGGTTCCTGCTGGTAAGCTCGACGATCAAGCGACGAGGTCTGGGCCGCGAGCGCGGGGTAACTTTTTCGGAACTTTGGTACGCAGTCGAGGGATCTTATGTAGCAGCGGCGATACGCGCAGTCTCGCGACCGGTAGTACAGTGAGAGAGGCCCTGGAGAAAAGGGCCTGCGGCCAAAGATAACACTTGGCGCGGCAGCCGAGAGTTTCAACTTCGGAAGCGTTAAACAAGCAAGCAGGCTATGTGATATTCGATTTAGGCAACGTCTAATTGTCAGGTTGGTGGGGCTGAATCTGTCTTTTCAGCCGCGTGAGAGGTCAGGAATTACGGTGGGAGCGAAAGAGATAATCATCCGAGGGGCTCGGGAGCATAATCTCAAGAATCTCGATATAAGGATTCCTCGCGACAAGCTTGTCGTGATTACCGGCTTGTCAGGTTCCGGTAAGTCCACATTAGCTTTTGACACGATCTATGCCGAAGGCCAGCGTCGATACGTCGAGTCGCTTTCAGCGTACGCGCGGCAGTTCCTGGAAATGATGGACAAGCCTGACGTAGATTTGATCGAAGGGCTTTCTCCCGCCATTAGCATAGAGCAAAAGACCACATCTAAGAATCCCCGTTCCACTGTGGGTACGGTTACGGAGATCTATGATTACCTGCGATTACTGTATGCCCGCGTGGGCATTCCTCATTGCTGGGAGTGCGGCCGCCCCATAAGTTCGATGACAATTCAGCAGATGGTCGACCAGGTGATGGAACTGCCCGCGGGGGCTCGGGTTCACCTGTTGGCCCCGATTGTGAGCGGCCGAAAAGGGGAGTACCAAAAGGAATTGCAGCACCTGGCACGCGAAGGATTTGCCAGAGTTAAGGTCGACGGAGGACTTCGGGATCTTTCCGAAGAGATCCGACTGGATAAAAAGAAGAAACATTCCATTGAAGTGGTAGTGGATCGCCTCGTGGTCAAGCATGGAATAGAAAAACGCCTAGCAGACTCCTTGGAAACCGCTACGCGCATGGGGCAGGGGACGGTCCTGGTAGAGGAGGAAGGCGGTCGGATCCACCTCTTTAGCGAGAATTTCGCGTGCCCTGAGCACGGAGTGTCTCTCGGGGAAATCTCACCCAGGCTCTTTTCGTTCAACAACCCTTACGGCGCATGTGAAGCGTGCGGGGGACTGGGCGTTCAGATTCGGTTTGATGCCGACCTTGTGGTTCCTAATCCCGGTCTTTCGCTCAGACGAGGAGCCATTGCCCCTTGGGCACATCGCAATTCCATCTTTTTCTTTCAGATGATCGATGCGTTGGCTAAGCATTACGGCTTTGACATCGACACCCCGTTCGGTGAGCTTCCCCAAAAAATACAGAACGTTGTTCTGTACGGCTCCGGAGACGAAGAGATCGATTTCTATTATGAGAGGGATGGCCGACGACATTTTTTCCGGAAGACTTACGAAGGCGCTCTCCCGAACTTAGATCGCAAATATCACGAATCGGAAAAGGACGATTTCGACGAGGAATTAGGACGTTACATGAGCACGGTCCCGTGTCCGTCCTGTGGCGGGGCGCGGCTGAAAAAGGAGGCCCGGCACGTGCTGATAGGGGAGATGCCGATCCACAAACTGACCGCATTTTCGGTTCGGCAAGCCTCGGAGTTTGTAACAGACCTGAAGTTGGACGACCGCCGCATGGAGATAGCCCGCCGCGTGCTCAAAGAGATACGCGATCGTCTTGGCTTCCTGGAAAAAGTCGGTCTGGGCTATCTTACTCTTGACAGGGCTTCTGCCACCCTTTCCGGGGGCGAATCCCAAAGGATCAGGCTGGCCACTCAGGTCGGGTCTTCTCTCGTGGGGGTCCTATACATACTCGATGAGCCGAGCATCGGACTTCACCAGCGGGACAACCAGCGCCTCCTATCGACGCTCGTAAACCTGAGGGACCAGGGGAATTCGGTGCTCGTCGTCGAGCACGATCCCGAAACCATCCTCAGCGCGGACCACGTCATTGACATGGGTCCCGGTGCTGGTCGGATGGGTGGTGAGATCGTCTTCGAGGGCAAGCCCGGAGACATTCTCGAATCCGAAGCATCCCTCACCGGAAAGTATCTAGCCGGGAAGGAGTTCATCCCCATACCTCTGCAGCGACGCTCCCCCGGCAAGAAGAAGCTGGTCATACGAGGGGCCCGAGCTAATAATCTCAAGAGCATTGATGTCTCTATCCCCCTGGGAATGTTCACTTGTGTCACCGGCGTTTCCGGTTCGGGGAAGAGCACCCTGGTGGTAGACGTTTTGCACCGTGTGCTGTCGCAGAGACTCTACCGAAGCAGAGAGAGAGCAGGAGAGGTTGACGCTATTGAGGGGATCTCGTTTATCGACAAGGTTATTGACATAGATCAGAGTCCCATCGGTCGGACTCCGCGGTCTAACCCCGCAACATATACCGGTGTCTTCACGTTCGTTCGAGACCTGTTTGCGAACATCCCCGAGTCGCGCGTTCGAGGGTACAAACCGGGTCGCTACAGCTTCAATGTCAAGGGCGGCAGATGCGAAGCCTGCCGGGGCGACGGGATAATCAAGATCGAGATGCATTTCCTCCCGGACGTGTACGTCAAGTGCGACGTGTGTCATGGGAAGCGTTACAATCGTGAGACCTTGGACATCAAGTACAAGGGAAAAAACATATCAGACGTCCTGGACATGACCGTGATCCAGGCATACGAGTTCATGGGGAACATCCCTTCGATTGCCAACAAACTCCAGACCATTCAGGCGGTCGGGCTCGGTTATATCAAGCTGGGTCAGCCTGCAACGACCCTTTCCGGAGGCGAAGCCCAAAGGATCAAGCTCTCCAAGGAGCTTTCCAAACGCAGCACGGGCAGGACCTTATACATCCTGGACGAGCCGACAACCGGCCTTCACTTTGCCGATGTGCGTAAGCTCCTTGACGTGCTCACGAGCCTGGTGGACGCGGGCAACACGGTGGTTGTGATCGAGCACAACATGGACGTGATCAAAGTCGCGGACTATATCATCGACCTCGGTCCTGAGGGCGGGGACGAAGGTGGAAGGGTGATCGCCACGGGGTCTCCCGAGGAGATCGCGGCCGCGCATGGTTCGTACACCGGCCTTTATCTGCGTGAAGTGCTCAAGAATAAGAAGGGATACCATCCCTTTTCAGTGGACCCGAATGCGGTGAGCGCTGGGGAAGAAGTGAAGTCCGTGGTGGAACACCGTGTTCTTGCGCCGAAGACAAAAAGGGTCGCTGGTAAGGCCAATAACAAGAAGAAACGAGCAGTTGGCTGAAACAATATTGCTTGATGTCCCGCGGCGGCATCTGACAACTTCTCCCCGAAGGGATGCCGGTCATGACCGCATCTGATATCACAAATCAATGTAAACAAATTCTCAAGCAACTGAAGTCACTGGGTAACCCCGCTGCAGCGGAAGGCATGGCGCGTTACAGCATCAATGTGGAGTCAGCATATGGCGTTTCCATCCCTAATCTCAGAGAAATCGCTCGCAAGACCGGAAAGAACCGTCCGCTCGCTGAGGCGCTCTGGGCATCCCGAATTCATGAGGCACGAATATTGGCTGGAATGGTCTACCCGCCCGGAGACATTAGTGACAGGCAAATGGAAACCTGGGCGAATGACTTCGATTCCTGGGATCTTTGCGATCAGTGCTGCAATAATCTATTTCGCAAGGCAACAAATGCTCGCACAAAGGCTGTGGAATGGAGCGTTGGGAACGAGGAATTCGTCAAGAGAGCAGGTTTTGTGCTAATAGCCTGCCTGGCCGTTCATGACAAGCAGGCCACAGATTCAGAGTTTGTGAAGTTTCTGCCGATAATAAAAAGAGAAGCAGTTGACCAAAGGAATTTCGTCAAGAAGGCTGTCAACTGGGCATTAAGGCAGATTGGAAAGCGGAATAGGGGCTTGAATCATGCCGCAATAGCGACGGCCGATGAAATAAAGGAGATTGATTCGGCAGCGGCGAAATGGATTGCGGCTGACGCTATTCGAGAACTGGCTAGCGACGCTGTGCAGAAGAGGCTACATCTGCTCGCGTCCCAGAGGGACGTTTGATAGCGAAGTAGGGCCTACCGTGCCCGCCAATCCTTCTGATGAATCAGCTTCTTTTTCGTCATTTTCCCGGAGGAGGCTATGGATCAACCTCTTGCTAGAAAATATTCTGGCGGTTCAAATCCAGTCTCGATGAAGATGAACCGCGCTGTGAGGATAACAGCCCGGATAGTGGCTCTCGCTACGGTCTCGGTCTTGCTGTTCATCGGTCATGGCTTTTGTACTGAACGGCAGTCAATTCCTACTGCGGTGTGGTCTCGGGTTCAATACGATCCCAACCTTACAGAGGATCTCCTGTCCCGGTTGCTGAAGATGGTCTCTCTCTCTACGGACAACTGCTACCTCACCTCTTTCGGGACCAAGAATGGAGTCGTGTGCAAACTTATCTTAACGTCTCCAGATCATATTGCTGTAGACATTGCGAAACAGGTGCCGGAGTCAGCGTCACTGGATGTTTGTAGTGAAGTCCTTAAAGGTAGCATTATAAATGGAATGTTCACGTGTTATTACATACGTGTTTGCTACGCAGGTTGCGGCAACTGCAAAGCTACGACGAAACGGAAAGAGTTGACTTTGGACAAGAAGACGTATCAGAAGGGTGACGTGGTCACAGGCAGGATTAATTTTGAGTGTTTATACGAGTGTCCTGGATGTTTAGAGAAACCGGAGCCCATAATCGTCAAAGGAATCTTCCAAACGATTCTGAAATGACCCTATTCGGAACTAGTCACTTGTTTCTAATGGCTTTCAAATACTTAGTGAATTTGGCTGACCGCAATGGCGAAATCATGGTGGCTAATATAGTAATATTAACAAATATGGTACTGCTGGAAAAGGGCGGAGACTCGAATGCCAAAGACAATTCTGGTATCACGGTCCTCATGAGAGCTACCGGATCGAGGAATCTCGAAGCCGTGCGATACCTCGTCGATAGCGGAGCCGACGTGAATGCCAAGGACGAAAATGGCTGGACGGCTCTGAACCACGCTAGAAGTGGAGGCTTCACTCAAATCGTAGAAATCCTCAAGGCCCACGGAGCGAAGGAGTAGACTGTCCGAGGTTCCTTTATCCATTGGCGGGAGGTTTATGGCGGTTAGCGCAGAGTTGCCGGCGTGGTAACTGGAAGATGTGCAAGAATTATCATCTCTGGTGGACCCGGCGACAACATGCTTTACAGCGGAGGAGGCTATGGCCGACTTACCTGCCGGAAAAGATTCTGTTAGATCAATGTCGTTACCCTGTAGGGCAAGCCGTTCGGCATGGACCGCACGCTGGACCGTGGCTCAGGCTGTAGTCTTGGGCCTTATGTTCCTCTGTCAGGGGTTTATTAACTGGGACGATCCACCTCGTGGGCAACCTGCCCAAATCATATCCCAAGTTAATTACGATCCCAACTTGTCCGATCCGTTTTTCGAGACAGAGAGGTGGACAAACGGAAATTGGGTGACAACGCTAGATGCTGATGCTGTTAATAGACGTATTGTCGTAACCGACACCCTTGAGCAATGTCCATCGGGCGAAGAAAAGTTGCACTGTTTGAAGATTACAGCGAGATGTGTTAACTCTCTCGATTTCAAGCATCCGATACATTTCTGTGACGCAAGCTTGCTAGATGGCGGCGGAATTGAGCTTCACATTCATGATCCGACCCTACTGAAGGTGGACCCCTTTGATCAACATTTGCTAATAGGGATCAAAGAGGGAGTGTTCTGGAGTCAATATCGGGTTGCATATGAAGAAGCACGAGGGCCCATGACGTGGACAACCAAAAAGCAGGAGCTAATTCTGGACAAACAAGTCTACCATAGAGGGGACGTGATTAAAGGGAGAATCGTCTTTGAATGCAAAGAGAATTACAAGGCTTTTGTCAACGGAGTTGTATATACAACTATTATCAAGGTCAACGGGGTCTTCAAAACGGTTTTGAAATAATCACAAACAGGCGGGTGGCCAACACACGGGATCCATCATTATCAATGGTTCGGTAGAGAATCGGTTGGGTGCCACGGACCTGGGGTTTGGCAGGTCCGTGCCTTCTTTCAGCTTCAGTGGTCAGTCCCAACTTTAGCCCGGAATCACATTCCAACCGGAAATTTATCCCAAGGGTCCAGTTTCAAAGGGCTGTCCGCCAACTAGCGCGGCCCACGATAATGTAGGTTTGGGTTCAGAATCGAGTGGCCGTTTTGGGCTGCTTGCTAAAGCCACAGCACGGACCTGACAAAGCCCAGATCCGTGGCACCCAAATCCTCCGTCACGATGCAGCCCGTCGATTTTTCGTGTAAGAAAGCTTAGGTAGAGCGGCAGCCGGCCGCCGGCATGCACAACTCGCTCTACATGGCTCTGGTCAACACGTCATAATGGGAGGCATCTGCTGCCTTATTTTCCCCCATTTTACGTCTTCGCCTGGTCCATTGTTCTCAGCTCCTTGCGGAGGATCTTGCCTACTGCGCTCTTCGGAAGGTCCGTCACGAACTCCACGTACTTCGGGACCTTGTACTTGACCAGGTTTTCTTTACAGTAGTCTATGATCTCCTCAGCCGTCGCGGTTTCCCCTTCTTTGAGCACCACGTATGCCTTGATCCGCTCCCCGGAATACGCATCAGGTACGCCGATCGCGCACCCTTCAAGCACCTTCGGATGAGCGAAGAGGACCTCATCCACATCCCTCGGGTAGATATTGAAGCCTCCTGAGATAATCATATCCTTCTTGCGGTCCACTATGGTGAAGTACCCTTCCTCGTCAACGATCGCAATGTCACCTGTGAGGAGCCAGCCGTCTCGCAAAGTGATCGCTGTCTCGTCCGGACGATTTATGTACCCCTTCATGATCTGCGGACCCTTGAGACAAAGCTCCCCCGGTACACCTGGAGTGGTGATTTCCTTGTTGTAGTCGTCCACGTCCACGAGCTTCGCGTCGGTGTTGGATACCGGTATACCTATTGTACCGGGCTTCGTAGTTGCTCCGTACGGGTTGATGTGAGTTACCGGCGAAGTTTCGGTGAGGCCGTACCCTTCACAGATTTGAGCGCCGGTAAGCTTCTCGAAACTCCTCAGTGTTTCCATGGGGAGCGGGGCCCCACCGGAAAAACACCCTTTCAGCGATGTCAGGCTGTAATTCTTGAGTTCAGGGAAATTGATCATTCCGTTGTAAAGGGTCGGGACCGCCGGCATGTACGTCGCCTTATGCTTGTGAATCGCTTCCAGAATCGGTTTGGGTTCCGGTTTGGGGATCAAGACGTCGGCGTATCCGTGGTAGATCCCAATGTTCATCGCGGAGGTCATCCCGAAAGAATGGAAAAAAGGCAAACAACCGACCACGATCTCTCCTCCCGGATCGAAATCCGGAAACCATGCCGCAGACTGCTGAACATTACACGATAGATTTGCATGAGTCAGTTCTACACCTTTGGACACGCCCGTGGTTCCGCCGGTATAGAGCAGCACGGCAGTGCTTTCCCATTCCAACTTGGGTGGATTGGGCATGGGCCCGTAATTTTTTATAAGATCCGTGAACTCGAAGACATCGGGAGCAGCAGGCGTTTTCAGGTGCATGCCCTTCTTGACGAACGGAAAGAGCTGCTTGAGAGGGAAGGGGAGGTAATCACGGATGTGGCAGGAGACGATCTTCTTGATCCCGGTCTTTTGGCGCAAGTTGATCATTCTTGGGACCAGAACATCGAGGCTGACCAGGTACTTAGAGCCGGAGTCATTATACTGGTGCTCCAACTCGCGGTCCGTGTAAAGAGGGTTGTTCATAACCGCCACAGCGCCGGCACGCAAGGTTCCGTACGTTGCCACAACCATCTGAACGAGATTCGGCAAAAGCAGAGCCACTTTGTCGCCAGGCCGGGCCCCCAATGCGACGAGAGCGGACGCAAATCTGGAGACCATGTCGTCCAGTTTTTGGAATGAAACGGTAGTGCCCTGGAACAGGAGGGCCGGATTATTGGGGAACCTCTCGGCTGTTCTCGTGAGAGCCTCTGACAACGTGATCTTCTCGAAGGCGATCTCGGCGGGAACAGCATCGTGATAGGACTTTAACCAGATCTTCTGCATGAAACGCTCCTCTTGAGTTCGGTACGAGCGAAACAACCCGTAAGGGTGGTACTTGATGAAGGATTACGGTGCGGCAATGTTACACAATTGGAAGTAGTTCCCCAAACAAAAAATCCTGTGTTCGGGAGCAGTGCAAAACAAATATCCCGTGATGACGTAATCACGCCTTAACAACTACTCCTCAGTGTCCGTCCAATGCGAAAAGATTCAACTTTGCAGATGCATCAGAGGTTTTGTGTCATTCTCTTGCCGCAAGGAATGATATAATGCCTCCTCATGTTCCGAATAATCGTCCGAGAAATCCTGATACTTGTCCTGTCGCTGGCTGTGTTTCCCGCGGCCGTCATACTATTGCTGGTTTACAAGGACCCCTTGGGCATGGGTCCGGCGCTTCTCGCGCAGGAGATGATTGCCGGCGAAATACTTTTCAGAGGCACACCCCTCACGCTGTGGGTCAAATTGTTTTCTCCCTATTTGGTGCTGCAAGCGATCCGGGGTTTTCTGTGGTCCCAACGCAGTCTAGTGGGAAGGAGATGGGCGAATCTCTATTTTTCAGTATTGGCCGCAACCTGGGCCGGGCGCTCGCTGTGGGGGGCCTGGGATTTGTTCTATTTCATGTACGCGCTGGGAGATATGCCAGCCCAACTCGGACAATTTTTTCGACTTGAAGCCATCAATCTGCTGACGTTCCTAGCTTGTGCGTTCATCGCGATTTACTGTTTTGGCATCTTTCTTGACCCAAGAAGGAGGCAGCAGGCCCCGAGAGGTCAAACCAAGGGTGATGACGGAAATGACCGGGCAGACAGTGGTCCAGAGGGATGAACTATAGGCGGAAGGGATTGTGCCTTTCACTCCGCTCAAGGAGGATTCGCGTGTGCCTTGTCGGGGCGTCCTGGTCTCGTAGAGACCGATGAATCGCCTGGCTGCTTTCTATTGTCCCATTGGGCCTGACTAGCAGAACAAGATAAGCAATCCGTTCATCAAAATCTAAGGATGCTATTTCGCACTTAATTCTGAAACCTTCACAGAATCTTCATCCTCTCGTTAATCAATTTCAGCATGGCAACATTATCGGTATGTCCCGTCTGTCTCGCTATTATCTTGCCGCGGAAGGGCCGGCCCAGGAGATAAAAATCCCCTATTATGTCAAGGATCTTGTGGCGGACGAACTCATCGGGAAATCTGAGCGGCGGATTCACGACCTTTTCTTCGTCCAGGAGCACCAAATTGGAGAGCTTCCCGCCACCCGCAAGCCCCATCTCATCCATCATGCGCATGTCCTTCACAAATCCGAAGGTTCGCGCCGGCGCGATCTCATGTTTAAAATCCTCCGGGCCGGTGCAGCGGTAAGTCATGCTCATCCGGCCCACAGGTGGAGGGTAGTCTAGAAAATACTCGATCTCAAAAAAGTCTGAAGGCTCAACCCTCATGCTCTTGGCGTTACCCTGAGGCTGGAGCAATTCTATGGGTTCGGTAATAACGATCTCCTCTATCGTCTCGTCCTGCGTGATGATTTCCGCGCTCTCCACAAGATCACAGAACTCGAGGGCCGAGCCGTCCATAATAGGCACTTCACCGGAAATTTTAACGAGCACATTTGTAAGGCCATATATGTGGAAGACAGCCATAAGGTGCTCGATGGTGCGGGCAAGGAGGCCGTTCCGTTGGAGGCACGTGGAATACCCTGTGGAGTCCACATTGCTGAGGAGCGCCGACACGGTCCCGCCGGATGTGATATGGCCGAACACGATGCCGCTGAAAGGGGGCAACGGAGAAATAGTCAGACCTGTCTTGACTCCTGAATGCAGACCTTGGCCGTACATGACCACTCTGCCTCTGAGCGTCTTCTGGTGGTGGAATGGACCTGTTAGAGGAGGCGCCAACATTGGGCCTGTCGAGATACTGACTCCATTTGCATGCTTGGGGCCGGGAACCGAGTCGGCTTGAAGCTCCGCGTCAGTAGCATGTAACTCAGAATGCGGACCCTTTGAACCGGTAACGGTTTCCTGCTCGCCGGGAATCAACAAGTCGTTGGCAGTAATGCGAGGGCCTGGCGCGGTCATTACCACGTGCTCTATGAGGATCTTTAGCTCCTTGACGTTCCCCGGCCACGAGTACGAAAGCAGGCGTGCCATGGCCTCGTCATCTGTCCCGTCGATGTCCCTATCGAATTCCTCGGTCGCTTCTTTCAGAAAGTGACTTACATACAAAGGGATGTCTTCGGTGCGTTCCCGCAGAGTAGGCAGTCTGATGATCCGCTGGGCAAGCATGTCCGCGAAGTCAGGCGGGAAATCGTCGTCTTGGATCAGGGTTTCAGGATCAATTGTCGAGGTTGAAACAATTCGGAATCGGCGCGCACCCGGCGGACCGGTTTGGGACTCTCGCTCAAAGTGATCTCGAATGAGCCTGGCAAACGGCTCTCGCAGGGCCTTGTCGAGGCGGTCCACTCTCACCAGCAATAGAGTGCCGGCCGCTGCCTGCAGTATCTTCCCGCGTCTCCGCCCGTTAGTCTCTTTGCTCTTGCCAACGAGTACATCTTCGATATTTTGGGCCTTGAGATCCGTGCAGCGAACCTTGACGAGGGTGTGCCTGTCCTTACCTTCCAGATAATGGATGGCCCGGGCCAGGAATTCCTTACCGGTACCCTTTTCGCCCGTCAGCCATACTGCTCCGCTCTCTGCTGCCGCGTTTTCTAGAGCACGTCTCAGACCGGCCGCCTTGGTAGAAGCACCGATAAGTTGTCCGGGGCTCGACCCGTTCCCTTCTTCTGAACGTTTCACAGCGGCTCGGCTTGAAATAGCCTTCTGAACTAAATGCAGGACATCTTCCAAATTGAGGGGTTTTTCGAGATAATCAGTGGCCCCAAGTTTGATTGCTTTCACGGCGGTTTCGATAGTGCCGTGGCCGCTCATCATGATCACCGAGCATCGCGGGTCGATCCTCTTGATGGCCCTTAGGGTCTGCATCCCATCGATCCCCGGGATCCATATATCCAGGAAGACCACGTCCGGAGAATCGCTCTGAACTATGTGCAGCGCCTCCTGCCCGTCGCGTGCCTTGATGAGTTCGTGACCCTCATCGGCAAGAATCGCTCCGAGCGAATTGAGGATCTCCTCCTGATCGTCAACTATGAGTATCCGTCCCTTATTCATAATCCTCAAATATTAGCTTTATGGAGTCTTTCAAGCAACCCCAAAAAAGATGGAAG
>JBKQMK010000219.1:0-27576 GCA_052146735.1 Desulfomonilaceae bacterium | reverse complement strand
TGACGTGGCACCCGTAACAAGCCGTGTTGAAGGTGTACTGCCAGTCCTTCCAGTTTATCGGTTCATCGCTCTGACCCGGAAAGTGACGTACCCCGCTGGCAGCCATGTCCAACCATTCCTTCTTGTTCACATCGTACGCCACGGGCAGAGTCTGGAGCCGGCCGCGATCCAGAGCAGTAAGGAAGTAGTAAACGTTTTTGCCCCCCATTACATGGTCGATCCGGTATTTCTTTTCGCCTTTAGGACCTCGTTCAATAACCCAACCGGCCTCCCCGGTTATGTCCGCACGGTATCGGAAGTCTCCAACGGCTATTTCTTCCGTTTGAGGGGTAAGCTTTTTTCGTCCCAATTCGGGGGTATATGGCTGCATGGCAAGCCCGTGGTGCGAAGGCGCCCACAACTGGTAGAACTTCTCATGGCATTTGCGGCAACTGGACGAGCCGGTATAGCCCTCCGTGTGCGAACGGGTGCCGGGAGCCTTGTCCGCCGCTGTAGCGACTGTGAACTGCTGGACTGTCCACGAACCAAGCGCAATGAAAAAGATTGTACCAACGGTCATGCCGATGCGGTATTTTTTCATCAGTCCCCCACGATTACGTAAGTGTAACCAAATGACCCCACGAAACATCTAGCACAGGTTGGAGCCCTAATTTTCCTGGAGGCACCTACAGCCGATCAGAGGTCTTGCAAACGCCTCTCGTCATGCTGAACCAAGGTCTCAGCCCAATATGTCCTCAACAGCTGAGCCGAGCGATGCCAATTCACACATCAAGAGATAAACAGTCGTGACAATTTCCGGGGACCGATCAGTTCCCCTTTTTCTTCCCAAAACTGGCGTCAAAATCCTTCCAGAACTCGTCATCACATTTCTGTTTGCAGTCCGCACAGACCTGCTCCATTCCCGGGATATCGCAGGGGCAATTGGAGTAACATCCCTCTCTGTCAAAGTCCTGCAATTGCACGGCCTCGGTTGCAACTGTCTGGGCGGGCATTGTTGTCAGCAGTAGAGGGGTCAAAAGTAAGATCACTACAAAGAGTCGATTCATAATTCAGTCCTCCTTTGCGCCAATCGGTACTATGCGGCAGTATCATTCTGCTGCGGACCTCAGAGTACTGTATGCCTAATTATTCTATTTCTATAATGGCTGAATTGTATCCCTGGGTCAAGATATTCCGCAATCGAGACGGGTACATCTAACATTCATTCAGAATATGAGCCCAAAAGTGATCCCGCCTCGCATAAGGTATTGCGTATTTGTGATGAGCACAACTCTTGTCCGGAAGACAGCCGGCCCAGGAGATGCCTGTTAACTTAGTTCGTTAAATCCTCTACATTCTGGTTGGCAGCATTTCATCTGAAAACCCGGCAAGAGCAATTTGTTGTGATGAAGTCCCCGGCCGAAACGAGTGGAGCAAGCACTTCTAGTATCCATAACCTTCTATCCAAGCCAACACGGACTCTTTTTGGAAATTGGAAAACCACGGCACCCTTAAATGCATTATTTGGTGGCATGTCAAATTCTGTTGACAAAGAAGCCGATGACTCACTATTACCAGGCTGCTTCTCGGTGAATCCCTGCGTACGAGGGCAGTCATCAAGGGGCTGAGAATGAGTTATGCTCCCAAAGCGGAACGAGAGTCACTGGCCAAGCGCAGATGCCAACAATTGGGTCGTAGCAAGATCATCGCCCACCGTCACTTGAGGCTGTTATGAGGAAGCGAGCCAAGAAAGACAAATCTCAACAAAGAGCCAAACCAATCGATGATATAGCAAGAAACGATCGAGCGGCGGCAGACAGTAACGCCATGCGGCCGCGCAGTTTCTTCCGAGATTGTTTGCTCGGCCTCGTCGCATGCATAGTCTTCTTTGCGGCTTTGGAAGCTGGTCTCAGGATTGCAGGAATTCCAAGGGCGTACGACAAAGGGGACCCGTACGTGGGATTCTCGGCACTCCAGCCTCTTTTCACGGTCACAGACGGGAAGGCGTCAACTGCCGTTCCGAAGCGGAAGTATTTCAATCAGGTTTCCTTCACTGCTCGAAAGAAGCCTGGGACAATGCGGATTTTCTGCTTTGGCGGCTCGACGACCTACGGTCATCCTTTCGACGGGAGGACGGCCTTTCCGAGATGGCTCGGGGAACTGCTTGCAACCTCCTCACCCGGCAAGGATTTCGAGGTAATCAACGCGGGGGGTATCTCGTACGCTTCATATCGGATTTTGCCTCTCATCGAGGAGACTCTGAGGTTCGGACCGGATCTCATGGTCATCTACACGGGACAAAATGAATTTCTCGAACGACGCACCTATTCAGGGCTCCTGGATCAGGGCCGCGCCCTCGTGACACTGAGATCTGTTCTGGAGCGGCTTCACACCTATCGCGGCCTTGAGCTTTTGCTGGAACCGCTGGTTTCACGACTGCTCGGCGATGGTGACGTGCGAAGGTCCGGGAGTTCAGCCTCTCGTCGCAAAGCAACGTCGCCAAAGTCGGAATCCACGCGTCCGGGAATGACCGTGCTACAGGACGAGCTGAACACTATCCTGGACCAAAGCGCCGGATTGGACCTCTATCGTCGGGACGAGGAATTCTCACGAGGTGTAGTTCAACATTTTTCCTATAATCTCGGCAAAATGCTGCGGATGTGCCGAGAGGCAGGGGTCCCGGTAGTCTTGGTGGAGCCGGCCTCAAATCTAAAAGATTTCTCTCCGTTCAAGTCTGAGCATGGGGCAGATCTCGCCGCACCAGCGAGAGCTGGAGTCGATAAAAGCATAAAGGACGCGGCCGAATTGATCGAGCACGGAGAGTTCGGAAAGGCTCTCGGACTTCTCAAGGCATGCGTCGGAACAGATCCTATGTACGCGATGACGCACTACTTGTCCGGCAAGGCACTCCTTGGGCTCGGCCGTAACAGGGAGGCGTTGGAAAGCTTCATTTGCGCAAGAGATCTCGACGTCTGCCCTTTGCGGGCCACCTCATCGATTCTCGAAGTGATTCGCAGGAACGCCGGGGATGCGGCATCGTTTATACCCTTCCCGAATCTCCTTGTCGAAATGCCGGTCACGGGAGCAGACCGCTCCGATATTCTAGGAAACGAGAGATTTCTCGACCATGTCCACCCGGTCATTCAGGGGCATCAGAAGCTGGCAGAATCCATTCTCCAGGAGATTATGAGGCTGGGACTCGTACGGCCGACAAGAAATCTGAGTCGTCAGGATAAAGACGCGATCTATACGCGCGTGATGGAGAGCCTTGATCAAAGTTTTTTCGCCATGCGAGATTGGAATTTGGCCAAGACTCTCTATTGGGCTGGTAAGAAAGACGAGGCCCTGTCAGCCCTGCTGAGAATAGTGAAGCCGATGGATTCACACCCGGGAGTACATGCGATGCTCGCAAGCTTCCTCTTGGATCGGGGTGATTACGAACGAGCAGTCGAGGAGTCCGAAAAGGCCGTCAAGCTTTCAGGGAACGACCCGATCATGCTTTACGGATTGGCGGCCGCATACTTCGCCTCGGGCAGGAACGATGAAGCTGAGCGCACCTTACGGCACCTAGTGGACCAGGGAGGCCAGATCCCGGAAGCATATTCCAAACTGGCACTGATCTATCTAGGATCCGGTCGTACTGACGAAGCCATCGGCGTGTTGAAGTCCGGTCTCCAGAAGAGCCCCGACGAACCCACTCTCTTGGATGCCTACGGTTTCGCTCTAGCCGTCTCCGGAAGACCGACGGAAGGGATTCCGTGGGTGCTGAGCGCTCACGAGAGAGAGCCAGGGAATCCGCAGTACCTTTACGATCTGGCGATGATGTATGCTCTTGCAGGCCGAAAGGACGAGGCCTTGGAGTCACTGCAAGAGGCCGCGGCCAATGGATACGGGGACGCGGATAAGCTGATCCGAGATGTAAGCTTCGAGTCCATCCGCTCGGACGCGCGATTCGAAGCAATACTTCGACGGTTGCGTTAGTTCTCTTTATGGTGGTAGGGACGTGTGAATATTCATGCTAAGAAAAAGGCGGAAATCCTCAGTCGGGCAAAGCGGTGTCAATTTTTCCCTATGGAGGCTTACGAGAGACAATGCTACGGATATATGGTGGCTGAGGAGCGATTGAATCATCGGTAAACGGGCTGAAGGCCCACGAAATTACAGGGCTGTTGCATAGGTCCGGTGAGTACAAAGGAGGTCTGAATGACGAATCGAGTGTTTGTGACAATCTTGGTATTGATCGCGCTGACATTGGCCGTGACGTCCTACCCCATCGTGGCAGCGGACTCTGCGCCGTCGACGGGTTTTAACCTCGACGCATGTTACGCCCAGTGTCCATGCAATCGTGGATTAGTGGACCATTCCTGTGCCGTTTGCAAACAGCAATGCGAGTGGCAGAACTGGAAGCATCTTAACGAGAAATCGAAGAAGAAGGGGGACTGAAGCGAACTTCGGAATCGCGGTGCTGCTAATCCGTTCATGCTTGAGTTGAGGTCGCAGCCCTACTTAGCTAAAATTTCATTCCTAATAAATACATTCTTCCGCAAATCCTTATGAAATTTTGCGGACCCATCGGGCCTGAAGTACTATTAAGCCCATCTATTGATTCCAACGTTGTGCAAAAAATGCCAACGCCCTTCGAGTCTAAATTTAATTCAAGACACTTGCAAGTATACTTCGCACGCTATAGGGAGGTCAATGCAAACGTTAGCGGCCATCTCACCCGGTTTTTCTCTCGCAGACTGGACAGGGGGCTCCTCTTGCGCCGTACTGCTTTCGACTTCTTCATGATCGATCCTTTGTGACCAGAGCTGCCTATCGTTGTTAGTCCTTGGAGGCAACTTGCGGGTTCACTTCTTCTCGAAGCGGAAAACGACCTTCCAGTCCTTTTTCATGCTGATGATGTTCCAGCCCTTGTTTTTGGCCTCGGCCAAGAGCGCTTCGGAAAAGGTGCCGACCTTGGTGTCAGGAAGTCCCCCAGCGGGGCCATATCCATATTCACGTTCCGCGTCATCGTGGTGCACCAGCATCATGAGCCTGACACCGTCTCCTGCGCCCGTCCACTCCAGCATCTGCTGGTCGCCGGTGGAATTGCCAAAGGCTGCTACCGGCCGTTTGCCGGTGAAGAGGTTGATTCCGATGGGCTTGCCCGCGTGGTCGTCGATGAAGAACGCTTCAGGCAGTCGCATAAGTACCGGCTTGCCGTCCTGGTACTCATACTTGGTCGCTACGCTCGATCCCACTACTTGCTCCGGTGGGACACCGTAGACCCGCTCGCTGTAGACGCGCACGAACTCCTGGCCGCCTCCGGTGACGATGTAGGTCTTGAAGCCATTCGTTCTCAGATAGCCCATAACCTCCAGCATGGGTTGGTAAACGAGATCCGTGTACGGCCGCTTGAAGCGTGGATGCTTCGCGTAATTGAGCCACTTGTCGACGATTTGCAGAAAATCCTCATTTGTCATCCCTGAGTGCGTAACCCCCAAGATGTGGGCCCAGTCCTTCTCGGTGAACTTGGCCATGGCCGCATTGTCGTCCGCGAGCACGGATTTAAAGGGCTCGGTCGTTTGCCATTCGGGGTGTTTGGGCGCCAGATCCTTCACCCGGTGGAGAGCAAACATAGCCTGCGCATAGAGCGGCTGCTCCACCCAGAGGGTGCCGTCCTGGTCGAAGGTGGCAATGCGGTCTTTAGGAGCAATGTAATTGGGACCGGACTCGTTGGTGGCCCCTTGTACGAACTGGATGATTGCTTGCTTGGCTGGTCCGTCGTTCCAGGAGGGGAGGGCGTCGGTCTGTGCGCAAGCTTGAATCACGGTGAGCAGGACGGCACAGATCGCAACCCCGCTGCAGCAGAGGGAACGTAGGAGGAGGACGCGGCTTTGCGTGGACATCTCTTTCACGATGCGGTTTGCAACTGGAGCGAAAAATATGCTGCCACATAGAGGACGAATCATTGCGACCCTCCTAGTCAGTGCTCTTCAGCAGAGCGGTGCCCATGTCGATTGCATTTCATGATGACCGCTACTTGGACGGCCTGCCATCGTAGCGGAAGATAAAGAGAAGGTGGCTGAAATTATCGTCGGGAAGAGGCTCCTTCCCGACGATGGAGGAACTTGCGGCCGGGTCCCAGATTGCCAAAAGGGAGCGGCCGAGGGGCCGGCGCCTTTTTCGTACTGTGGTGGCATCATCTCGGTGAAACCGGGCCCGTATGGCTTGTACGGAACATTCGGAAACCTCTTGAGCTCCTCGAAGAACTGGGCCCCAACACCTCCGACAAACAATGCGATCCACCCATTGTCTGAACCGGAAAAACGGCCGGGGGAAGACTTGAGGTCCCCTCGCGTCGGCGCAGCCCCGTTGAAGAGCATGTCGTACTGCTCACCGGGATCCCACTGCAAGTCATAGATCGCTGGGGTTTTCATGAACAGATCCGGTCCGAGCCATGTGTCCTTGGCTGTCCACAGTGCCTTGAAATTCTTGACGCGAACGCCTCCAAAAGACTGGTCATTGATAAAGATGAAGCTCTCGCGTTTACCCGGCCCTTTGCCTAGCAGCGAATCGGAGAGATCGATCCCGTCGAAAAGGATGGGTTGCCCCTCATTGTCCTTCCACTCACGCGGAGGCGGTTCGAGACCGGCGATGCGAGCCAAAGTTGGCCACCAGTCCATGTGCGAGAACATGTCTGTGTTCACCGAACCGGCTTTGATCTTTCCCGGCCACCAGGCAATAGCAGGGACTCGGAAGCCGCCTTCGAACGATGAGCCCTTCATCCCCCGGAACGGTGTGTAACCTGCATCGGGCCAGGCATCGACCCATGCGCCGTTGTCCGTTGTCCAGATTACGATGGTGTTCTCCGTGATGCCCAAATCCCGGATCGCCTGTACGACTTGGCCGGAGTTGTCGTCCAGCTCCATCAGTGCGTCCAGATAGTTTCCGCAGCCGGGAGACTTACCCTTCCAGCGCGGAGAAGGATTGTTGGGGTTGTGGACCTTCTCGAAGTTGAGATAAACGAAGAAAGGTTTGGGATCCTTGGCGTGCTGCTTGATCCACTCTATGGCCTTGGCTCTCATTTCGTCATCCGCGGTGGCCAGATCCTCATAGCCGAATTTCTTCTTCACGACCTTAGGCGGTTGGCCGGATTTCCCTTCCCACATTGCGAAATTCATCTTGTTCCATTCGGCCATGAATTTCGGATCATTTGCGGGGAAGTTCGGGTGCAATGGCAGGTATTCGTAGGCATAGACCCCCGCGTAGTAAGGCAGCATGAAATACATCTCGTCGAAGCCGTTCGCGGTTGGGAAGTTCTCAGGCTTGTCTCCAAGATGCCACTTGCCAAGCTGCACGGTGGTGTATCCCGCCTGCTTCAGGTACTGGGCGATGGTGGGTGTCTGCTTGGTCAGACCGTTGGGGTCGCCCGGGACGAGGACGGACGATAGGGAGGTGCGGATAGGAATGCGTCCGGTGATGAACGAGGCACGGCCCGCCGTGCAACTGGCTTGGCCGTAGTAATTGACGAAGCGCATGCCTTCCGCGGCGAGACGATCCAAGTTGGGCGTCGGCGCTCCGCGCATCACACCGCCTCCATAGGAGCCCAGGTCGCCCCATCCCACATCATCGGTCATGATCATCACAATGTTAGGCGGCTTTGCTTGCCCGGAAGCAATTGGTGGGGCAATACAGTATGCCATGCAAAAAAATACCAGAGCAATGGCAACGCAGCCGGCCGGGAAAGGGTTCCTTGTCTCACTCATTGTGTCCCTCCTTTTATCCGTAATTATGCGGCGTTTCCACCATCTCGGGGTGTTTGCCCCTTTGAAAGCCCCTTGTATCGGTCCTCGACTCCCCAATGGACGCCACCTTGTTACAGAAGAGTATGGACGGTCTCAGAATTGAGACCATATTGCCCGAAAAAGATTGGTTTATGCCGTTTGTGAGCATACCTCTCCATCTTGCCCCAGGTCAACGATAAAGTTATCCCTTGTGCCTTCAAGCTAATCGAACCGAAAGAGACGCTCGGTCGCACCGCGAGGCTAAGTTTCACTTTACGTAACGGGCGTTAGTGGGCTGGATTCAGCACGGACATCGGGATGCCACGCGGGGCCTGGAAAAAGAAGCACCTCTTTTGGGGGCTTGAAGGCGATGCTGGAAAAAATCGAAATGCCTTGGAAGATGTTAAGAATTTGCGGTCTAATGAAGTTATAGGGTATGATGCCTAAAAGCTTTAAGTTTAGAATAAATTCCCTTGAAATTAGAAAGTATTCCTTTATAACCATAGACAGCGGGACGGTTCCATGTTAAAGTTTAGAACCGGAGCCTGAGAGAGGAGGCAAGACGTGAACCCGCCGGCCGGAAACAGAATTCCCAAAAACCCGTTTCGAGAAATGTATGCTCGCGCCGAAACCGGGAAGAGAAGGGGATCTTTTTTCGCCGGAATTGCCCGTTTCGTGCTGCTGATGTTCATCGGATGCATCGCCGGTGGGGCTGGGGTAGCGGTTCAAGGCTACGCATACTTCACCCACAGTCTCCCCAGCATTCAAAAACTCAGCAAGTACTCGCCTCCTACGGTCACTCATGTTTATGCCGACAAGGGTGAATTGATTGGTGAATTCGCATATCAGCGCCGCTTCCTCGTCCCCATAGACCAGATTCCCAGGCTCCTCCAGGCTGCATTTGTGGCTGCTGAGGACAAGAATTTTTGGCGGCATGGTGGCGTGGACAAAGAGGCCATTGTCCGAGCCGCCAAGAGGAACCTCCTGGCCATGAAGTTGGGAGAGGGAGCGAGCACAATTACCCAGCAAGTGGCCAAGATCTTTCTGCTCACGCCGGAGAAGAAGTTTACCCGAAAGTTCAAAGAAGCGATTCTAGCCACGCAGATAGAGAGGTCTCTCACTAAAGACCAGATTTTATACTTGTATCTCAATCAAATTTTCTTGGGCAGCTCTGCTTACGGTGTGGAAGCTGCAGCGCAAACATATTTCGACAAGCACGTTCAGGACCTGTCAATCGCCGAATGTGCGATGCTGGCCGGCCTTCCAAAGGCGCCTTCCGAGTTTTCGCCGAAGAGAAACCTGGACAAATCGTTGGAGCGCCGTGCGTATGTTCTCAAGAGAATGCTTGAGGACGGTTTCATCACTGAGGCACAGTACGAAGAGGCAAATCAGGAAGAGCCTAAGATTGTCACGCAGCACAACCCGTATTTAAAGGCCGCGCCTGACTTTGTCGAGCACGTCCGCCGGTACCTGGAGAACAAATACGGCTGGGATATGCTGTACAAGGAAGGCTTGCAAGTATACACCACCGTTGACCTTGCTGCGACGAAGACGGCCCGGGAAGCAATGGAAATGGGCCTGCGCGAACTGGACAAGCGACAGGGATATAGAGGCCCGATAAAGACTCTGAACGTCAAAGGGGTAATGGAGTTTCTCGAAGAGAAGACTCGCACCAGAGAAGCTCCTCTCCGGTTCGGGCAAATTACTGAGGGAGTAGTAACTCATATAGATAATGAGAACATCTACGTACGCATGGGCAGCTGTGTGAGTGGCAAGAGCAAAAAAGAATACGTGGGCCAGATCAAAATTGACCCTAGTCCTAAATGGTGGGTCCGCAATCCCTTTTTGAGGTCTGAAATGCGCACCCGCAACTTTGCTCAAGGCGACCTCCCGTTCCAAGTGGGTGACCTCATTCAGGTTCGTATTCAAGACCCCAATATGAAACGCAGAGAACTATACCTCAAGAAATTCGGCAATACCGATCCGACATTGAAGAACTACAAGGAATATACCGAGGATATGCTGGTATATTTTCCCTTGGAGCCGGAGCAAGAGCCTGCAGCACAGGCCGCTCTCATGATGCGGGAAAACAGGTCCGGGTATGTCAGAGTGATTATGGGGGGATACAGCAATTCTAAGTCCGAATTCAACCGAGCCACCCAGGCCAGGCGGCAGGCAGGATCTTCCTTTAAGCCGGTGATTTATGCCGCGGCACTCAACAAAGGCTTTACCTGTGCCGACATCATTCTGGATTCGCCGTTGGCCCTCGCTATCCCCGGCACCGGGGAGGTTTGGAAGCCAAAGAATTACAGAGGAGGCTACCAGGGGCCGGTCACCTTCAGGGATGCGCTTGTAAAATCCAGAAATATACCCACTATTAAGATCCTACAACAAATCGGCATAGAGCATGCTAAAGCCTATGCGCGTAAATTGGGCTACACTTCTCCTCTGGTGGATAATCTTACACTAGCCTTGGGTTCTACAGGCGTGTCGCTCGACGAGCAGCTCACCGCATACTCCGTCTTTCCCAACAAGGGCTACCTGGTGCCGGGAGTTTATGTGAAAAAGATTGTGGACCGCAACGGAAAGATACTTGAGGAGCATGATCCGCCGGTTCTTCTGGACGATCCAACGCGCGGTGAGGAACCGCAGGTTCAGAAGGTTTCACACGAAACGGCACAGGCGGCGGCCAGTGACGGCGAAGTGCCCGAGAAGGGGGCGCCGATTGTCAGGCGAAGACTGGACGAAGGAACAGCCTACATCATGGCCACGCTCCTGCAGGGAGTAATCCAGGAAGGCACAGCCACCAATTTGAAGAAGATCGTCGGACGCCGCGACATAGCGGGCAAGACCGGCACTACAAATGAAAATATAGATGCCTGGTTCATGGGTTTTTCTCCGGACTTCACCTGCGGCGTGTGGGTGGGATTCGACGACGAACTGTCTCTCGGTGATGGGGAAACGGGAGGCAAAGCCGCGGCTCCAATCTGGGGATATTTTATGAGGGAGGTGCTACGTGACAAGCCGGTGAAAGAATTTTCTGTGCCCCAGACCGTCGAAGTTCGACGTATCGACCCCAAAACCGGCCTCTTGACATCCGCTGCCGAAGGGTTTCCCGAAGTGTTCAAGGTAGGTAGCGGTCCTGCCGATTCTGAACCTAAGCTCATCAAGGGTTCCAGGTGGGATTACTCCGGCTCTGATCTCGATCAATTCTAGACTGCTCTCCTGTCAGCATTGAACCTTTCCTTTGTTCCATTCAGTTTTTCGAGGTGAGGGAGTTTCCGTTAGGAATTTTCTCGGTGGCACGTACCCTGCAATTCTCGAAAGACCGTCAGTTAGTGCCGCCTATTCTGACAATGGAGCTTGACATGGGGACTTTGCCGCATATATGTATACCTTAGAAGGCGTTTTCGCCGGAATGTCGGGGCAGGAATACGCGGCTTGGTGCATTTTGCCTCTATTTAACGCAAAACCTTCTAATCTTTTCGTGAGAATAAAGGACAACACTGATGGCCGATGAGATCGAAAAGAAGGATGACTTCGGTCAAGACGACTCTCCGAAGACGCAGCAGATAAACTTTGCAGATATCCCCGATGTGCTGCCATTGCTCCCCGTGCGGGATGTGGTGATATATTCCTACATGATCCTTCCTCTGATGGTAGGACGGGAGAGGTCCATAAGGGCTGTGGACGAGGCGCTGTCTGAGGACCGACTCATATTTCTCGCCGCCCAAAAGATTTCCAGCGAAGAGGATCCCACCCCTGACAACATTTACACTGTGGGTACAGTGGCGATGGTGGTCAAGCAGCTCAAACTCCCGGACGGCAGGGTAAAGATTCTCGTTCAGGGGCTCGCAAAGGCACGTATCGTCTCCTTTCTTGAGTCGCGTGAATTCTTCAAGGTGAAGATCGAAAAGATCCCTGAACCGATGGCCGGCCCGATCACAATAGAGGTCGAGGCCTTGATGAGGTCCATAAAAGAGAATTCGGAAAAAATTCTGCAACTTCGAGGAATAATCTCTCCGGATGCCGTGGCTATTCTGGATTCCATTGAAGATCCCGGCCGACTTGCGGACCTCGTGGCCTCAAACCTGAAACTCCGAGTGGAAGAGTCCCAGGCCATACTGGAAGTTATCGACCCTGTTGAGAGGCTCAAGAAGGTCAATGAACTCCTCTCCAAGGAACTCGAACTGTCGGCTATGCAAGCCAAGATCCAGACGCAGGCCAAAGAGGAAATGGGCAAGACCCACCGGGAATACTTCCTCAGAGAGCAACTGAAAGCTATCCAGACCGAACTCGGTGAGATTGACGAAAAGACCAAAGAAATAGAAGAATTTCGGGAAAAGATAGCCAAGGCGAAGATTCCTAAGGAAGTTGAGAAAGAAGCCGAGAAGCAGCTTAGCCGTCTCGGTCAGATGCACCCGGACGCAGCCGAAGCTTCGATCATTCGGACCTATCTCGACTGGATCGTCGAACTGCCCTGGTCCAAAGGGACCCGGGACAAATTGGACATAAAGAATGCCAAATTTATCCTGGATGAGGACCACTACAACCTCGAAAAGGTGAAGGACCGTATCCTGGAGTATTTGGGCGTTCGCAAGCTCAACAAGCAGATGAAGGGTCCAATTCTCTGCTTTGTGGGGCCACCGGGCGTGGGAAAGACCTCACTGGGCCGATCCATAGCTCGGGCCCTGGGACGCAAGTTCACGCGGATATCGCTGGGAGGTGTGAGGGACGAGGCGGAAATTCGCGGCCACCGACGAACGTATATCGGCGCTCTTCCAGGGCGTATCATTCAGGGGCTCAAGAATGCCGGGTCCAACAACCCCGTATTCATGCTTGACGAAATTGACAAGGTCGGAGCCGACTTCCGCGGAGACCCTTCGGCCGCATTGTTGGAAGTCCTTGACCCTGAGCAGAATCATGCCTTCAGCGATCACTATTTGAACGTGCCCTTTGATCTTTCAAAGGTCATGTTCATCACTACGGCAAACGTGGGCGACACCATTCTGCCGGCTCTCAGGGACAGGATGGAGATCATCGAACTCTCCGGCTACATCGATGAGGAAAAACTGAAAATAGCCAGGCAGTACCTGATTCCGCGACAGATCAGAGAAAATGGCATTAGGGAAGAGGATTTCAATATAACCGACGAGGCAATACTAGGAATTATCAATCAGTACACCCGAGAAGCGGGCCTGCGGAACCTCGAGCGGGAAATTGCACATCTTTGCCGCAAGATTGCTCGCAAGATTGCCGAAGGGGAAAAGAAGGTCCCCAGGATTACGGCCAGGAACCTCAGCAAGTTTCTGGGGGTGCCGAGGTTTCTGCCCGACGAGGAACAAAGGTCCGACGAGATAGGAGTAGCCACCGGACTCGCATGGACCCCATATGGCGGTGATGTCCTTCACATAGAAGCCACACCAATGGAAGGGAAGGGTAGCCTTCTATTGACCGGGCAGTTGGGCGATGTGATGAAGGAGTCAGGCCAGGCCGCTCTTTCGTACTTCCGGTCACGGGCTGCCGGCTTTGGGATGAAGGAGAAATTCTACTTCTCGAAGGACATTCACGTGCATGTTCCAGCCGGGGCAATCCCTAAAGACGGCCCATCTGCGGGTGTCACTATGGCCACAGCCCTGGTGAGCGCTCTCACAGGGATTCCGGTGCGAGCGGATGTGGCTATGACAGGGGAGATTACTCTAAGAGGAAGGGTCCTCCCTGTGGGCGGACTGAGGGAGAAATCACTGGCCGCGCTCCGAGCCCGGATCTACACAATCATCGCCCCGGAGCAGAACGCAAAGGATCTCGACGAAATACCGCGACATATCCGGCGAAGGCTTGACTTCAAGTTCGTCAAGCATATGGATGAAGTTCTCAAGCTAGCGCTCAGAGATGGCCCGGGGGTCGATAAAAAAACAACCGGGACAGGGGGCAAGAAGCAAACGCCAAAGAAGGCCGGCCAGAAGGGCAAGGCCGTAAGGCCCACCGGCACGAGACGTCTTTCGAAAACCGAGTCTTCGGCCGAAAGGGAAGCGTAGGCCACTGCGTCGTCAAGCATCTGATATTCCTGAACAAGGGATGGTGGGGCAGGCGTCCCGCCTGCCTGAAAGAAACAGGCAACCCCGCGTTCCGCGCTGGGCTGTCCCACCGGGAAGAGGTGTCGCTTGATTGAACGCGCATTGGCATAAGCCCCAAGGCTCTTGTGATGACCACCGGACTTTCAGCGATTTACATCGTCCTTATGGCCCTGGGGCTCTTGTGGGTAATATCCAGGATGGTTTTATACCTTCGCAATCAGAGGCAAATCGAATCCAGGTGGAGCGAGGCGATGTACGATGAGCAGTTCAAAGCCTATTTGGACAAGCTGAAAGAGCAGAATCCCGTTACTATCGGCAACGATCCCGCTCCTGACGAGAATGAAACGGATGATGGAGACAAGTCCACCGCTGGCGACGCGGCACGCTAAGTACTCTATTTCGCAAATTCGTTCACGTATTCTGATCGGTGGGCACTCGAAGCGGACAGCCTTTAACGGTGGGACTGACCTCGGTGTCGTTCACTGAATATCGGCTTCCGCAAGGAAGCAGGCCCCACCGAGGAAATGGCGCCATGCTTGTGAAATGTGGCTCTAAAGCCCTGCGGGTTCTATCGATTTAAGGCCCACATTTTTGTGGAATTCACCGCCCTTCCTTCAATTGTCTGACTTTGTCTTCGCATTGCTCCGAGGCGGCCAGCATGTTTTCTTCAATCTCCTGCCGGATCTTTTCGTAATCATCACTGCCAAGGCCCTGAGGAACGTGAGTCGGTTTTCCAAAAGCCATTACAATTGTGCTGAATGGCAGCGGCAACACCATGCGGTCCCAAGAGCCGAACTGGATCTGTCGCGTGGCCCAACTAACCAGTGGGACAACCGGCGTCCGGGTTTCTCGGCCGATGATCACTATCCCCATCTTCACTTTTCTCGAAGGTCCCCTCGGAGCGTCCACAGCTAGCCCCGAACAGTAATTTCTCTCCTTGACCATGTCGATCATCTCAGCCAGAGCTTCTTTTCCACCGCGTGAGGACGATCCTCTCGTGCTGTCGTAACCCCATCGGCGAAGGCATCGGTCAATAAGTTCCCCGTCCCAGGAGCGGCTTACCATGACTACGCCGGGATAGCGGCCGCAGTGATAAACCGGGAACAACATGGTGCCATGAAAGCAAGCACAGTTAAACGGCTGCTTCTTGCAGATCTGCTCTTCGTACTCCTGGTTGAGGTAAATCTTTTTCGATGTCAGATCGACGAGCCTGAAGTAAGCGGTTACGAGGCGGGGTACAAGGAAGAGTACTGACCTGAACCAGAGGCGCTGTCCCTTGTCCTTCCCTTTCCCTTTGCCTTTCAACACTTCCCTCGGTTGGGACCGGTCCCTTTAGTAAACAACATTAACCAAAATGCGCAGACCGGAAAATCAAAGACTTCTCTCCCTCGCACCTCTGCTGCTTATTTGTAATTCGGTCATTCGTCGCAAAAAGCCAACAATCTGATGATGTGAAGTAGCGCCTGTAAATCTTTGTCGGATATGTGGGTTATCTCGAAACCAGCTACAGGGCTCCCCTTTTTGTAATCCACCTTGACCCACCGACATTCAGCATCGAAAGCGCATGGTTTAATCCTTTCATCAATTCCATCCGCCTTGATGACAAGAGTCTTTGAGTCACCGACTTGTGCGGCTATACCGACGACCTGGACTCCTTTCTCCGTGAGGTCCACGACATGGTACTCGGCTTCCATGTTTCCGTTTTCGTAGATGGGAAGTCCAAGTGCCGGATAGCACCTGGGGAATTCTCGCGCATGATCGATGTCAATTGTATCATCGAATACGGGGATGCGTCCGGCCAGTTCGTCCTCTTCCATTACCTGCGACGCTATCAGTTTGTTGAAAGCGCTGAGCAATCCCTTTGACGACAGACCGTACTTTTCCATCAAATCTAAATTGTCCAACCCTGCCCGTATATCGTCTATGAGGCTTTTGGCCTCAATTTTCCGCTTAGCTTGTTGCATAGGAAGTACCTTCGCAGATCAGATTACAGGACAAACCCAACCGTTTCAACGTTCGAGCAATCGAAGGGCCTCTTCAGCCGCTTCACGGACGTCCGGATCCGGATCTTCAGCGGCCTTGCGAAGAGCCGGAATCGCAGCCGGATTTCCGATCTTGCCCAGCAATTCGGCCGTGTCACCCCGTAACCCGACCTCTTCTTGAAAGAGAAGTGCAGTGAGTTCGTCCACGATGGTGTCCAGGATCCTGGGATTCTTTTCTAAAGCGTCTTCCAGCGCCACCAACGCACCCATACGCACGGAAAACTCTTTTGACAGGTATATCGGAATTATGGCTCCCGGTTGTTCCTTGGAGCACATGAGCTCGGCAGCATCCTCGGCCCGACCGGCCTTAATCATTGACTCGAGGATTGCCGTAACGGAGCTGCTTTCGGTCAGCCTCAACAGGTGTCCGGCCAACTCCTCTGCGGTGAGCCGGCCGATCAAGGTGAGACCATCGTTAACGATAGTAGTCGGGGTGGATTTCACTTTATAGCGTTGAGCGAGGTCGTCAAACTGGACGGCATCCACAATAGTGACTTTGATCAGGGAGGTTCCGACGGCCAGAGACAGAACTGCACGAACCACCTGCGGGCAATGAGGGCAGGTCGGTGCTATCAAGACCATTACATGCCAGGGTGTGGCCAATTGCTCAAGTGCTTTGGTGAGGTCGGATGGTAAGGGATCGGTGTCGGTGCCCATCCACAGGAGGAGATCCAAGAAAGGCGCAAGTTCAGTCCCTTCCGGAGCCGCAAAATAATGGATGTTGCGCATGTGCCCGCTGGCCGGAGTGAGAGACGGTCTCCCGGGAAGCAGAGATTCCTCTCCTTCCTCGATCCTGATGCGGTTCATGGATACGCCGCTCATCTGGCGCACTATGTTGGCAAGGTTGGCTTCGAAGGGATTTTCCCGTCCTTCACCTCGATTCACGAAGATGGTTACCGGCGCTGAAAGCTGCGAACTAACGGCCTGAACATTCATCAGATCTTGGTCTGAGAGCAACGATAACTCCTCTCTCCCTACAAACAGGCCCTGAAGTGCGAGGAAGCCTGGGACAGGACCAGGCAAAATGGCCGAAATCACCCCTAAGGGCTCGGACCTTTCTAAGGCTCAACCCCCAAAACCGGCGTATTTGCCGCCGTGCCCAGGATCAACGGGAGCCCGGGACGAAGTTTACATTGACCTGCCCTGATCCGGGCGGAACCGCGTAAGGAGAGTCTGCGCCACGGACCGGCGCTGGCATGTAACTCCAAAAATAGCTTCCGAGATCTCCTACCCGGTCGACAGCTCGCGGAATTATGGCTTGATTGGCCTGTTGCGGTTGCCCCCCTTGCCGCTGAGTGGACTGGAGCGGCGTGAAGGTCGGCTGTCCGTACATATTATATGGCCCCGAGTAAGAACGGTCGTACATAGGAGAGTCCTGTTGTCCGAGGACCGGTTGCGCGCAAACGGCAATAACCAGGGCCAAAATCGCGATGACGGCTTTCATGATTCGACCTCATTATAGATATCGTCACTTTAGACAACTAACACAAATAACGGGAAAAATAAAGCTGTTAATTGCTTGACAAAACAAATAGAAATATGAAATAATTATCTGCTTTGATGTTAACTGGAGGTTCCACTGATGAGCAAAATAGCCAAAATTACCCTTTGTGCATTGCTTGTTGTCGCACTGGCGATCCCTGCCTTTGCTAACGGTGCGCCTGAAAAGCGCTCCACTGCTTCCAAAGTCTCTGGCGCCATTTACAAAGGCGGCGCTACAGCTTTGGAGAGCACAGAAGGCCTTCTCTCCGGCTGCCTGAGAAGAACCTTTAGCCTTTTTAATCCGTGCCTTGATTTTGTGAAAGGTTGCGCTACCGTTGCTCTCATGCCGATAGAAAAACCTTTGGATTACGTCGAGAAGGCAGCCTTCAAACCGCGGCATGCAAAGAAGGCGGCGCCCAGGATACCTGAACCACAGAAACCGGAGATTCCGCAGAAGTAGTTCTTTTTAGGGGTAAAACGGGGATAGGCAGGGAGGACACTCACCAACGGACTTCTCAACTTGTGAGTGCTCTTTGCCGACTGGGAGGGTGTATGAGGGGAATCATACCGGTTGTCTTGCTGTCGTTGCTGTACGTATTCTCTACGTCCGCGTTCGGTGCGGGCGTAGTGCATTCTGACGCCATGACCATATGTTCCATTATCATAAACGAGATGACGGAAGGCAAAGTAAGCGGTGATAAGGCAAAAGAGATCTCTCTTGCCATAGCTCAGGCCGGGAACAAGCATTTCGGACGCGTAACATGCGGTGATATGTGGCTTTATATGGCTATTGTCCACGTTGAAAGCGGCTTCAGGAACAACATAATCAACAGTGAGAATTGCCGGGGGATGTTTCAGGTTCATGCCCCGTCGTGGGCCAGAAAGTTCGGGCTTCGATACGTTGATCTGCTGGACCTCCATACCAACGCGGATTGCGGCATCCGAGTATTCAAGTACTATCTGACACAATACAAGAGGCTCGTACCTGCTCTCAGCGCGTATAACAGCGACCATCCATGGGCCGCTACAGGTTATGCCCGCGCTGTTCTGGGCACACGCCGGAAGATCCAAAAGCGCTACGCTCAGCTTTACAAGGCATTCAGAGATGAAAAGCTGATAGCTTCCAATCCGTCCCACTCACAGGCAACTCAGCCGGACACACCGGATGCGCCGCCTTCGCCGTAAATCACGCCAGACAGCTGTCGCCGACCAATCCTGACAAACGGAGGAACATGTCTAAGATGAGGAGCGCTATCAGCCTACCGCGGCGGGCCGTACATAAAAGGTGAGGCGAGGGAACTCATTGTGTCCCAAGGGTTCAAAATGGAAGGGTTATGATCCATGGGAATGTATGGGTCATGGCCCGTCGGATAACAGGCGGACACAGGCCCTGACGGCGGCGCCATATATTGGGGCAGACAGCTCATGCAGCCGCCGGCAGCCAATGTAGTGGCGAGAATCACGCCTATAATCAGTTTCTTCCCAAAAGATGTCATATTGTCACACGTTAGAATCTTAAGTCAGCGCATTTTACCTCGTTTGCAGACCGCGATCAAGGTAAAAAGCATTTCTTTTATCCCTGTGTCGACAAATTCTTATTTTTGCTTGAAATCAAATATGGAATCAGCGCCCGCGGACTTGTGAATTCGCCCTTCAAAATCGATCAAAAATCCTTGAGCATCGGGCACTGACTCAATGTACTTCAAGCCCTCCTCCACGCCTAGGACAAAAATACCGGCCGTCACCACGGTCATGCCCGTGGGAGATACTACGGTAACCGACTGCAAACCGTCCGCTGGATAGCCTGTGGCGGGGTTGAGAATGTGGTGATAACGCTTTCCACCTTCAATGAAGCAGCGTTCGTAATCTCCAGAGGTCTGGACCACGCAGTCCTTCAGCTTTGCCACAGCGACCATAGCCCGCTCGTTTCGCGGATCTTGGACTCCGATTCGCCACGGTCTTCCGGGCTCTCTCTCGCCAACGACCAGGACGTCTCCGCCGGCATTCACCAGGGCCGCAGAAATCCTTCGCTTTCTGATAACCGCGGCCGCCCTGTCCAGAGCGTACCCTTTAGCGATTCCTCCCAGGTCCAGGGCCATTCCTCGGTCCGGTAGCGTGATTGTCCCAACCGTAGGGTCTATCGCCACGCGACGCCATCCGATCTTGGCCAAAGCCGATGTGATTTCTGAGCTTGACGGGAGCCGAGGGTCGCCGGCGCTAAAATTCCACAGCCGTGTCAAGGGCCCCACCGTTGGATCAAAAGCTCCCTGAGTTTGCTTCGCAAAACGCAGGCTTTCGCCGATGAGAGCGAGAAGCTCGTGATCTGCCTTGATGGGTCCGTTACCCGACTGATCATTTATCTTAGTCAGTCCCGACGGTTTGTGGAAAGAAGTGAGGTCCTCGACTCGCTTGAGTTCAGAGAAGATGGCTTCAGCAGCAGCCTTTGCCGTTTCCGCCTCACCCGGAATCGTTATCTGGACGAAGGTGCCCATGAGGAAACGGCTAGATTTATACAGTGTGGCCGGTTCCTTGTCGGCACAAGATGAAATAAGAAGTGCTGCCGCCGCGACGACTAGGGGCCGGTATAGAGGAAAGGTCATCGTCATGCTTTTTCAGGCTTTCCAGCCGCCCATTCAACGCGATGCGCGATAAGCTTGACCGGCACGATCATTGTGAAAAACGGAAACATATACATCGCTGCAAGAGTAGGAGAAAGTGGACCAAAGAAGTGCGACGAAAAGACTATCACCAGAACATTGTTCATAACTGCCAGACTCACTGCCGCCGCCAATCTTTCTCTCACCTGCCGTCCAGGAACGAGCAGAAAGCCGGTCAAGTAATAGATGACCGACAGGGCGTATGCAACGGCCAAGCAAACGAGGAGTTTTCCGGGATGCTGAAAAAAGAACGAAGAGTACTTCGAAAATACCCCCAGGTTTACCAGAGCAAACAGTAGCAAAGAAACGGGGTACTGCCATTGAGCAATCTTTTCGAGGGCCCGCGGGACAAATTTCCTCAGGACAAGGACCGATCCCATAGGGACGAAGATCACCAGCGCCAGCAGGCGAATCATCAAGTCCAAGGGAATAGACAATTCTGCTCCGGCCAACAATTTGACGAGGCAAGGTAAGGAAAGCGGAACCACCAGAGAGGTTATAATCACCATCCTAAGGACTGTGGCAACGTCCGCTGCGACAAGGGTCGCCAGGAAGGGGGCCACCACGCCGGTGGAGATCCCGGAGAGGAGCAATATGGGAACGGCATAATCGGGCATGACGAACAGTGCGATCGCGTAAAGCGCTGTCGGAAGGATTATGAGCTTCACTGAGGCCATGGTTGCCAGACGCAGCAAGGAGCCCCGCGATGTATCCAATAAGGCGCCGAAGTCGATTTTGAGAAAACTGAGAAACAGGAGAAGCATCATGAAACACAGGAGATAGGGTTGAAATATTCTTCCCGCGTCCGGGAGAAAGACCGCAGCCGCTGCAGAGCCGAAGATCACCACGAACAGGATGAGATCATCTATTCTCACGTTTCCTGCTCATAGGTGGATATATGGCGTAGGCTCTCGCGATTCACGTTCGCGGAACAACCACCGTCGGGAAAGCAAGCGGCGCCGGTGAATTTGCCTTCAGTGCTTCTCATGCTTCTCAAAACTCGGACCAAAGAACAAGGCCGGTCGGCTCATCAAACTCGCGTACCGGGGTCTTCCCAGGAAGAGGCGTCGCATAGAGTTCCGCCGCGAAAATCTCGGTTCCGGGCATGAGATGGCCGCCTAGGCATTGGTAATCGTCCCCTGAAAGGGTCACATGGGCATGTACGAATATCTGGCCCTCTTTTTCCGAGACATTACCCATACATGCCACGATCTCCAGTGCTTCGTCGAACTCCCTGTTCACATACTGCCTGGTCTTTGGATCATAATAACCAAGCACCGCACGGGTAACCAGCCCTATTACATTGAACGCAGCCTTAGGCATAGATCGCTCCCGGAACACTAGGGTGATCGCCTCGAGCAGGTCGTCTCCCTTGGGAAGACGGAAAAGAAAAGGTTCGTTCATTCTAGAATTCTCCAGTTCGTTTGGTTGGAACAGGGTGATTTCGTGTCACTTTCAATGCATTCCATTATGGAGTAATATTGTCAAACGGATTCCGATGTCCCGGACAATTGAAGTCAGGGGACCTTCTACCGGATTCCCCACGTGTTCGTCAAGTAGGGCTCAAACGCTCGAACGTCCGCTATACCATATCCCGCGAAGCGGAACAGCGCAAGAGGTCACACATGAGAAAGGGATTTTGCCATCATTGCGGCCACGTCTTAGAGTTTGAGGAAAAGGTGTTCCGAAACGATACCTGCGCCAATTGCGGTTCCGACATCCACTGCTGCCTCAACTGTTCAGAATACAGTGAGACGGCCCCCAACCAGTGTAAAGAGCCCGAGGCCGAAAAGGTGTCGGTAAAGGATCGCCGGAATTTTTGCGAGTATTTCAAATTGCGCGAGGGCGTCGGGTCCTCGAAGGCAGCCGACAAAGCTGCGGAGGCCCGCCGAAAACTCGAGGCCCTTTTCAAGAAGAAGTGAAGCGCAGCGGACAAGAGATGCGGCTTAGTACTCTATTGCCTAAATTCGATCACGCATTCTGATCGGTCGGGTACCCGTAGACGGATGCCTTTAGCGGTAGGACCGGCCTCAGTGCCGGTCATTGATCCACGGCCGGCAGGGACACGCCAGCCCTACCGATCCGATAGAGGCGACGTTGTGTCATTGAACTTGCGAAACAAAGCACTAAGGCTGCGTGGTCAATGTTCCCACCACTCCTCCTCTTCTTCGGGCTCTTCCGTCACCGTCTCAAGCTCCTCCAGAACGTCATCCGGGATCGGTTCCCTGGGAGCCTCCGCCCAAAGACCTTCCAGGTCATAGAACTCCCGAATCGGCTGGTGGAAAATATGAACGATTACATCTCCGTAGTCCAAAAGTGCCCAATGTCCCTGATGAACTCCCTCCGCGGAATAGCGGACAATCTTCCGTTTGCGAGCATCTTCAATCACGGCCTCAGCAATGGCCGTCACATGCTTTGCCGAACCGGCGGAGACGATCAGGAAATAGTCTGTAAGCACCGTCAGTCCTACGAGCTTTATGAGCACTGGGTTCGCTGCTTTTTTGGACACCGCGGCACGGAGGAAGATTTCGGCCTTTTCTTTGGAGGTCAAGTTGAGTTGTGCTTGGGCCTTGTTCATGAAAGCTCAATTCCGGTAGAGTTTCCGTTCCAGAATATACTGACGAACCGATTCTCTAACAAGGTATCGAATGCTACGACCGTCTCTTGAAAGGTCGCGGATCATTGTCGAGGAAATGTTGAGCCCTTCCACGTTGGAAGGGATGACGCGGCGAGAGCTTGAGTGGAGCAAATGGTCTCCCCGGTCCTGAAATTCACTCCTGAGAGCCTCAGGAACCCCCGCCCATGCAGTTGCGAAATCGAGTCCCGGCCTTTTCACCGCAATGAAGTGGGACAGTGAGAAAAGCTTCGAGTAGTCCTTCCATGTGCGAATTTCTCGCAGGGAATCAGTCCCGAGAATGAAGTATGGGTCAAGATCTCTGTCTTTTGATAGAACTTCGAGGGTGTTCACCGTGTATGACGGCCCCTGAAAAGATATCTCGATGTCCGAAACTTCGAAGACATCGTTGTCCGCGCACGATCGACGGATCATCTCCAGGCGGTCCTCCGGTGCAGCCGTCTCCTGGGAGTTCTTGTGCGGTGAGATAAAGGACGGGATGAAAACTATACGTGATAAACCGTGGGAGAACAGGACTTCTTCGGCCAGACGAAGATGCCCCACATGCGGCGGGTTAAAGGTGCCGCCAAAGATTCCAATTTTTACCATGCCGGCCTTTTCGAACAAAGGGCTTGTTTTCGCCGGGAAAGATTCTATATTTAATCAGAACAATTTGAAAGGGGAATTGTCGCAAAAAGTCGTAGACGACTTTTATTCCAGCCGCTGGAGGATCACTTGTTTGAATATGTTGTAGGCTTTCTCATCCTGCTGGGTGTACTGATCTTTGTCCATGAATTCGGTCACTTCATAGTTGCCAAGCTCGTTGGTGTTAAGGTTCTCAAGTTTTCCCTCGGTTTTCCTCCTGCCATGATAAACCGCAAGTGGGGTGAAACAGAGTACATTCTGAGTTGGATTCCGTTGGGAGGATACGTCAAGCTGCTTGGGGAAGATCCAGAGTCCGACGAAGAGGTTCCACCGGAAGAACTCCCCAGGGCTTTTACCAGTAAATCGTTGCCCGCGCGGATGGCCGTTATAGTGGCTGGTCCTCTGTCCAATTATCTGTTGGCGATAGTGCTGATTTGCGCAGGTTATGTGGCGGGCATGCCTGTTCTTGTCAGTGATATCGGCAAGGTCCTTGAGGGAACGCCTGCGATGGAGGCGGGCATCAAGGCCGGAGACCAGGTGGTGGCCATCAACGGTGAGCCTGTCTGGCGATGGGAAGATATGCGGACAATCATCGCAAAGAATGCGGAGCAAAGGCTCGCGGTGACCGTCGAAAGAGAAGGCAGCCGACTAGACCTGACCGTGACCCCGAAACTTGCGGAGCAGAAAGATATGCTGGGTGAACCGATGGGCCAAATAGGCGTGGCCCCTTCTGGAAAGACCGCCAAGCTCAGTTTTGTGGCAGCCTTGAGTGAAGGCGTCCGGTTCAGCCTGTATTTGACCAAGCTGGTCGTAGTAACCCTCGTGAAACTGGTTAAGATGGAGATCAGCGCCAAGGCCCTGAGTGGCCCCATTACCATCGTCCAGGCTTCCGGTGAAAGCCTTAAGGCCGGCGTGTTCAGCTTCATCTTCCTCATGAGCTACATCAGTATAAACCTTGCCATTATCAATCTCTTGCCAGTGCCGATTCTCGATGGCGGACACCTACTGTTCTTTCTAATCGAAGCTGTTACCCGCCGCCCCGTCACCGGCAGGGTCCGAGAGGTCGCCGTGCAGTTCGGGCTGTTGTTCATCGCGTTTCTCTTTGCGCTAGTAATATATAATGATATCAGTAGGATTGTCACAAAGGGCTGGACGCTTGCCCCGTGATAATCCTTGCTGTCCATTCTACAAGCGCGTCTTTGAGTGTGGCAGTCACTGACCATCGCCTGGTTCTGCGCGAGATCATTCTTCCGCCGGCTCGAAAGCATCTTGAGAGTCTGGCGCCCCTCATCAGAGATTTGTCGGCAGAGTTGCATTTGAGTGTGTCGGCTATCGACGGGTTTGGCGTAGCCATAGGGCCCGGCTCGTTTTCCGGGATACGTGTAGGACTGGCCATGATCAAGGGGATGGCCCTTGCTCTGGCAAAGCCTGTGGCAGGCATATCCAGTCTGGACATTATGGCGTGGCAGGCCCTGAAGGATGGCGAATGGGGAGCCCCTGTAATCGACGCGAGACGGGGCGAGATATATACGGCGTTTTACTTAAAATCAGGGGAAAACGTGAAGCTGGTCTCGGGACCGATGCTCATCAAAGCGGAAGAATTTCCGCAGCATGCGAAGAAAGTTTCCAGTGAGCTTCTCCTTTGCGGAGATCCCGTGTTGAACCACCTCGTAGAATCAATTCCCAACCTGGTCAGAAGCCCTGTGGCAGCTCCGTCTGCGGCTGCTTGCGCTCTACTGGCTTATGAGCGAATCAGACGGGGCAACGTAGACGATCTTCACTTGCTGACACCCCTGTACATTAGACGGTCCGACGCTGAGGAGAAAAAACGGCTGAATTAATGCATGATCTCATGGGGTTGTGATCATGTTGTTGATCTCAAAACTTCTTACGAAAGGCTCTGGCATATTTTGGCCCGGCGATCACTCCGATCACCATCAGGGAAGAATTCATAACACCGCCTCTCGACAAATTCCCCCTCGAAAAACTCCCTGGGATGTATGACGATTGAGACTGGCGACAGCTCCATAATGTGGTACACACTATCCCAGCGCGACATTAAGGGGGCTCCGCACGATGAAACCACTACCTTGGCCTCACGCTGAGGAAAGTTTACCTCCATGACTGCAGAACGATGCTTATGCCCTTGCAATATAAGCTGGATCCTGTTTTGCGTACAGATGTTAAGGATTTCGCCCGCATCGGAAAGGGAATGGGCCCAAAACGATGAGCCCCTGATAACCGGGAGCACAGGATGATGCATGAACAGGACCTTGAGGTAATCCTCAAAACGTGAGGCTTGTTCCTTTAGCCAGTACCGGGTCTCACGGCACACCTTCCCGGGCCACGACGGGAAGGAATGAACTGAATTGAGGCCTATGAAGACCACCTTATTGGGTTCGGAGCAATAGACTACCCGGTCGCTCGCGCCAAAGAAATGGCTATAACGTCTCATTGCGAAAGGCGGCAACATCCATTCCCATACCGCTGAAAAGCCTACCTCCCGATTTCCCGGCACTATGATGAACGGCATTTCTAGGGACCTTAGGAATTCCTGAGCCCACCGAAATTGGGACAGACGACCTCGGTCGGTAACGTCACCCGTGATAACTAGCAGCTCCGGAGCCTGAGAAACCAGGTCTTTTACCAACGAGTCCAGCTTTTCATCGGAAATATGGCTGCCGAAGTGCAGATCTGAAAGATGAGCTACTTTCATAAAACATGACAATAGTCCCGCTGGCATCCCAAGTCAATCTATGAGAGACTTTGAAAAAGTAGCTTGATTTTTTAGAGTGAATTCTTTAGAATTTCAACCGAAATCTTTGCTCTTGATTTTTGGGCAGTAATCAGTAGTCTTTCCCGTATGGCGGCGAAAGCCCCTGAACGCGGACAAAGGAGTAGGGCATGATAAGGTCGGGTACGCTAGCAATATCGATGGTTTTCCTGATTATGGGAGGGGCCGCCTTCGGGCAAGACTACGGCTACGGGGATCAGGGGCAATATCAGGGGTATGGATCTTACGGGGGTTACGATCAGGGGCAGGCCGGTTATGGGCATTACGGCCAGCAATCCGAGGCTCCGCAAGGGTACGGTCAGCAATACGGCCAACAAGCTCCGCAGGGTTATGGCCAACAGTACGGCCAACAAACCCCACAGGGGTACGGTCAACAATACGGGCAACAAGCTCCGCAGGGGTACGGTCAGCAATACGGCCAGTCTGATAGTGGTTATGGCCAACAGTATAATCCCCAAGGAAACGCCGGTTACCAGAGTTATCCCGGTTATGGCGCTTACGGCGCCGGCCAGTACGGCCAGTCTCAAGGATACGGAGCTGGATCTGCAGCTCCCTCGACTCCCACTCGGCGACCATCCGCACGTCAGCGGAAACGACCGGCGCCGGCCCAGTCTTATACGGCTCAACCTCAAACCTCCTACACGAATCCTACAGGGAACAGAAGCACCCGATCATCTACGGCCGTATCCAATGACGTGGAACAAGGATCCAGCAGCGAAGTTTATTGGGACGGCAGAGAATCGGTGTCAAGCGGAGGTGATACTCCTCAGGTTCAACAGCCGACCCAAGCTCCTACCACTCCTACCACTCCTACACCTGCTCCGGTGGTTCGGCAGCCGAGAACCGCTCCCGGCTCTCCAGCGGTTCAGACTCCGCGTAGAACTCGCAAGAACGTAGTACGGCAGACGGCTGCGCCTACGCCTCCGCCGCCTGCTAACCGTAACGTGAAATGGGGGAAAGAGGAAAAAACAGCCGCTTCCGAGTCGGCAATGAAGTGGGGAAAACAGGATAAACCCACGGCTCTAAGCGCTGAACCGGGGTCTTCTCAGGGAACGCGCCTGGAAGCACAATCCGCGTCAAGCTCTCAGGCTCAGGCAGAATCCATGGCCCCAGCCAAGAAGTTCCAGTGGGGCAAAACGAACTAATACGAATTGCCATTCGGACAGGTAAAATCGGGGGGAACCTTCTTCATAAAGTAGGTTCCCCCCGATTTTTGTTATTGTATTATTTCTCTTGGTCCGTTCCGGGTCATTTCGGTCCCATAGGGAAGTCCGAACACCAGGTAGAATGGGCTGAATCATCGGTCGTCCCGAATGGGACGTACAGATCTTGATTGTGCGCTCAGACCCGTGCGATGAATCGCCTGGCTACTTCCTCGCCCCTCTGAGGCTCCCTAGGAGGCTGTCGGACTTAACCTGACCGGCCCCCATTTTAGCGACACATATTTGTTCAAGATACTGATATTATGGGAGTTAGTAGCATTTTGCGCTTGCATTGAACAGCCGTTCCATTGTATA
>JBKQMK010000218.1:0-5632 GCA_052146735.1 Desulfomonilaceae bacterium | reverse complement strand
CTGCCCGAAGAAGTCATTTCTCCCTCGGAATTTCTGCGAAGGCCCGTGATATCAATTCGTCGCCAAAAATCAAGCAAACGCGCCATACGCGCGGAATCGACCATACAAGAAGCGCGAAACTATAGTTCAATGGTTCTTCGCGTAAGGGAGCACCGTGGCTGAAAAGTCGAAAAGTACTTTTTCCGCCTACATCAATGCCTTCCGCGGCTGACGTGGGTAAGATAGATAGTTGTCGTGCCAGAATTACTGCCGCCGCCAAATTGATTGATGCCAACTCCAGTTACTGGCTGCAATCCACCACTGACAGGTTGCTTATCTGCCGAAGGGCTTTAATGGGGACCAGCCCATCTTTGCCTTTTGTGGGACGTGGCTGGTTGGTTGGTTTTTGGGCGGACCCAATGTAATACCCTGCTGGGCGTTGCAGGATGCGTATGCGTTAATACAATTATGCACGCATTGATTGGCGCCACCGCAACTAGCCGTACATGTCCTGTACGAAGATGCACACGACCCGCCCGCCAAAGCAGGACCCACAGTTGCCACAATTAAGGCAGCAACCACCCCACTTACCACAAACGCCATCATAAACCATGTTCTGGTCATTCTACTTGCCTCATCTCGTCCCGGATTGCTGCGTTAGTGCCTTACGCTTCTCTCTAAAGTCTTTGATGCAGCGTAGGTCCAAAGGATTCAGACCATTATCCTGTGCTGCAGGAACTGAATAGAGAACGTTTGTCTTGTTTAGTGAGTGCTAAGGTTTGGATGGATACGGGTGCCGGTCAAGCGGTCTAGTTACGTACGACCTTAGCCGAAAAGCCGTTTTAATTTTCATCTGCTGGCGATACCCGGATGTGCTCCTACGAGTTGAGACAACATCCCGCTTGAACGGGGAGTACGCCGAATACGGTCAGCGAATGGAAACGAAGCCATTCATCACACACGAGGCTACGCACCAGAGACACGGCGAATTTGGCACCTGAGAGCCATTCTGAGCCAGATTCGTCGGCTGGTAATAGGGGACACCGGAGTGCCATTACTTCATACTTTGAACCGGAGCCACGCCCTACCTTATCCATGGACCTGAGCTGGAAAAGGTGGGGAAAACTAAGAGGTAATCTGATGCATGTAAGGGGACCGGCTCTTGCGTGGTTGGTCCCCATTCTTCCCGTGGATGGCTTCATGCCAACTTGTCTTCAGCCGACCGATCCCTCGTGTTTTCGCTAAAGAGGAACTCACTCACGAGGGCAGCAACGAGTGGTGCCACGATTGCATAAACGACATATTGGTCCTTGAGCAAATGTGGGAATGTCCTTGAGGGCACAAATGCATACAGACTAGCCATTCCAAGGTAAATGATGAGTAAGGCAATGAGGGCGACGACCGTCCTTTTCAGAGTCGCCCCAGGTGTAAACTGCCGGTTCCGGTCGGACCAGATAAATCCCAACAAAGACCCTACGGGTACCCCCAGGAACATCATGGCGACCAAGGTGTCGAAATGATTCCCTCGCAAATCATGGTCAATGGCCATAATTGGCACAATGAAGACCGCAAGGATGATAGGTACAAGGTACCCATATAGTATTCTCGTGGCTAGCGTCGCAATACTTGTCATTGTTTGCGTCTGCGTCAACTGCGTCCGTGTGCTTTGCTGAAGGACAAACTCACTGGCGAGGGCAGCAAGGAGTGGGCACCACAAAGCAATCGCGTCATAGCCCCAATCTATGAAAGATGTCATTTTTCCCAGTCCAACCAGAACGGTCCACGACAATACAGAGGCGAAGAAGGCGACGACCGTCCTTATCAAAATTGCCTTGAACGTAAACCGGCGTTCCCAATCGGATATGACCAAACCCAGCAAGAGCCCTGCAACAAATCCTCCCCGGAGGACGACGTTCAGGGTCGGGGAACCATTCGCACCAAAGACGGCAATTAGCGAGAGGAAACCTATGAACAAAGTCAAAACGTACCCATACAGTATTCTCCTGGCTAGTGTCGCAATACTTGGCATTGTTTTCCTCCGGGTGAAGGTCCGATGTATGGTTGCAAAATAAAAACCATCATATACCACGAGGTAATCAGGAGGTCGAGAATTTCTCCTTCACTTGGGCGGCTCTCTGCCTTCTCATGGATCTCTAACTACACCGTGAATCTTAAGCTTCTTCACTTAATAGAAACGAGCGGTGGCAAACTTGTAAGACGGATCGAGGACATTGAGTTTTGATCGCAACTCGGAGAATACGAAGTTTGTCTCTGGTGTGACGGCATGGCAACATCCCGTTCGAACGGGGAGTACGGATCGGAATGACATGAAATGAAGAACTCAAAGCCAAGCAGTTTGGCAATCACTTCACTGAGCACGAGAAACGACGAATTTGGCACCTGAGGGCGATTCTGAGCGAGATTCGTGAGCCGGGAATAAGAGAGGTGCCCACCTGAGAAGATATATAAAAATACGTAGGCTTATGAAATTTTTATCATCAATATAATTAATTGGTTGTGCCCTGTTGGGTCCATCTTGGATAAAAAAAGTCAATTGGAGATGAATTTGTGTACCATATATAACAATAGAGACGAACAAGACACATGAGGAGGAAACAATATGAGTCCTTAGACCGCATTATCGTTTGTAGCTACTTTGATGCTCTGTTGATCATACGCAAGATTGAAAGACGCTTTGCATACAGAAGCTGAAATAGTATTCGTTTAACGCACAATTAAATAGCCAAATAACAGTCAGTTCTTTTTTTATAGATAATTATTCGTATCGAACCTCTACTTTATCAACCCGATATTCGTTTATCCTGTTCTCAGAATCTAATTACACATAACTTCAAATCACTAAATGCGCTGGGTGCGGGCGCAAACAGCACCAAGAAAAAGGAGAAACAGTATGGAAGAAAATACCAGAACGGATGAGCTAGAAATGCAGCCGGACGTAGCGGTCTCTGAATCGACTAAAATCGAATTTACGTGTCCCGAATGTGGGTATGACATGCTATTACACATTGTTCAAGTCGCCCAAGTTGTGAAATTCTCTCAATACGGCCTATTTGTACATGATCAGTGGCCATATGACGAGCAAGGTTATTATCGCTGTGGCAACTGTGAGTACGAATTGGAGGACGAAAGCGGCGGCAGGATTTTCCGCCATGCAGACGTAATCCGATGGCTCTTTAGACGACAGGCTGAAGAGGTAATTGAAGAGCTTGCATTAGAACCCCGGCCTCGGGGAGGTGCGATAGATGCGGATTCAGTGAGCGCTAAGAATTGACCAAAACCCCGGCTCCTCTCTTCGCTTGAAATCGGCCATCCTATCGAAGAGAGGTAATCGACAATCGCCCCCGTCGTACTCTCCTCTGGTGTGGCGGCCGGGCACAAGACGAGCTCTGCTCGTACCGAGGAATTCTCGGAAGAAACAAAAAGGAGGTGATGACTATGCGCTATCGGAACAGATGGACATCTCTTAGGCGGACGAAAGTGGTCGAGGGCATGGAAAATGAAGAGCGTAGACCCAAAAAAGACATTCCAAAAGTAATTTACGCACCCGAGTTACCAAAATATTCGTATGGTTCGACGAATGAACCGCCATACGTGCCTTGCCCGATGCGGTACTATGACGACGATTACGATCATTGCTAGTCGAGCAAATTAAGCCCCAACCCCGTTACCTCCAACGGGGCGGTGGGCACAACGCCGGTGCAATCCGGCAACCCGTGAAAACGGGAAGAATTGAGACGACGGAGGAATTGAAGAGAGTATGGAAGAAAAGGAATTGCTACAGAACAAAGGGGCTGAAGAGATCGCCCCGCTGCTTGATGCTAAGGATGTTGCAAGGATATTGAAGCGTTCAGTCAAGACCGTACATAAGCGTGTGAGAGAAGGCAAATTAGGATGTGTTCAGGTCACGCCACAGGACCGAAGATTTACCCGAGAGCAAGTGCAGGCGTTCATTGAAGCGCAAAGCACAGGAGTTCGAGTTGACAAGAAGGGCTCGAAGTCGGTACCATCGGCTCCCAAGAAAGGGGGCGATAACACAGAATCTCGCCAAGAAAAGGCTAAGGATTCGTGGGCATCCCTGAAAAAGGAGATGTCACGATGGACGTGAAAAAAAAGGGCAAGATTTATTACGTGCGTTTTCGACAGGGTGACGGAGTGGAGCTTGCTGCTTCAACCCGCACCCAGTTAAAGAGAGTTGCCGTGGGGATTGCCGGAGCCATAGACAGGGCGGTCAGAACTAGGGATTACGCTGCGCTTGACCTCGAAGCCCGAGAAGTTGCCATAAGACTTTTCAAAGACAGGTTGGACGATTACCTTCCTGGGCTAAGAAAGGTGGACAACTATGAGCGGGGTATGAGTCTCTGGGCTGCCATGGAGTATTGCCTCACTTACCCGGAAATAACGGCGAAGGGTGAGGAATACCGAGACCGTCTGAAAGGGTGCTTCTGCCATCTGGTGCTCAAGCTGGGCAAGGATAAGAATATCCGGTCAATCGGCATCAGAGACCTGGAGCAGTACAAGAGTGAAAGGCTTAAGGAAGATGCAGCCCCCGCAACGGTGAATAAAGAGCTTACGGCACTCTCAAAGCTGTTTTCCATTCTGGTGAAGAACGATTTTCTGGACAGAAACATCGTGGGGGAAGTGCCGAAGTTGTCTGAGAAAGAGAATCTGCGGCAGGTGTACGTGGCATATTCGGATTTCGCCAAGCTTCTGGCTCATCTGCCTGACTGGTACGCTCCGATGGCATTGACGGCGTACTATACGGGAATGCGTCAGGGCGAAATTCGTAATCTGACCCGAAGCCAGCTGGACTTGAACCGGCGAGTGATTCGATTGGGACCCCAAGACACTAAAGAGCGAAGTCACAAACGGGTTCCGATTCACGATGAACTCGTGCCGGTGTTGGAGCGTGCCCTGAACGATAAGGCTGAAGGAACGGACAACGTGTTCCTGCTGGACGGTGAGCCCATACCCAGGACTCAGATGAGACGATACTGGGAGAGCGCCGTGCGAAAGTCGGGACTACCGTCTACGTTTCATTTCCACGATATCCGCCACGTGTGGAAGGGAAATGCGCGTCGAAGCGGCATTGATCCGGAAATACGTGAGGACATCATGGGTCATTGGTGGGCGGGGAAGAACGTCAACACGAGATATGGGTACATCAGCAACGACGAGCTGGTTCAAGCGATTGAGAGCTTCACGGTGGACAACGGGGACACGGAAATTTGGGTGCCAGAGCCAAAAAAGAAAACCCGGCAGCCACTAACTGTCGGGAATAAGTGGGGACAATTTGGGGACACTGCCCATCTTGTTCCCGGTTACGAAAACCGTAACCAATTGTAATCTTTGGTAGTCCCAAGGGGTTTCGAACCCCTGTCTCCGCCGTGAGAGGGCGGGGAGGACCATAACGTTATCAATGATTTGCCCCAAAAGCCAAACGATTTCAATCCCGATTGATCCGTTTTAGTCCGTATTGATCCGTATTGATCCGTATTGATCCGTATTGATCCGAAATGGTGAGAGCAAAATGTGAGCAGAGAGCGAGTGCTGGTTCTCAAAGACTCCCCGCACTCTTTCCCTCTTCCAGATTCTAATGGTCTCTCATTGTACACTTCTTCATGCAGTCCCCATA
>JBKQMK010000217.1:0-8947 GCA_052146735.1 Desulfomonilaceae bacterium | reverse complement strand
ATATGGCGCGGTCGACGCTGAGACAGCATCAGGTGCCCATGAGTAGAAGCATACCCGACTTCCAGGTCCGTAAGCTTCGGGCATGTCGCAGAGCCGCAGAGATTGCGCATGATGCAGTTCGGGCCTCCGACGGGCGCCCTAGGCAATCTTCTCAGCCTGCGGGCTTCGAACTCTGGGTCGAGTCTGACGACGGGCAGGTCGGGGGATACATTGACCGTGTGATGGTGACGAAAGAGGGTGTCGTCTTGCGTGACTACAAGAGCGGAGCTGTCCTGGAATCTGAAACAGGGGAATGCTCAGGCGAACTTAAGCGGGCATACAAAGTGCAGATGGAACTCTATGCGGCCCTCTATCAGCTCAAATCTGGAGTTTGCCCCATCCGATTGGAGATAGTGCCGCTTCAGGGCACTCCGGTTGATGTGCGATTTAACCCAGAAAACGCCAAACGTCTACTTGCGGAAGCAAGCACATTTCTGCACTCTGCCAACAAACGGATTGCGGAAGTGGAGAATGGAGGCGCGGAACTCATTGGCCTCGCGTCCCCGCAGAGCATGTATTGCAGGATTTGCCTGTTTAGGCCGGCGTGCCGGGCCTACTGGATTGCGAAGCGAGAGGAGTCCCAGGAGAAGTGGCCTATCGATGTACAGGGATTTCTCAGAGACACGACACGCCTGCGCAACGGGAAAGTGTGTATGAAAATCGCAGAAGATGATTCACCCATGTCATTCTGTATCACTGTTCGCAACCTGACAGACTCTACGTATCGGCATCCGCTCCTGCACGGCACACCGATAGGAAAGCGGGTTGCGGTCTATGGTCTCAATCGTGACTATCGCTCCGGTGACTTTACCGAGACACAGAACACAGTCATTTTTGAGATAGATTGAGGGCCATGCAACACAAGACACACAAGGCCAGCCAAAACCGGCCAGCGGAGGCAAAATCCGTTATCAGCTTCTTCTCCGGCTGCGGTGGTTTTGATCTCGGATTCTCATCAGTGGGATTCTCGATCGGACTGGCTCTTGATGTGGATGCGATAGCTGTGGAGAGTTATAACCACAATCGTGACAAGAACGTCTGTCACGTCGGTGACCTAGCAGAAATAGCCCCTGAGACCATAGTCGAACTGTACAGTAGGAACTGCAGCTCGGGACCGCCACGAGGGGTGATTGGCGGTGCACCATGCCAAACATTCTCAAACGGGAATAGGCATTTCAATGGCAACGATGCAAGGCATCTGTTACCGCGTCGCTACGCATGCATGCTGCGTGTCCTCAACGAGGAATACGACCTCGATTTCTTCGTATTCGAGAACGTCAAGGGCATCAGATCGCCGAAGCACCGGAAGGAATACACGACCATCAAAATGCTATTCTCTCGCGCCGGCTTCAAGCTCTTCGAGGGAGAACTCGACGCAGCCGATTTCGGTGTGGCACAACATCGCTGCCGTGTGTTCATCGTGGGTTTCAACAAGCTCAGATATCCGGACCTTGAGTTCAAGTTTCCGACAGCAGGAACAAGTGTTCCTCTGACCGTCGCGAGCAAATTGAAGGGACTCCCACCGCCATTGCTTTTCAAGCGTGGGATAAGAAAGGATGATATCGCATTTCACCCGAATCACTGGACCATGTACCCTCAGTCGAGGAAGTTCACTGATGGTTCCCTCACCGAGGGCCATAAGCAGGGAAGATCATTTCGTGTTCTGCAATGGGAGAAGCCGAGCCCGACAGTCGCATACGGGAACCGCGAGATCCACATTCACCCCGACGCGCAGAGACGACTCAGTGTCTATGAGGCTATGCTTCTCCAAGGGTTCCCAGATGACTATGAGTTGCTCGGCACGCTCAGTGACCAAATCCGGCAGGTCTCCGATGCTATTCCGCCCCAACTCGGCGCAGCCCTGGGCAAGGCGATAATCGATGTTCTTTGCTGCGGAAAGCGGGTGGGTGGGCGCTCATCTAGCGCTTTTTTGTTGTAGCCCGCGCATGGGACTCAGCAGCCTTAAGCAACTCTTTCCGTGACGGGAGAGCGTATTCCGCTTGCTCTTGCGTAATCCCCCGGAGTTCTTTCGCTATCCGCATGGCAATGCGAATCGGGTCTTTCTCGATTTGACACTCCCAGAAACGAAACACACGCCATCCCTCTCTTTGGAGAGCGCGGCGGTTCTTCTTGTCGCGTTTGACATTGCCCTCAAGCTTCTCTGTCCAGTACTTCTCGTTCGTCTTCGGCTGTACGGCCTCAATGCACCCAGGATGCTGATGCCAGAAGCATCCATGGACAAAGATAACCGTGTGGTATTTCGGAAGGACGATATCGGGCCGGCCCGGAAGCCCCCGGTGATGGAGCCGAAAGCGAAACCCCATGCGGTGCAGCACAGATCGAAGTACCATTTCGGGTTTTGTGTCAGCAGAGCGGATGCGGCTCATGTTCCAGCTTCGTCTCTGTGGCGTCAACTTGTCAGTCATGCGTTCCTGCCCCTGTAGTATAGTGGAACTCTTGCAGAATCAGGGTAATGCAATTTGACCTTAGCCCGTTGAAAATTCCAGCCGTCATTCTCAATCCGGTCGATCACCCAGGAGACAGTGTCGCTGAGGATTTGTCTCAGCACCGACATACAAGCTCGCCCGATGGTCGTGAGACCTTCCCATGCCCATTCACACTCACGGCCCTGCCGCAGTTGGTGCATCAAGATGCTACGCGCCAAGAAGACCATGTGCAGGTGCGGGGTCTGGCCCCAGCCTTTCCCGACCTGACAGTCACCCGGCAATTCGAGGGGATTCCGGGGGACAAAATACTGCTTTTTGTGAGGGACGCGTTCGTAGTCGTCCAGAGCGTCCCTTGCCCAGGTCGCGGCTGTATAGCTTGTCGGCCCGTCCGAAAAACCGTGCATCGCCCGCATCGCCTCCAACCGACACTCACTCTCATCAATCTCCACACTCGGAAGAGGTCCTTTTCGCTCGGTAACATCGACGGAGGTTCCGCAAATAGCGACTATTTGTCCGAGATCGTTTCTCCACGGAACGAGGGTGTCAAGGAAGGTCCTCCGAGTGCCTGCAACGCTTCTTACATTCCTCTCTTGCACTATCCGCCCCTGAAGCGACCGACAGGTCGCGGATATCATTGAACCCAACTCTTCATGGGAAAACAATTGCTCGTCCGTGAGGCCCATTATTTCTTTCTTTGACCTTCCGAGCATCTGTTCCATCGCTTCGTTCACGTAGATGTATTTGAATGAGCCGTCCTTGATGAAATGAGGATCGGAACTGGATTCGGCAAGTACCACGAACATGGTGCTGTTGGCGATGTTCGGACCGTACAACTCGTGGGTCATCTCTCGTGGGTCATCCGATGCAACCCAACTCCTTATCAGTGAATCCCGTTTCTCAGGATCTTCTTTCCCCACCGTGTCTTTCCAGGATTTCTGGAACTCACTCCATGTCTGATCATCACTCAATGTTGCTCCCTCCGTCACTCCTGAATTCTATTCACCCCATGAGATCCTTTTAGATTACGGGCTCCCACGATGGTACGAATACCAAGTCCGCAAGTCAACCAACATCATGGATGTACGATTTCGGTTGCGTTCGGCCACCGGGGACATGGGAAGGGGATCGCACAGAAAAGGGGTTGGTAATTCCCATGACCAGATGGAAGGATTCCGACTGAGGGTCAGGCGATATCTTGCGATTGTGCATTTCAGGACATCCGGTCACACGCCTTTGCGTGGATCACTCCACGGTGAATTCTGTACTACCGCGACGTGGCGGGAGTTGTCGCGCCGGTGAGGAAACCGTGGTCGGGAAGACAGCCGGGAGTCGTCGGGGGAGGATTTCCTTTTCGTCAATTTTTCGTGACCCATGAGGTCCCAAATGGGAAATCCCGAGCCTATCGGTGTCGAAGGGGTATTGATTTTTCAGGGTAAATGGGAGAAAGCCGCTTCAGTATTGGGATATTCCGTGTCTTCGGGATGCAGGGGTCTCAAGGATGTGAAATTCAGGAACGAGCCAACGAAGGGACAGGGAAGGGCAGCCTGTCATCGACACATCCAAATCCGTTTGATCACATCTTGATCACACGTTTAGGTTCTCTTGAGGGATGAAGAGGGACAGTCAGGGTCTAGCAAGGCTCGAAATCGTAAGGGTTTTTCAACAAGACGTTGTTTTCATTCAGGCCTCAAATGGCCTTTCACGCCGGCGACAGGGGTTCAAATCCCCTTGGGGACGCCAAAGCATTTCAAAGGGTTAGGGTTCATTCCCTAGCCCTTTGCTGTTATTTGACAGCCCCTCATGACAGCCTTTTTCTGAAAGCAGATCCATGACAGCCCCCAGGTCGCGGTTAATATTTTGAATGTACCTCTCAGTGGTAGTGACATTCTTGTGCCTCAGAATCCGCTGAATAGTCTTGGCTGAAATCTTGTGTGTATCGGCCAGGAGAGAAGCTACGTACCTGCGTAGCGCATGAAAGCCGAATTCCTTTACTCCTGCCCTTTTGCATAGGTGCTTCATAAACTGCCGTCTGCTAGTGAACGGGTTCCCATGATGACGGTTACTCGTGGAAACGAAGACGTAGGGGCTGTCTTTGATCGGTCTGTTTTGCCACCAGGACCATAATTCCCGATATAGTTCCTCGTTCATAGGAAGCCACTCATAGCTCATGGAGCTGTCCCGTGTCTTTCGGGTTCCGAGCCTAACTTCCCTCTTTTCAAAATTGATGTCCTCTGCCCAGGTCCATCGGAAAATCTCTGATCTCCGGGCGCCGGTCTGGAGGTAGCAGTTCAAGAAGATCCGTTCCTCGCGGTTCGCAGCCGCAAGGACTTTAAGAATATCGGCCGTGGGAGGAGTGTATTGCGGTGCTCTGTCATGCGGAAGCTTTTCTATCTTTGCAACGGGATTGCCCGGAAGATCGAGGATCTTAATCCCCCAGTTCCACATTGCCAGCAGGTTCTTTCTGTCCTTGTTGTGGCGGTTAGTAGACTTGGAGCGGGCTATTTCATGCAGGTACGCATTAACCATTTCGGGAGTGACATCTTCGGCTAATATGCCTCCCCATCGGACGGTCAATTCTTCGCACAGAGCTTTCTTTTCCTTGAAGACTTTCCGGGTGTATCGTAACTCACTGTGGTCCAGGTACTGGTTAAAGAAGTCGAGCAAGGCCGTGCCGGTCGGGGTCTGGGTCGCCGCTGCCGCTTCCAGTTCCTTCCGTTTTACTAACTCCCAGTTTGCGGCCTCTCGTCTGGTCTGAAAGGTGGCTTGATACGTTTTGCCTTCGTACTTGACCTGTCCTCTCCACACGCCCCGGCTCTTGCTGCGAAAAGGCATTTTCTAACCCCTCTTCAGTGAAAAACCACGTTTTCCCGATACGCTTTCCGCCCAGTTCCCTACCGTGAACATAGACCCACCGTAGGCTCTTATCAAGCAAGTCTGCAATTTCGGTGGGTTTGACAATCTTCATGGTGCGTTCAAAAAGCCTCTATCACGCTCTCGCAAGTTGAACTGCAGTCCAATGTTGCCTTGTCTCCCGTAGGCCGTGGGGAGTGAGCCTCTGGTCTGTATCTATTCCCATGCGCTTCACAATGGCATATAGGCCGTCCTTCGTAAGTCTGCCCGCGTGCTGGGGGTTCCGGCTGAAGTTCACGAAGAGGGGGCCTGGTTCATTTCCTCGAATCCCAATCCATGCAGCCAGCACAGCAAATGTGCGCCGGGACAGTCTGAGCTTAATTTTTTGAGTTCCCCCCCACTCAGTTACGGTCACCGTGCGAGCGCGAGTATCGACGTCTTGATGGTCAAGAGAAATTATCTGTGCACGCCTCAGCGCCACGTCATGAAGCAGGAGCAAGATAGCCTGGTCTCTGATCCCCTTCCGGTCGGTACGCTCTTTAGCGTTGCGGAGAATTCGCTTGAAGCCGGATTCGGGCAAGTCCCAGCGGGATACCGGGACGACCTTCAGATTTTCGACTTCAAGACTCCATGTGATGAGCCCCAACAGCCGGGCACGTTTTGTCAGGCTTCGGAGGGTAGAAAGTTTTCGGTTGACGGATGCGGGCGAGAGACCTTGGGACGATAAATGCTGACGATATTCCAACACGAGTCGATTCGCGTTGCCCGGGGAGAAACAGAGAAAGAGTTGCGCGGCTTGGTTGTTGTCAGGGACGCTGAGAAATTTTGCAAAATCGTCCATGTCTGTGCGGTAGGCAGCAAAGACGGAGGGGTTCCGATCATGAAGAAAAGTAGTGATCAGATTGTCCGTTTTTTCTTTCCAAGAATTCAACATGTCTCTTCTCCCTGCCTCACGCCGGTGTCATATTAAAGGTGCATTGGTAAGAGCTTGGACTCGGCGCTCCTTCTCTTCTAAGCTAGTGTACCGCCCTATGTCCTGCCTGATTTCAATTGCCAACTCGCTCATGCCGAGCCGTTCCGCTCTCCGGGCTGCGGCCTCCATGCGTTGCTGCCAGCCGTAACCGTGGCAGTCAAAAATCACGCCGGTCTTAACCGAATCATGGGCAATTTCGTGAATTAGGGCGTATCGTAGGGTGTAGTCGCCCAGGTCGGGCAAGAGCTGAATAGTCCTAGACTTTTTGCAACATAGACCGACACAGTCATCAAGATCCGCCATTACCTTCACAGTCCACAGGCATTTTCGGTCCCACCGTGGAAAGAAGGTCCGGCGAACATGTCCGAATTCCGTTTCGGCCTGGATCTGGGAAAACTGTTCCGCTCTCATGTCCGAATCCTCACACATCAAAAAAGGTAGCCGCCTCAGGAACCCATTTCAAATGGATGCGGCCGATAAGCCAGTTTCAGCCTGCTCGTGAAATGATACTGGGTTGCCATCCTTCTGTTCCGCCTCCCGGTAATCAGGCGCTGGATCCCGGAAGGTTGCGGTCTCTGATTCCCATCGCAAATCTGCAATCCCGAGAGGACCATTGCGTTGTTTTGCAACCACTATTTGAGCTTGCCCTTTGTAACAGGGCTCATCCGAATACATCTCAGGCCGATACACGAAAAGAATCACATCCGCATCCTGTTCAATGGTGCCGCTGTCGCGTAAATCTGAAGTGATCGGTCGTTTAGGGTGTTTGCTGATTGGCCCCTGCCGCTCTTCACATTTCCTGCTTAATTGGGATAAACAGAGGATTGGAATTCCCAATTCTCTTGCGAGCAGTTTCAAACCTTAACTGATCGAACCTATTTCACGCTCTCTGCTCTGAAACTTACCCTCTGCTGTCATAATCTGAAGATAGTCCACTGCTATAAGACCAAGTCTTACCCCTGTCCGCACTTCCAAATGTTGCACCCGATTCCGGATGTGGCTCACTGTCAACCGACTCGATTCGTCAATCCACAACAGCCGTTCAGACAGCGAGCCCGCAGCGTCCATCACCCGGCCTATCTGGGCCCGGTCTGATAAGCCCCTCCGCAGACTTCGTAAACTTAGACTCGTCTTTTTCGATAACAGTCGCATGCCGTTTTGAATATTTGGCATCTCGACACTGAAAAAAGCGCACGGCGTCCTCATAGAAACACGGTCCAAAATATCAGCGCAAATGGCACTCTTGCCGCTGGACGGTCGACCACCTATAATATCGAAATCACCAGGAAAGAAGCCGTCAAAAAACTGGTCTACTGTTGCGAGTCCCGTGGGTATGCCCTGTCTCCGCGGTGATTCAATGGCGCCGATTGTTTCGTGCAGCACATCTTTGATAGACACGAGCCCCTTTGCGCCGGCAGACTGAATGCCCGTCTCAAAAGCTGCCTTCTGAAAGGTTTGTTGAATTTCCTCCAAATCACACTGCCCACCAGCGCACAACTCAGCAACTTCTGAGGCTGAGACCATTATCCGACGCAATACCGCCTTTTCTCTGACCACTCGCACATAGTGCATGATATTCGCAGCCGATGGGACCGCATCCACGAGTTCAGCGAGATAGCCACCCCCCCCGACTGCTTCAAAGTCTCCAGACTTGACCAGGGCGGCAGAGAGTGTCTGCCAATCCACGGGCTCACGATGCTGGTCCAATGCCTGCATCGCCCTAAAGATCAAACGATGCTGTTCTCGATAGAAGTCTTCGGCTTGAAGCGCCTCAAACACTGCTGGCAAAGCACTGTTATCCAGCAGCAGGGCTCCCAAAATCGCTCGTTCGCCGTCTATAAAATTCGGGGGAGTTTTCAATCTTTCACCCATATTTTGTAGTGTTCGTCGTATGAATAGCCAGGCCCAGGACAACCGGGGGGTAAGTCTTGGGTTTGCTGGGTAGCGGTCTGTTGCAGACATTGGTTGATTTGGGAAAAGAAGACGCCGATTGTCCGTTTTCCGTTCAACCAGTCCTCTTGATTGTTAAAGAAAGTGTCTATACCGGCTTTGAGGGTCTCCAAGGAATGGTCGATTAAAAGAGTCTTTAAGTGTTGCCCATCCTTACCGCCATGGACGGTGTACTTGTAGCCGAGTTTGGCTTTGTATGTGGTGCAGAAGTAATCAATGAGCACCTTGACTCTCGGATCAGGTGGTTCGGTTGGAACTTGTTTGGATGACTTTTTACTGGGCGATACCGGAGCTTCAGCGACAGGTACTCTTCTCTTATTAGTAGATTCCTTAGAAGATTCCTTAGAGAGGCCATCTCGGGGAGCATCAGGAGCGGGTTTAGAAGGCATAACCTTTGAACTAACTGCGCCATTAACTGCGCCAAAAACCCTCGCAGAAACTGCGCCATGTTTTTGCTGTTTTTGAGAAATCCGCCTTATTGCTGGCCTGCCACCCTTGCTCCTTTCCCATGATATGCTGCCGTCCGCCACACAAGCCGCCAAAAACCTTCGAGCTGCCGTCGGGGACATGCCCCACAATTCCTGTGCCTGGTTTACTGAGAATCGAACTTGACCACGCTGTAGCCCGTTGAACCCTTTCGGGTTCCATTCAGCCTTAAGCAGTATCCATGTCCAAGCCGATCGGTACA
>JBKQMK010000216.1:0-9893 GCA_052146735.1 Desulfomonilaceae bacterium | reverse complement strand
CTCCCTAACTTTTGGTATATAACCCGCTGAAATCACGGCACCACATAAAATGGTATCGGTCACAGTAGAAAATGTAATTCCATAACATACCGATATCACGTCAAAGTAAACCGGACAGTAGTGAATTAAAGTATATTATTATAAAAAGGGGCCTCGCTATGACGAAAAAAGTAGTTAAGGTTACTAAAATTACCAAGGTATTGAAAGTGTCGGAGATTCTTGGCGATATTTTGTCGGACGTCACTGACGAAGAGTTGTTGGAAAAATACGGCCTAGGTTGGAAGCAGCTCGAAAAGGTCTATTGTAAACTGTTTTATGGCGGATTCTTGGAAACGGATCAGCTTAAGAGGCGGAGTCGGTTGCGAGCCGGTAAGCCAACATCTCACATTCCATTGGCAGAGATCGAGGATCCAGGCCGAGTATATGAATGTTTGATTTGCGGCTACACCTCTCGGTTACATTTCAGTGCCTGCCCGCGATGCCGCCAGATCAATTTGCGCAGGCTTACTCGGGAATCAGCCCGAATCATCGCATCATCCCGAACCGGGCGCCATGCTGCGGCGCCTTCTTGAGCCGTGGTGGGAAACAGAGGTTGCCAGACCTCTTGATTGATTAACTAATTGATTTAACTTATAAGAAGGAAGGAGCAGTGTACAGGTTCTCCCGCATAGATTAGACGTTTTGGGATACTGAGGATACCGGCTTCATGAGTTCAACCACCAGAAAATCTGACGCGAATGACAACTGTACGGGCATGTGCATGCGTACTGAATCACGCTTCGGGAAGCGGGCCACGGAATCCAGTGACGCCGAATAGCGTCGGGGAGCGAAGGAATGTCCGATCGGGTTCAATCTATAAAAGGACGCCCGGCTGAGCCCCTCACGTCCACGGTGGAGGTTGCCCGCGAAGGATTGAGGTTTCGACGGTTCTTCTCGGTTCAGGGCAAAGATCCAGTGGACATGGTCCAATGGGAGAGGCGTTCGGCAGTAATCCGCAATCAAGAGGGGAAGATCATCTTTGAGCAGCATGGTGTAGAGGCTCCGGCCTTTTGGTCCGCCATGGCTCTCAATGTGGTGGTGTCTCGCTACTTCCGCGGCCGGCCCGGTATGCCCGACAGGGAAACGAGCATAAAAAGCCTGCTTGGTAGGGTCGTTGACACTATCGCCGCGTGGGGAGGAGAACAAGGCTATTTTGCCTCTGAAGAAGATGAAAAGGTCTTTCGGGACGAATTGATGTTCCTTGTGCTCCACCAGAAAGCTTCATTCAACAGTCCCGTCTGGTTCAATGTGGGGGTAGAGCCTGTTCCGCAATGCTCGGCCTGCTTCATCATAAGCGTGGACGACACGATGGAATCCATACTCCATTGGTATACACAGGAAGGGATCATCTTCAAAGGCGGATCCGGTTCAGGCGTCAACGTTTCCAGTTTGAGATCGGCCCGGGAGCCTCTTGCCGGAGGCGGCACCGCGTCCGGTCCAATTTCCTTCATGAAGGCCGCGGACGCGTCGGCCGGGGTGATCAAGTCAGGAGGGAAAACTCGTCGCGCAGCGAAAATGGTCATAGTGAATGTTGACCACCCCGACATACTCGAATTCATACGTTCCAAGGCAACGGAAGAGAAGAAGGCTCAAGCTCTGGTGCAAGCCGGTTATGACGGCTCATTAGAGGGTGAAGCTTACGCCACTGTGGCCTTTCAGAACTCCAATCACTCAGTCAGGGTTGCCGACGAATTCATGGAGGCCGATGAGGCGGACAGCGAGTGGAAGACGAGGTTCGTTGTCTCAGGCGAGGTTGCCGACACGTATCGCGCCCGGTTTCTGCTGCGGGAAATCGCGGAAGCGGCCCATGCATGTGGAGATCCTGGAATTCAATTCGACACCACTATCAACCGATGGCACACATGTCCGGAGACGGCGCCCATTAGGGCATCCAACCCGTGCTCCGAGTATATGCATGTGGACGACTCGGCTTGTAATCTGACCTCGCTCAAGCTTACCGCTTTCCTGGACGCAGGGGACCTTTTCCAAGTGGACGCTTTTCGCCATGCGGTTGACATCATGATGACCGCCCAAGACATCCTCGTGGACAAAGCAGGCTATCCAACCCCGGCCATTACAAGGAACTCTCGAAGCATGCGGGCACTGGGGCTGGGTTATGCAGACCTTGGGGCCCTTATCATGGCGCTGGGCCTTCCTTATGACTCTGACGAAGGCCGTGCGTGGGCCTCCACAATAACAGCAACCATGAGCGGTGAGGCCTATGTTCAATCTGCTCGAATCGCGTCCGTCAGACGTCCTTTCAGTGAATTTCAGAAGAACCGGGATGCAATGCTCCGGGTCATCCGGGAGCACCGAAACCACGCACTTCAAATTACCCCGAAAGGCGTGCCGGAGGAACTCGTAGCCAAGGCCCGCCAAGTATGGGATCTCGCGTTGGAGATGGGCGAAGAACATGGTTACGCCAATTGCCAGGCCACTGTGGTGGCTCCCACTGGGACAGTGGCATTTATGATGGACTGCGACACCACGGGTGTGGAGCCCGAAATCGCCCTGGTCAAATATAAGAATCTGTCCGGCGGAGGACGGCTACAAATTGTGAACAGAACAGTGGCCCGCGCCCTGGACCGGCTGGGATATCCTCCCGTGGTCGTTGAGAATATCATTGCAAGGGTCGAGGAAACCGGTACCATAGAGGGGATTCGAGAGGTCTTGCCCGAACACCTGCCCGTGTTCGATTGCGCGTTTCGACCCGTAAATGGAACGAGATTCATCTCCACAGAGGGACATCTCAAAATGATGGCCGCGGTCCAGCCGTTCATTTCAGGGGCCATCTCCAAGACGGTCAACCTTCCTCACGATTCCACCATAGAGAAGATCGAGGAGATTTTTCGCCTTGCCTGGCGCTTGGGACTCAAGTCGATCTCGGTTTATCGGGATGGATGTAAAGCCGGTCAGCCGGTGGGATTGACCTTAAAGGAGGCCGCAAAATCTCCGCGGCCTGTGCGTCGCAGGCTGCCGGTTGACTGCAAAACCGTGCGGCACAAGTTCGAAATAGCCGGACAGAAGGGGTACATTCACACCGGATTCTATGACGATGGAACCGTTGGAGAGATCTTCATACGTATGTCCAAGGAAGGCAGCACAATTTCAGGTCTGATGGACACCATTGCCACTCTCACGTCCATCGCCCTCCAGTACGGCGTCCCGCTGGAAGCGCTCGTTAACAAGTTCAGCCATGTGCGGTTCGAGCCGTCCGGCTTCACGAGCAACCCCGACATCCCCATAGCAAAATCGCTAACCGACTATATATTCAGGTATCTTGGCCTCCGTTACCTCGACAAGACACAGCAGGAGGCGGCTGGACTCTTACCACCCGGAAAAGGGTCCGGGGTGATGAGCGGCAGCCCGGGTTCGGGAAATCAATTCGAATCAACTCCCAATACTGTCAAGACAAAGGGTCACGCGTTTAATCCGCAATCAGATGCCCCTGCGTGTTACGACTGCGGCTCCATAATGGTCCGACACGGCTCTTGCTACGAATGCCTCAACTGCGGCGCCACCACGGGATGCTCGTAAAGTGAAATAAGAGGGGTCAAAATCTTCGGTCTATCTCAATCGCAAAAAAGGCAGTCCACGACCACCTCGCCACGGAGCCGGGCACACTCGGCCTTGGTGTGCTTGACGCACTCCGGCTTGGCTTTGGACTGCTTTCAAGAGCACGAACGCAAGCAGCAGTAGACCAAATCATCTTCAGACGACACTGCTGTCGGAACCAGGACCATTAAGGCCAGCAGCCACACAAACGGAAACAGTCTCTTCATTAAATACCCCCAAATCATTCTATACGATGCGAGGCGTTTAAAGCGCCTATCGGGCACAGTCGGAGACTCGATGGCGCCTATTCACGGCGAGCAAGTATATCACACGCCGCGAAAACGACCAGCGGCTGTCGAAAAACTATTGCTATTTCTCAATTGAATACCGGTCTTGCATACGACCGTAGACCTCGTGTCCCCCCCTTTGACACGATGTTCCAATTCGATTGTTTCAAGGTGGACATCAGTTCACGGGCTCATGACCTGGACAGCCCTCACGACCCACGTCCAAGGCAGCGAACCGTTTGTTATTATGTGTTTCTGATTTTTTCGCGTAACACCGTACAAGCTGCACTGACATCATCCGCAGCGGTGACCGCTGTAACAACCGCCACGTGCTTTGCGCCTCGTTTCAGTACCTGAGCGATATTGGATTCTTTGATTCCGCCCATTACGGTCCATGGAATTGCAAGATGAGGTCTCACAGCATCAATAATTTCCGGCCCTAAAGCGGCAACTGTCCCCGACTTTGTTTGAGTCGCGAATATCGGACCAATATTTACATAGCTTGCCCCTGCTCGCTGCCCGGACACGGCTTCGCTGAGGGAGTGAGTGGAGCATCCTACGATCATTTCCGACGCCAGACGTCTGGCGGCCTCAATAGGAAAATCGTCCTGACCGAGATGGACGCCGTCTGCTCCCGTCGCAAGTGCAATATCTATTCGGTCATTTATCAATAACAAAGCGTTATTCCTGGTGGTTAGTTCACGGAATTTGAGAGCCAGATCGTACAAGGCCCCGTCGTTCATCTCTTTTTCGCGAAGCTGTACCGCACGTACCCCAGCTTCGAGGACCTTGGCGAGAATCTCAACAGCCCGCCTGCCTGCACAGAATGCCTCCGTAATTACGACATAGAGATCGGTACTTCGGAACAGGGTCATACGCTCTTCCAACGTCATCAACCACCCCCCACGAATTGAATGAATTCGAGCGAATCTCCCTCCGAGACGATTGTGGTCTGATATTCAGAACGCTGGACGAATCCGGCATTACGTTCAACTATGACCGTCCCTGGCACAAGTCCCATTTTCTTCAACAGATCCTGGACTGTCAGGCGATCACGGCAATTCTGAGCTTTCCCGTTGACTACTATTCTCATATCCTCGGTTCCTGAATGAGATTTAGTGAACCCTTATCAGTTTGAGAGTAAAAACTGTGATCGAAATCCTTCCATACGGGATCATACCCTGTGCTGCGAATAGTCGCGGCCACCTCGTCCGGGTTCCGTCCATCTTCGATGTCGAATTGAGATAAGGTTTCCTCGCCGTACGAAGAATAGCCTCCTGGGCGTGTGGACGAACCGGCACTCATGTGGGTGATTCCGAGAGGGATCAAGCTATCTCTGAGAGCTGGTTTTTCACGCGTCGAAAGATTGAAACCGACTTCAGGAAGAAAAACTCGCATCGCGAGAATCAATTGAACGAACTCTCTGTCCGATGGGAGGTTCAGGCCGCCGTAACGATTCGGCGTATGGTGTAGCCGTGGAAAAGAAATAGAGACGGCACTTTGCCAGCAGCTTTTTTGAAGGTACTTGGCGTGCAAAGCTGTCCAAAACACGTCAACGTGCCAGTCGTATAGGCCCAACAGGGCACCGATGCCAAGCTTTCTTGCTCCAGCTCTTCCTGCGCGCTCGATTGCATCAAGCCGATAATCAAAATCTGTCTTTTTACCGCTTAGGTGGACTTTCGCGTAAGTTTCCCTGCAATAGGTCTCCATGTACAGAGTGACCCCTTCCAAGCCCAGATCAACGAGTCTTTGATAATCCTGCTGGTCCAGAGAATAGACTTCTACCGATACGGAGACAAAATGTTCACGAGCAATGCTTACAGCCTTTTCCAGATATTCCGTCGGCGCTACTTTGGGAGCGTCGCCCGTCAGAAGCAGCACGCCTTGAAAGCCGCGAGCAGCAAGAGCTTCGCACTCCGCATGAATTTCAGCGTCAGTCAGAGTGCGCCGCTTGCCTTTCATGCCCGATCGTATTGCGTAACCGCAATAGACGCAATCCGATGTGCAGACATTTGACAGGTAAATCGGAGCATAGAGTGCAATGGTCCTTCCAAAATGGTGTCTGGTCAGCCGGTTTGAGACACGTGCCATATCCTCCAAGTAGGGTATCGCACTTGTGGAAAGCAAGGCCGCCAGATCTCGAGGCATCAGATTATCGCGTCTTAACGCTTGTCTCACGTCCTCGGGTCCGGATTTCGAGACTAGGTCACGTATGCGACGCTCGGGCCATTCATTCAGTACTTGTGAGAAATCCAAATCAGTCTCCCGAAAGAAGCTCGTAATGCAAATGTTATCTCAAAAACCCGGTCAGGGGCGAGGATGCTTCAGCACCGTTTCGGATTGGACCCAGGCCGGCGAGATAGGCTAACCGTCCGGAACGGGTGGCCATAGCGAAAGCCTTTGCCATTGCTGCATGGTCATTTGCGTCAGCTAAAGCCGTATTGACGAGGACGGCATCCGCTCCCATTTCCATCGCTTCCGCTGCATGCGACGGAGCGCCCAGGCCCGCATCCACAACCACCGGCACATTTGCTTGCTCGATGATGATACGTATCATCTCACGGGTTTTCAATCCTCTGTTGCTCCCAATTGGCGCTCCCAGCGGCATGACCGCAGCCGTGCCGATCTCTTCGAGACGTTTGGCCAGTACCGGGTCAGCCTGGATGTACGGCAAAACCACAAAGCCTTCCTTGACAAGCGTTTCTGCTGCCACGAGGGTTTCTATAGGGTCTGGAAGCAGGTATTTCGGTTCCGGAGTTAATTCAAGCTTCACCCAGGGTTCGAGCCCTGCTTCCCGCGCCATCCTCGCCAACCGAACAGCTTCGGTGGCAGTCCGTGCTCCTGACGTGTTGGGTAAAATCAAGTGTTTGCTTGGGTCCAGAGCGGAAAGAACGCTGTCTCCCTCAGGTTTGGACAAATCCGCCCGACGGAGGGCAACCGTGACGATTTCCGCTCTTGAGGCAACCAGAGCCTCGCGAAGAGCTTCCGCGGACGGGAATTTACCTGTTCCCACCATGAGGCGGCTTCCAAAGCTTCGCCCCGCTATTACCAGAAGGTCATCCGTCATGGATCTTTCCTCAACACAAGGGTTGTTTTGGCCGTTGCGATGAATTTATCATCTCTGCATACGCTGATGCTATGGCTTTTCTTTTTTCACCTGGGCAATGCAGTTGCGGACGGCTCGTCATTGAGAGTCGTCGAAGTTCTCCATTCCTCACTAATTGTGGTACGACGACCCGCTGTCGCCAGATAGGTCTCACAGCGGCACGAGTTCAAGGGGTAAACTGTGGGGCACGGAAGGCCGTGCCCCTACCAAAGGCAGATGTCACTTGGTTGCTTCAGGGCCGGGATCAGATGTTCCAAGACCCATTTTAACTGCGGCAGCAGCCGCAAGAGGCACACCCACTATTGCGGGCTCCCCGGTAACTTCCCTGGCGATTCTGCTCCTCACCAAGGGTCTGATAATGAAGAAAATAAGCACTGCTGCAAGCAGGTTAAGCACGGTTGCAATATAAAAAGGGACGATGAAGGACCCGGCGAAAGCAGCAGCCAATGCAGCGGCACCGTAACCTCCGACGATTGAGGCCGCTCCTTTCGAGGTGTACATCATGCCGTAGTTAGAAGCGGAATTCTTGCCGCCAAAGACGTCACCGGTCACGGCCGGAAAGAGGGCATATATTTCGCCCCAACAAAAGAAAACCAATGAAAAAACCACTACAAAGAGCACCGGACTGTCCGTAATTTGGGTCACCATGAAAACAAAAATCGCTTCAAGCGTGAAGACAAGCGCCATAGTGTACTCACGGCCCAGTTTATCTGATATGAACCCCCAAAAAATTCTCGATGTGGCGTTCGTGGCCGAGCACACGGCCGCGGTAAGTGCTATGAGTCCTACGCCAAGCACCGTCGCGTCGGCCATCTTAAATGACTTGGCAAGTTGTGCCATGTTTGCGGTACTCATCAAGCCACTAATGCCCATGGACAAGAACGCAATGTATAAGATATAAAACTCAGGCCTCTGGAGGGTTTCGGCCCAGGTAAAGTTCACCTTAGATTGCACGACCTTTTTGGGAGCCTGCTGTGAGTCTTGCTGCCACCCGACGGGGGTCCAGCCTGCAGGCGGGTGCCGTAATATCATGGCCATGCAGACACCGATTATTCCCTGCCCCACTCCCCAGATTGCCATTGTTGTAGCCCATCCGCCAACTGCGTTCATGGTGGCTTGAATGGGCAATATAGTAAATGCGGCTCCGCCTCCGAATCCGGCCGCGGTAAGACCGGTGGCCAGCCCCCTTCTGTCAGGGAACCATTTGACGGCATTGGAGACCGCGCATATGTAGATTATTCCCGCGCCCGTGCCGGCCACAAGGCCGTAGCACCCATACAATCCTAAAAGCGAGTCCTTAAATACTGTTCCTCCCAGCAGCCACCCAAGGAGCACGCAGATGGAGCCTGCCGTCATAAGTTTGCGTATGCCGAATTTATCGACGAAGAACCCTGAGACGGGCATGGGCCAGGTTTCGAACAGGATAAAAAGTGTGAAGATCAGTGCTATCTGTTTAGGGGGCACCTGTGAGAATTGTTCTCCTATGCCCTTTGCGAAGAGAGGATAGGCATACTGATAGTTCGATATGATAATCATCCCGACAACGCCGGCAACAAGCTGAACCCACCTATTTCCGGCAAAGTTACCGTATAATTGCCTAGCGCTGTCCGGTGCGATTTCCGCCTGCGTTATGCTTGCGTTGGGCATAGCGCCTCCTCCTTTCCCATTTCCGAGAGTCACCTTAAATCAGCGCAGAAGAATACCCCGCCGCTCGGGGCGAGGTATTCGCGATTACAGAGCCAAGAAGAAGACTTTTCCGCGCAATGGCAAGAGTCTAGGCTCCTGCTTTTGGTGTGGGTACGGGAGCCTCGACAGCAACGGCCTTAACCTTTTGAATCTTCTCATCAACAAATGCCTGCATCTTGGCGATATGTTCCGGTTTGAGGTGGCTGAAACGCCCCTGATATTTCATGTACTCGCTGACCGGCTTATACTTCTTGGGGATGTGGGTATACTTGTATTCTCCGTTCTCCCACTCATAAAGGCTCCACATTCCTGTTTGCACCGCCAAACGACCCATCTCCAACGTCAGTTTCTCATCAAATTTCCATCCCTTGGGACAAGGGCAGAGCATATGGAGGAAGGTCGGGCCATCTACGTTCAGGGCCTTACGCACCTTGTTCATCAGGTCCAAAGGATGGGCAATAGAGGTGGTGGCGACGTACTTGACGAGCGGATGTCCCCCGATCACCAGTTGCGGAGGATCTTTTGGGAAAAGGGTTTTACCCTCGGGAACAAGCTTTCCCGGAGGGGTAAAAGTTGTATTGGCCCCATAAGGGGTCGTGGGTGAGGTCTGAATACCCGTGTTGGCATACGATTCATTGTCGTAGCAGATGAAGAGCACGTCGTGCCCCCGATACATCATGGCCGACATCGACTGTAGGCCGATATCCACTGAACCGCCATCTCCTGCCATCACGATGATATTCGGAAAGGGACCGTCATATTTTTTCTTGCGGGCCAGTATCTTGTAGGCTCCCTCAATTCCTGAAGCCACCCCGCCGCCGTTGGTGATCTGGGCATGAATCCAGGAGACCGCATAGGGGGTGCAAAGATAACTGGAGTTGGCCACGTACATGCAGCCGGTAGGTCCAACAAAAATCGTATCCCTCCCGGCGGCTTTTGCTACGAGGCGGTAGTTAAGAGCGGGACCGCAGCCGGAACAGGTCCGGTGGCCGGGCAGATACATTTCTTCTCTCGGAGCCGATCGGAGAGACTTGATGGGCTCCAGGGTCTGTTTCTTGTAATCAAATGCTTGTGTCATTTAACTCTCCTTCGATAGTCGAAATGGGACTATTCTTCTTCAAAACCTATCCAGTAGACGTGCCGATGGGTCTTCTTGTCTTTCACCATCTGGGTGAGAACCTTCGCCATGTAGTAGAAATCGTCCAGTAAAATGACCTCTC
>JBKQMK010000215.1:0-3235 GCA_052146735.1 Desulfomonilaceae bacterium | reverse complement strand
ATTTGCTCCCTGATTCGCGGTAGCGGCGCCGGACGAATACCAGCTTTGCCAGCTTCCCTTCACCGATCCCGACGGTCACCGAACCCTTGATCTGTGCGCGGCCCCTTCGTTTCCTGATCTTGCGGTAAATATGTGACAGGGTCAGCGACTGGCCTTCAGAGTCGTAGAAGATCTTTGGCGTATTCTTGACCATGCAGATGACATCGATATAGCTCATCAAAGAGCGCACTACCGCTGGAAAGCCGAACCAGGAATCCATGAGTACGTATTTGGCATGGATGAGGATCCCCAAAGCTCGTCGTATCATAGGGACTATCAAATCAGTCGATTTGCACAGCGCTTCCTGCCTTCGCCGGGCGCCACACGTCCGCCGGTCCATCTCCTTAGTGATTCCCTGAATCCGGTTCTTCTTCTTGGTCGAACTCAGCACAACGTGATCCACGGGAACAAAGCTCGCTCCATCGGACCAACCAAGGGTGAGCATCCTGAACCCCTTGAGGTAGCGCTTTGAGCCATGATCGCGGACTCTTGACAGAAGCTCTACCTCCTTTGAGCGGCTTCGGTCGTATGGGGTGTCATCCAGAATCAGAACATCTTCTCTGCGCTCATCCGTCAGTGGCTGGAAAAAGCCTCTAATAACCGCCCCAGCACCCAGCAAACCAAGCAAACGCCTGTCATCAAAAAATGACGAAGCAGGGCCGGTTCTTTCTTGGCTCACCCGGAAATTCTCGGTGGCCCCTCCTTCTTCGCCTGATTGTGGCGAACTCGACGGTTCTGGCACCAATGTTTCCGGTGTTTCTTGCTCTGGCGGTTGCCTGCTCCGGAACTTGGCAACCACAACCCCACATTGAGGACACTCCTCGTACTCTTTGAATTGGGGCATTCCGCAGGCTGGACACTTCCGAGGCAAGGCAACAGGTTTTTCGATACTGGAGCGGTCTTCCCCGGCTCTCTCACCTTCCTTTTCGTCTCGTTTGTCTGGCTGCACTTTCCAGAATTTGGGAACGTACACTTTGCACTTGGGGCATACTTCAAATTCGTTACTGAGCGGCGTGTGACAGACTGGACATTCCCATTCGGTTGTGGGAGGTTTCTCGGCAACAGGTTCCCGGTTGTACAGTTCGGCTGCCTGCAAGGACCCTTTCTTGACAAGTTGTTCAAACAGAGTTTTCAGTTGATATGCTGTAAGCTGGTACTTCTGCTCCAGAGCGGCATCATCCATCCCGGCTTTGATATCCGCCAAAAGTTCCTTCACGTTGATTAATCTTTTTTCCACAGGCAGCACCCCGTGCAGGAGTTGGAGGCATCAGTATATCACAAGAGATTGTCAGACAGGGGGGCAATTTTACGGTCTGTGGAATGAGCAAACTAATGGGCCCTTAATGTTATGAACCATAGACCACAGAATTCTCTTGCGGCTTACGAGAAATGTGAACTATCATCGGCGTGATTTTCTGCTTATCACCAAGATCGCACGCAACTCTCAGTGGGGACCTGATGGGCAAAGCTACAATTAGCGCAAAACAGGTTCTGGTCGATATTCGTGCAGGTGCGACCGACGAATTTCTAATGAAGAAATATGGCGTATCTGAGAATGGCTTACAGAGCCTTTTCCAGAAACTCGTCACTGCAAAGGTCATAACTCAGGATGCTCTTAATAATCGAGCATCTGCCATCGAAGAAGTTGAAGCCGTCATTATCGAAGAAGACGAAGCCAAACCTCTTCCTCCTAAACCCACTTGTACTAAGACCGTCTTCAAGTGCCCTGCTTGCCATATGACTCAAAACCACGAATTTGAAGTCTGTCCACAGTGTGAGGTTATCGTGGAGAAGTTTCTCCAAAGGAGGCACGAAAAAGAGATTCGCCAGAGCCAAATTGACGAACAACGGGTCGAGTCCACCACTCTTTGAGACACGCCAGGACAACTATTTTATCTACCACAGGGACCCGCATCCAGGCCTTCTCTTGACACGCGGGACATACCCCCTGCCTTAGGCGGTGCAGAATTCTAGGCTGAAATACCAGAATGTTAGGGTTTGTCCTTGACTTTCAACTTTGGGAAGCATAGGCTCAGACTCGTTTCCATCAAGTATTATACTTTACCTATTGATTTATTGGCGATTTTCAGATGATTGATACCAGTTTTTGGGGTCCAATAGTTTCTTGGGGATTACTGCTTGTTGCAAGCATAGTGGGTTCAGGCACTATGCTCTGGTATCTCAAATCGATCCGGGATCAGAAATTGAATAGAATCAGTGCGGTCAGGAGGTTAATAGTATCTCTTGATTCAAGGGTGTACAGGAATTCCTGGGGAGAGAATATTCGTATCCCCTTGGCGACTGATGGTAGGGTGTATTCGGAAGCCGAATTTAATCGGTTCAATGAAGAATTTGATGCTGAAGTCCGTTTGGCAGATATTCAAGACAATGACGAACCAACATCTCCGCAGGCGATTTTTTATTTCATGACCTATTACGGTAGGCTATTAGATATAAGTCACACGTACACTAGGCTACATGGAGAGTACGACCTTGAATCTATGCGATATCACGGCAAACCTGATGATATGACTAATCAGGATTACGAATTTTGGCTTGAATGTAACGATCTATGGCGAGACGCGCTGAATAGATTTCACGACTCAGCAAGAACGCTGTTGGACGAATTAGATTCATTAGTAAGTTGGAACCCTTTCAGGAAGACTAGGCTTAGACAGCGACAAACCAGGACTTCCCAGTAAGGACGGAGTTCTGAAGACAGGTTTTCTTTCTAAGGGAAAGATTGTAATGGAATGGACAGAGTATCTCTCAATGGGGATTTTCCAGGCTGTTATAACGGGAATCGTATGGTTCCTGGCGTCTTATCTGACCGCAAAAGGGAAAAATCTCGCCACCCAAGAGGATGTCAAGAAAATCACCGACAAGATTGAATCAGTGAAGATTGAATACGCAAAGGAACTCGAAAGTCTCAAATCCGAACTGAACGCCAAGTTTCATGCACAGACAGTGAGATTTGAGAAAGAATTTAGCGTGTTACAAGATGTGTGGAAGCATCTTATTGATCTGCGTGATGCAGGAGAAGCATTCACGCCACCTTGCCATTTCTGATATGGATCATTGCCTTTGCTCCGCAATTGTATTACAAGCGTCCCCCAGGTCAACGGGGAGGTGGCAGGGCAATGCAGCAAGAGCGTTTGAACCTTGTTGAGTTCCAGAGGAAATTTGGGACTGAAGA
>JBKQMK010000214.1:0-13580 GCA_052146735.1 Desulfomonilaceae bacterium | reverse complement strand
TTTAAGGTTGGAATTTCGGCCTGTTCCCCTTCCAGCTGTTCCGAATGGGTACTTTGCAGCAGTTTTATGAAAACACCGGTCGGAAATTATGGATGACTTCAATTTCCAGTCCGACAGACTCCTAGCGAACGATAATCACCCGAACCACATGCAGTGAGAATCGCCATCTCCATGCGTTCGGCTTCTGCTTTGAATTTCGCCCGTGTCCCCACACCAACCTGCTTTCCAAATACCCGATTCTTAATGTGCCAGGTTTTACCACGTTTACTTACCGCCATTGGCTCATCTCCTTTCGGAGATCTGCCTTAGAAACCCCAAACGATTTCTCACCCCCTTTCGGTGGGGCAGATTTTACGCGGTCAGGCTTTCTCCTGTCAATTTGAACATTGGAGCTCCGGGATTCGATATATTCCCGTATCTGATCTTCAGTAAATCTTCTCTCCTTTGCCGTAACCTGGACGCGTCCTAGCTTCGCATTACGCACCAGCTTATTAACGGTCTTCACACTAATTCCTAGAATCTCTGCAATGTCTTTGGCGCTCAAAAGCTTCTGAATAAAAATCCGTTCTTGATCATTCTCCTTTCCTGTTTCGTTGTTTATCATCTATCCTGTTCTCCTAAATAACACCTGCTGCTGATGCAGCTTCGTTGCGGGACTACACCCGCCTTGTGCCCCCCTGTCCCAAAAGGTTAGGGTGGGGGCCTTCAATTAATTTCGCGCCACAATGGGTCTACGTTTGGTTAGCACATGTCACCCGAGAAATGCTCGGCAGCGGTTTACGCTCCTTATTCTCCTGGGCAGACGAACAGATCGAGCCCCCAATGCAGTTAGGCCCGCTGTCTGCAAATCAGAATAGTAAGAACTTGTCTATGAAAGACTCAGTAGTGACCGCCCGGTGTGGATCGGTCTTATGGCATGGCAAGAATGAATCTAAAGACTATGAAGAATATCTGGTTGTTAAGGTGCCACTCTATTTAATTCTGCGCTCCAGATCTCCACTAATTCTTATGGTCCCGTCCGGAGCATCGGCTTCGTAATTTTTTTGCCTCTACATAATATATAGTACACAAATCCATCTCTACCTGCATTTTGTTGATGGCTTCCACACTGCCTTATTAGACAAAGCATTGAAATGACAGAATTAAATTGACTGCATGTTTTCTCCCGTCCACCTGTCTCGTCCATTTTAACTCTCCCGACGTCGGGAGAGTTAAAATCAAAATGAGATCTCATCAATTCGCCTAAATAGCTTACCGCCGGTCGATTCGAGGAAATATAGCATCTTGAACTTAATGAGAATTCCCTCAAAATCACACACAATGGTCTGGCAAAAGCAGGCCAAAAGTGAGATCAGCACTTTCATCGCGATGGCTACTGAAACGCAAATGTTGATTCCCACGTAACCGAAGTGAGTAGGCAGGACAAACTCGATGCGGGGCTGCTCCTATCCCCTATTATGACTTAGTTACTCTGAATATTGAAGGCGTTTCTCGGCGCTTTTCACTGACTTCAATCCGTAGGGGCAAACAGATGAGCAGATTCCACAGACGTGCCCGTTCCGATACTGGAAATAGTTCTCTTTCTTCCACTGATCACATGCCCGGACGTCCAGGATCTCTTCACGAGGCAATCCCGGATACCATGTTTTGCCTTTCAGGGCATTAGCGGGGCAGGCATCAACGCACCGTTTGCATCTGCCGCAGTAGCTTCTCTCCAAAGGCTTCCCTGTCGGCAGAACCATATCGGTGAAGACAGTCCCCAGCCGAACCCATGGCCCAAATTGACGAGTAACGAGCTGACAGTGGCGTCCTATCCAGCCTAGACCCGCTCGCGTGGCCGCAGTTTTGTGAGGAAAATCTCCTTTGATGTTCACGGAATCCGTCCGCTCTGAAGCCAGTAGCGGCTGAGCTCGGAATCCTCGGGCTGTCATTTCGGCCGCCAACGTTCCTGCCAGTTGGTTGATAACCTCGTTCAATCGACCGTACTCATCACAATAATTCTGGTTCGGTCCGTTCCTGATACTGGCCATGATCTGAGGCTTCACAGGAACAGCGCAAGCAAGGGCAAAAGGAAAACCTTTCCCCGCATCATCCTTGGGAGTGGAAATTCCACGGAGATCGGCTGCGTTCCATAGAACGACATCGTGTTTTTCCATACATCTGGTCAACCAATTGGGGAAACTAGCCAAGAGGTGATCCCCCTGTCTCTAAAAGTCTTGCCGCAGATGACTCGGGCATTCACGCAGAGATCTTACCTCGTCAGAGGTCTTCGGCCAATTACCTTTAGCAGCATCGCTCTGCGGTACATCAGTAGGTGCCTGGTGGTCTCACAAGACCTGTTAAAGTCAAAACCGTTGTCATGTTGTTAAAAAACCCGCTTCATTCTTAGCCTTACCCGCCAAAGAAAGGAGGGGGCACCGCGTAAGCCCCACAACATATTATGAGGTCGCCCTCTCTCTGGAAATAGGTGGTCTTTTGCTCTTCTTTCTTACTGATGGGATTCAGATACGTATAGTCCACCCATCCTGAGCCCATGGTTTGAGCCAGTTCCACTATCTTCCTTCTGAACAGTTTGCCCTTGCTGTCGGGTTCGTTGAGAAGGTTTTTCCCCACGAGGTCCGGAATTATGGGATGAGCTACCATTACTCCGTTCAAATCGTATGCAAAGATATATAGCTCACCCCTGACAAACTTACCGTCTCGCTTGTTGAATTCCACCAGAGCCTTTTCTTTGCCATTTGCTTTGAGAAAGGCAACGGCTTTTTCGACCATAGACCTTGCCTCCTCGAACATGGTCTGGTGTATGGCAGAGACAAGATTGACCGTGCAAAGACAAAAGCAGACTGACATCAACAGTTTCTGGACCATAGCTTTTGATTCTCCTTCCCCCGCTGTTGCTCTTTGTTCCTGTCAGGCATGGCGATTCAATCATCCAGCAATCTCAAGACGCCCTACTTCATCCGGCGTGACGACATCGACCTGGGAAAGTTCGAGGTCCTTGGTTTCAGGACCATACAGGAGGCTTAGAAAAGTGATTACAGCTCCAGCCGTCAGAACAACAGCGGGCGAAAGCCATAGATCGTCCCCTTCGATCCCCTGGATAAATGGGATCTGATGGGCCCACCATACAAACAAACTTATCCCGGCACCGCCGACCAGAGCACCCGCTGAATACCCTAACCCCACGCCTACCGAACGCTGTTTAGTAGGGAATCGCTCAGACAGGTAAGACGGAACGATCCCCCAAGCGAGTTTCAGCATGGCTGCCATAATTACGCCCAGGACGGCTAGTGGCACATTCCTCGCGAGAGCCGCCTGCTGCAGTACGTAGAAGGTGGGCACCCCGAAGATTACGAGGAAAACAGCGTAGTAAAGGGTCAGCCTTCTCCTTCCCACATAGTCGGACGCCCATCCGTACAGGTTATATCCAATAAATGCGCAGAAGAGTCCAAACCCATAGATGAGCGCATAGGTGGATGTGTCGAACTTGTTCTCGCCGCACAGGATCTTCGGCAGAAATCCGTAGACTGCATAATCGGTCAAGAAAAGACCCGTCATGAAAAAGAAGACCTGAAGGAAGGACCAGAGCGCCGGCGGTTTGAGTGTGAAAAGACTCATGAAGGGCGCTTTGGCGATCTGCCCTGTTGCCTTGGCCTTCTCAAACTCAGGAGATTCGGGGAGATTCTTCCTGATGTAAAGTGCCAGGAATACGGGCATCACCCCCGTGGCCATAACAATTCTCCACCCGTAGTCAAGCATAGCTTCTTGTCCGAGGAACCACGCAAAGGCTGCGAACACGAGTGATGCCAAGACGTATCCCGCCGGGAAGCCGGACTGGATGAACCCGCCAATGGTGCCCCTTAAATGCCTAGGAGCATGTTCTATGGCAAAGGTGTGGCCTACCGCGTACTCGCCGCCAAAGAAGCATCCCAAGATAAAACGTAGTACCGAAAAAATCACGTAAGCCCAAACACCCGCTGTTGCCTGGGTCGGAAGGAACGCCGATAGTAGCGACATCAGGCCGACGCCTGCAATGGTCACTACGAGAAGCAGGCGCCTGCCGATTTTGTCAGCATAGTGGCCAAAAATAGCCGATCCTACGGGCCGAGCCGCCATGGTAATCGAATAGAGAATTACAATTGAGATATACTGCCAAGCCGCGCTCCCACCCGGAGGAGCAAAAAGCTTGATTAGTATGGGAGCCATGATTAAGACCAAGGCCATGTCGTAGGCATCCAACATGAAGCCCAGGAACTGGGACATCATCGCCATCTTAGTTGCTTTCGGCAGTGGTGTCTTTTGCTCGGCAGCCATATTCCCGCCCCCTTTCTTGGCTTGGTTCAACCAGTGTCAAATTTCAATCTTGCTGTTTCGCACGTATTTACAGTGGTGTCCGGTCCCACAACCTTAAATCCTGTGGCGGTCTTACGGTGTCGGAGGTTTTAGGGGCCACCGAACGGTAGCGGGTCGATTCTTCCAACCCGAAAAGGCTCCCCTACGGTAGCCCACAACGCCCGAAGGAAGTAAACCCGTTGCCATGTTGATCAAAATGCCTCGTGGTTCAGGGTCTTGAGCGTAACTCTGCACACGGCCATATGTCAAACATTATCGCCACGGTCGCTCCACACCGAAAAACAATCTGAAGGTGCATCAATGGTTTCCCTTTGCGGATAAATCTGACGTTTCGGCGTCTAAAGAGTTTCACAATCCCCGCGTCCCGAGTTATTACCGAATATTAAAAGCCCACCCCATAATCAACACTATATGAAGCTGTTCCTGTCGATGGGTGATCCGTGGCACCTTTTTTGCTGCTGCTCCGGTTCAGATAAGCTATTATTTGACAAGCCGGATACTTAAAGACAGATTTCTGGGAGGACGTTCGAGGACGCGTCATCTCCGAAAGAGACTCCGCACGTTCATAATGGAAACAGGGGAGACAGCCGATGTTCTGGATAGAATTCGCAGTACTGTTGGCGGCAATCTATATCGGTATCCGTGTAGGCGGCATAGGACTGGGCCTCATCGGTGGTACCGGAGTGACTGTGTTCACTTTTGTTTTCGGCATGAAGCCGGGTGGGCCACCGATTGACGTTATGCTCATCATTGTCGCTGTTGTAGCGGCATCTGCAACCCTCCACGCTGCTGGCGGGTTGGTGTACTTGATCCAGTTGGCGGAAAGGCTCCTTCGCAAGCACCCGCGCAACATCGTTTTTCTTGCTCCCGTTTGCTCGTATTTGCTGACCATGGGAGTTGGAACCGGGCATGCGGTTTACATGTTACAGCCCATCATTGCAGATGTTGCCTACAAGATCGGGATACGGCCCGAACGTCCGATGGCGGTGTCGTCGATTGCATCGCAGATGGGCATTACAGCAAGCCCGATTGCGGCGGCCGTCACCAGCTTCCTCGCAATGGCGCTCAAAACCGGGTACAAGATCAATTTGGTGGATATTCTCTGCGTCACGATCCCGGCAACGGCTGTCGGCGTCTTTGTTGCAGCTCTCTGGAGCGTGAGCCGTGGCAAAGACCTGGACAAGGATGAAGAGTTCCAAGAGCGAATGAAGGATCCGCTTTTTAGGAACCAACTGGAAGAAGGAGCGACAGTTCTGGATCAAGAAGTCTCCACAAAAGCCAAGATCTCGGTCCTGATTTTCTTTGCAGGCGTCCTCACAATCGTTCTGATAGCCATGCTCAAACTCGCGCCGGTCATTGACAAGCAGCCTGTGTCGATGACTCTAATCGTACAGATCGTAATGTTAACCGCTGGTGCAGTAATCCTCGTCTATACCCGTGTGAAAACGGCTCAGATCGCAGGATCGTCGATTTTCACGGCCGGAATGGTGGCGGTCATTGCGATCATGGGTATAGCCTGGATGAGCGACACTTTCATAGACGCGAACAAGCAGATACTGGTCGCGCACATGAAGTCTATGGCCAGCTATTACTCCTGGCTGTTCGCAGTGTCCATGTTCGTCGTGTCCGCGTTCGTGAAGAGCCAGGCGGCAACGCTGGTAATCATGGTGCCGATCGGTTTCACGCTCGGCATTCCCATTAATCTCCTGATAGGAATGATTCCATCATGTTATGCTTATTTCTTCTTCTGTTTTTACCCAAGTGATCTTTCAGCGATCAACTTTGACCGCACGGGCACGACTCGCATGGGCAAGTACGTGCTAAATCACAGCTTCATGATTCCGGGATTGATCGGCGTCGGCACTGCTACCACAGTCGGTTATCTGATCGGAGCGTTTATCCTGAAAGTGTAGCACCGAGAGTGGCTTGACTCGTTGCACCAAGGATGCCGAATAAGAATAAAGGTTGTGCTGTCAGTCATTGAAAATGGGCCACGTCGACACGCAAATTCGGGGGTATGGGGGTCAAAGCAGCTAGAGATAAGCAAGACACAGCACCCTGGACATGGTTGGGCAGAGTGGACAACTTGTCAAGAAAATCCCGTCCGCTTCATTGCACCCGGGAGATTACAGCTACTTGCTTCACTATCTCAGCTCGTATGAAATTGAGGGCGGCTCTCGGCACTCTAGCTCGCGTTCTCAGAACCCCATAGCAGCACGGCAGACATTTCGTAATGGGGAAGGTGCGCGGAAATAGCAAAATCGCTCAGAATTGTTCTCCGTGCGTTATACGCGAAATCGGTTTGATGACCGGGGACAGTCTTCGGGTGGTGGGTTTTTACTCCCAGTTCCAAGTAAACACGCAACCAATCTTTCACTAATCATGTCCGCATATTGGAAGAATCGGTACCACCCTTAATAATGTTCTCCTCCCCCTGGGCTCTGCTCTCTCCGAAAATAACAATACTCTTGCTCATAGAAGTACATGAGGATCAGTATTCATGGATGCACGGATGAAAAGTCTTCCATAGGCTTGAGAAGTTCAACCAGAGCAATGAGTGTGTCCATGCTGCTGATCCACCAATGATGCGGGTTTGAAAATAGGCATCACGTAATATCATATGGTTATGGCTATTGTTTCACCCCCCAAGCCCGTTTTTGCTGTACTGGCTTACAAGAACTCCCCAACTCCACCTATCTATTATGGCACCGCCCACCGCCTACCTGCCAGGCCCACCGAAGCCCGCCCATAGGAAAGGCGAAGGCGAGGTGGAGCCCAATGAAGAAGAGTGTTGATGCTTGCTGCAGAGATACCTACTTGATCGTTGATGAGAAACGTGCTCCGTGACGATGTTTCTCTGCCTTCTCTGAAGATAACAGTACTCTTGCTCATATCAGAACATGAGGATCAGTGTTCGTGACGCGGGCAAATACTCCGGCACTTACCGTAATCCCTATAAATGCGTCCACATTAACATTTAATTTATTGCTAATACTCTCCTAACATGCCGTTGGGAGTTCTCGACAACAGATCGGTGGAACAAAGGTCTACGTCATAAAGAGTGCCGGAATGCTCGCCAGAACTGAAAAGGAGAAACGCATGGCCGTCTATCTCCACGAGGTGCCGGGTCGTTTGAGAATACAGATTCCAGCTTTGAAGAGAAGTCCGCTGCGCGCACAGCAGGTTCAGGATCTCTTGGAGGATCTCTCCGGCATCAAATCAACCTCGGTGAACACCGTTACCGGCAGCATAATTATTCATTATGATCCGGATATACTGCACTCCGGGGCCATTCTGACTCTTCTTTCCCGGGAAGAGTATATTGACCTCGCAAGCGCGGTCCCAAGCCATCAATATGTGGAAACAGCTCTTTCCAAAGCAGGCCAGGTCGCGTCCAAGGCCCTTCTAGGATTTGCACTGGATCGAGCTTTACAGGGCTCCCCTCTTTCGATTCTCACCGCTTTCATTTAGAGTTCGCCATAAGATGGCTGAAGCTTACCCTACTACGACGATCTGAGAACCGCCGCTTTGTCGGTCTCTTCCCATGGCAAGTCCATATCTGTCCTCCTGAAATGGCCGTACGCTGAGAGTTTGCGATAAAAGCCACCAGCCGACAACGAAGGCAGCCTTCCAAAGTCGAACTGTCTGATAATCCCGCCCAGACTGAAATCAAAATTCTTTTCCACCAGAGCACTGATTTCATCATCGGAAATTCACAGGCCGAATTACGGCTGGGATCGTAGCTCAAGTTGATGTTTGACTAAAGCGCCGATCGTGAAGTATGCTCAAAACAAAGTTTAAAGCCCGTTTGCGGAAGATTAGCGCTGCCTCCTCGCCGCCTTGGGTCCATGGTTTGCGAGTTCGGTCCTCGCTTCAGGCGGCTCAGGCCCGAGACAGAGGAATCGGGGTTTGCGCAGGTTACTCCGGTCTCTATGATTCGAAAGTTTGTAGCGGCGAGCAGGCGGTCAAGCAGGCTGAAGGGAGATGTCTATGACCAGTGATATTGCCGTAGCCGAATCCCGGCAGAGTATGATTACGGAGGACTTCTTCTATTTTTTCCTAAGATTGCGTAAAGAGCGGATTCGTAAGACGGTCAAGGCTTGCCGAGTACGCTATCCCGACGAGACCCCGGAAGGACTTGCCCGTCAGCTCATAGCCTCGAGTGCCGCCCTTTCCTTTATGGGGGGGACGCTTATGCATGTTCCGATGTTAATTCCAGGGATAGGACAGGCATTAAAGCTCCTCGGCTTTGTAGGAGGCGCATCGGCCCTAACTCGTATGCATTTATACTTGATTCTGGAAATTGCTCTGGTGTACGGCAAGGACATCGATGCTCAGGAGCGGGTCCCTGAAATGGTGGCAGTTGCGGCGGCCACCGGACTTGCGGCCTCCGCACCCCTGCTCCTCCATGTTCTCGAACTGAATCCTCTCTACGCGCTCCCGACGGCGGGGTTGGCCGCCACCGCGGCGACCCAGCTCATCGGCGAGAGCGCCATCCGGCTATACAGCGGGGGTGACACTCAACCTGTTCCAGCGGCGCTTCCGACACCGGAACCAATAGGCTGAGCGCCTTTCAGTAAACCGTTCAGCGGGCAATCGGAATTCACCGCAGAGTGCGCCGAGAATGCAGAGAGAAAAAATAGCTTCTAAAAGCCCACATTGGGTCAGTGAGATTTTGTTAGTTTCCCAGCTTTTACCGTCTTGCTAGCCACAGAGAATTCACTGTGCACTTCGGATTTCGCCTCTTCAAACATATCCGCTGCCCCCTCAGCTATCTCCGCGCCAAGCTCGTGAGCCTTTTCGTACACCAAGAAACTGCCCTTCAACACAGCCTTTAGTAAGGTTTCTATTCCGGACCAGGCGAGCGGTATAAGCACGGGCGCCGCGACTAGACCAACGCCGACTGCGACGCCGGTCCATACACCACTCTTTGGGGTGTAATCCCATATTGACATTTGACGTCTCCTTCCTTTCATTTACCGTACTTTTCTAATATATGTGTTTGTGGTTAACGATAGGTTAGGGTTGTGTTAAAAATGACGCCTTGGTGATTTTTTTCTCGGAGTACCTCAGAACATCACCTCTGTCAAAGAAACCCGTAAACCACATCTTCAACTCTCCGAATTGAAAAATAGCCTGCTTTTATCATTACACTAACATTTGTATGATTTTCTCCACCCGCGGGGGAACCTGTCCGTCTGAGTGATAGCTGTGGAAGGTTTGTGGGTCAGACATTGTGCCTGGTGCTCCTGACTCGTAGCTCAAACCAACCGTAGTGCCCACGGCCAGAACTTGGACGAACGTGGCTAGTGGTTAAGACTGAGCATCAATGGAGGGAGAAAATTGTGAAAGCAGACGAAAACGGCATGTCGAAGTTGATGGAACTGCTGGGAACCGCGACGGTGATAGCCTGGAGCTTATTCCTTGGGCCGGTTGGCGCAGTGCTTATTTTCAGCACATCGTGCGCCTTCCTCTCGGAAGAGCCTGCGTCTGGAATCGCTTGCGTTCTGGTGACAGCTATTCCGGTCGTGCTTGGGGCTGTCTGGTGGCTCGTGACCTGTGCTGGCCTCATCATGTCGCGTGACTGGCTCATCGGAGATCGGGTAGTGAGTGTGCACGGTCCGGTGAAAGATGCTGTCCCCTTTACCTAAGTCAGAAACCACAGGTGAGACGTCGAAGGATGTCGCGAGCGAAGTGCTCACCCTAATCAGGGCGTCAGCGCCACAAATGAAAGGAGAAGTTGTCATGAGAATCGATAAAGGTCCTGAGGTTGAAGAGCTTAGACAGAGTGTCAAAACGGGAAAAGTGGTCAAATTTAGCAACATTCATGGCAAGGAGATACAGGGAGTCGTGCTGAGCGCGCGATTCGATCATGAGCTGAACAGAGCTGTTGTGGTGCTTGAGGAAGAAGACACGCACATGCTCTGTTTCGTCCGATATCGACATCTTGGCCGCTCATCATGCGGTGATATTGTCAAATGGCAGGTGGAGCGAAATCATGTTGAGGAACTGCGCCGAGAAGCATCCTAACAACTGAGACGCGCTCTGTAAAGATTGCTTCAGGCCTCTGGTTCAGAGGCTTTTTTTTGTTTTCTATGGCGTATATAGCTGACCTTCCCCCGAATCATGTACCGTATTTTGGCTTAGGCGTTGAGCCTGTTTCTCCGATGAGAGGAAAAGGACCTCCTGCTTGTTCGGCAATTTCAGAGGGCGATCAGGAGGCAACTCAAAATCTTCCTTTGCATTCATAAAAAGGTCCGTCCCCTTTCAAGAGGCCGAGATTCTCTTGAAATCATGTTGCTTTCAGCAACCCGTTTCCCTAAGAAGGCGATCTCTCGGCCATGTCCTCCGAGGGGAGAATATCCCCTTTTCTTATGGGCACCCGCCCCCGCGATTTCTCAAGAAGGCCGATGAACTAGTCGATGTCGAGCGGATGAGTCTTCTGCATTCCGATTGGCTCTCTCAGTGATGTGATGTAGGTAAACTGCAGCAAACACCGGTGCCCCCGTCTCATATAATACCCGGGTGTCTAAAGCATTTCTCGTCAACAATTGTCTGTGGTGTACCTGGAACTCCCCTCCAGAACGCCAACGACCCGAAGGTTGAAACATGACCTCTCCTCGACGGCCGTATAGTGGCTTTCCCCCCGGCGGGCACGGGTGACCTGGCTGCATGCCTTGACAAGAGCGGCCTGTCGCAACGACTCGTCCGACCTGTCCCCTGTCCCACCCCGGCACTCGAAGGCCGGCCTTGTGAACAATTCCCTTTAGTGTCCGCAATCCTGCGGGACTCCGGGATTGCAGGAAGAAGAGATGGCACGAACCAGGAAGCGACTAATCAAAAACTAATTTTCAGTGAACGAGGGCCTAATACGACTCAGGTACGGAGAAACGGTGCGAGATGAATGTAAGGTTGCAACTCAATTTGGTCTATGGGGCGAACCATGGTTCCAGAATGGCTTTTATGTGATTTCCATATCCACACTACAGCGAGCGATGGTACATGCAGCCTCGAAGAGGTCATCGATCTCTACGGAAAGCACGGATTTGATGCGATGGCCATAACGGACCACATTCTGGACACCGGGACCACTGAACTTCTGCAACAAGAAGGTAGCAAATCGTGGGCAATTTCTGAATCGTCGTTCCCCGACTATCTCCATACTCTGTGGCGCCTAAAGCAAACGGCGTGGACGAGACATCGTATGGTGCTCATCCCTGGGGCCGAGGTTACTAATAATTCAGGGCAATACCACATACTTGCCCTTGACATAAAGGAATATATAAGCCCCGATCTCCCTGTCGAGAAGATAGTTCAAGAAATCCACCGTCAGGAGGGTGTCGCTGTAGCGTGTCATCCTCATCACAAGGAAGAAGTGGAATACCAACCGGTATATGCTCACCTATGGCACCACCATCAAGAGTATCAAGACTTGTTTGATGCATGGGAAGTGGCCAACAGAGATAGCTTGTTTGATGTCATAGGGCTTAGAAAATTCAACTACATAGCCAATTCCGATTTCCACGAAGAAAATCACGTGTTTTCTTGGAAATCCATGATCAGGTCGGAGAGGAATTGCGAGGCAATTAAGGACGCAATACGTCGTAACAAAGACATAGCCCTCTATCTTTATCGGGGCCGCAGATAGTCTTTGTATACGGAGTTCCACAGGGTTTCTTGCGGTACTCCATTGACGTCCCTTCTATCGAGGCGAATTTCGACTAACCCCTTCATTCTGCGGTTACGTATCAGTGACAATGTTGCGCAGGTAATTCGTTCAGGTGAACGATAACACTCTTGACGTCATAAAGGTGCAACAGGCCGGAGAATCGTCGGGCGAGACCCCATGGTGCGAGACATGTATCGAGTCAAGTGGCCCTATATGGAGGCAGTGAATGCCGATCAACTCTGTGACGGAAAGACTTTTCGGTCTGATTCATGGAAATAACCTGATCTACAATACCTGCTGGGAAGACCCGCGGATCGATAGAGTCGCCTTGAACGTGACTCCTCAGGACCGGATAATGGTCATAACCTCCGCGGGCTGCAATGTCCTCGATTATGTGCTGGAGAACCCGGAGCGTATCTATGCCGTGGACATGAACCCCAGACAGAATTTCCTGCTTGAATTCAAAATTGCAGGCATTCGATCTTTATCATTAGATGACTCAACTTTCGCGGTTGAGAAATGTGGTAAAAAGCTAACGAAAGCAATTGAATAGGGTCGCGAAGGGACGTCTATTGTGCTATCTAAGTATTGGCAACAAAAGAAAGCACAGGAGGACGCCCCACGATGAGAAGTACTCCATTTGAGACAGAGGATCAAGATCTTTGAGGTCGGATCGACGAGTTCATGGTTCGGTTCAAGATTGGGACTTTACTGAACAGAGCCGGGATAAAAAAGATGCGTGGTTTGAAGGCTCTTTTGGTATTACGGACGATCTTTGAGTTGGCTTTCTTTGGCCGGAACATTTACACGGGCGTTCACAACAGACCAACTGCTCCCTTAGGGAAGGATGCGGTCTATCGATTTCTTTCTTTCCCGAGACACAACTGGCGTCGTTTACTTGGATGCTTGGCTGGGGCGGTTATTAGAGGCTTTTTCCAGCCACTGACGGATGAGCGCAGAGAAGATGTTCTGATTCTGGATGACACACCATACGACCGAAGCCGCTCAAAGGAGGTAGAGCTTTTGTCAAGAGTCCGCGATCATTGCTCAAAGCGCTACCTCAAGGGGTTCAGGATGCTCACCCTTGGTTGGTCCGATGGAGCGAGCTTTATTCCCGTGGATCACGTTGTGCTGAGTTCGACCAAGAAGAAGAACCGGATTCAGGGAATCACCAAGGAGATGGACCGGCGGACGTGTGGCGCCCGGCGACGGCAGGAAGCGCTGTGCAAATCGACTGATTTGATAGTCCCTATGATACGACGAGCTGTGGGGCTCCTCATCCATGCCAAATACCTACTCATGGATTCCTGGTTCGGCTTTCCAGCGGTAGTGCGCTCTTTGATGCGCTATATCGATGTCATCTGCATGGTCAAGAATACGCCAAAGATCTTCTACGACTCTGAAGGCCAGTCGCTGACCCTGTCACAGATCTACCGCAAGATCAGGAAACGAAGGGGCCGCGCACAGATCAAGGGTTCGGTGACCGTCGGGATCGGTGAAGGGAAGCTGGCAAAGCTGGTATTCGTCCGGCGCCGCTACCGCGAATCAGGGAGCAAAT
>JBKQMK010000213.1:0-7710 GCA_052146735.1 Desulfomonilaceae bacterium | reverse complement strand
GATCTTGTGGGGGTGGCAACTGACGCTAAGTCCAAAACCGAAGCTCGGCAAATTGAAATGGCACTTCTTAAGGCGTGTCGTAATGGGGATTACGGAGTTCTCGACCCTACAGCACGTGAGGTCTGTGTGCGCATGTTCCAAAACCAGAGCTGGGCACTTCCTGACCAACTGGAAATAACTCTCCCGACATCCGGAGAGTTGACGTTGTGGAAGGGGATACGACAGTGCCTCACCTACCCTGGCATGAAGGACTCATCCAACAGGGAGCGGCACGAACAGGCGTTTCTTCATGTGGTACGGATCATGGGGCAGGATCGCAGCATAAAGTCCATATGGGTGCCTGACATTGAAGATTATCAGATCCGTCGCCTAGATGAGGGGGCTGCTCCTTCAACCGTGAATAAGGAGAAGGCGGCCCTATCAAAGATGTTCAACGTGCTGATCAAGTTGCGGCTTCTTGAAGTGAACCCAGCCAAGCTGGTGAAGAATCTTAACGAAAAATCCGGAGAGCGGGAGGTTTACCTTAGCCATAAGGATTTCCGGTTGATCGTTGGGGAGTTGCCTGTTTGGGAACGGCCTATTGTCCAGACTCTTTATTATACGGGCATGAGGCGAGGAGAAGCTTTAGGACTTTCCAGAGAACGGATAAACCTCAAGGAACGTATGATCCTGTTGAGGCCAGAGGATGTGAAGGAACGCAGGTGGAAGCGCGTCCCCATCCACAGAGATCTCCTTCCTGTCCTCGAAGAAGTCCTAAAAGTACGATCCTTGGGGACTGACAAAGTTTTTCTCATAAATGGGCGCGCACCCAATGAGGACTCTCTGAGAAAGCCGTGGACACATGCGGTAACAGAGCTTGAATTTAACCCAGCGCCTCGACTCCATGACCTGCGGCATACATGGAAGACGAACGCTATGCGGTCAGGCATGGAACCTGAGATTCGAGAGAGCATCATGGGCCATTGGTTCAGAGGAAAGACGGTTGCCGAGCGTTACGGTAGGATCAGCGATGCGGATTTGGTCCGAGAGATTGACAAGGTGAGCTTCAAGAATGGTGAGACAGAGATTTTGGTCTCGGAGTCAAAAAAGAAAAACCCGAAAGAGGGGCAATCTCCTTCGGGAAAAATGTTAACAATTTGTTAACAAGGTATGGTCTTTGAAAAAATCAGGAGAGAGGGGGCTTTCTCTAATCTCCTGACATCAGTAACTTTTAGTGGCGGGAGCGACGAGACTCGAACTCGCGACCTCCGGCGTGACAGGCCAGTTAAGGCCATAACTAATTCAACGCCTTGGCCGAATCCTCCAACGATTTCAAGCACGGTTGTTTACTCTCAGTATGTCTCAGTGCGTGTGAGTTCATAAAAATCTGAACATTTCCTGAACAAGCCCGCTGGGCGGAGAGGTATGGTCATCCTCGGCCCGGGCAACCCAGAGTTGGTATGTTCTTGTGGCCTCAGCCTCTTCATTGGCTCGGCAATGCAGAGGAGTGTTTCGGTAAGGGGCTACACGCAAGATTGTGCTTGACCGATGGAACGATGGCGAGGTACACTTAACACTAGGAAACAAGGGGACTTTTCATCAACATGACGTTGGTCTTGCCTCTACCGGGTCTTGCGGGAAGAGCCAGGGCTGCCTCTTGGGGTTCAGGGAAACCATCCCTAGCCTGTTATCGCTCGTCAAAACCCCAAGACGAGAAAATCGCCGAATAATTCAATATATTATCTCTCCGAGTTGTAGATTGACCTAACTGCAGAGTAATCCTCTGGGACCACGAGGTGTAGACATGATACTCGCGGAGCTAGAGATTTTGAAGTCCGTCGTATTCTGCGTACTTACAGTATACTTGTGGCGTCTCGGGGTCAGGGCCCATCTTAGGGACCAGCGTGGATGGTCCTATATGTTAATAGGTTTTGCTGTGATCCTCTCGGCCCTGGTTCTTGGCGTAACGGAGAGTTTTCCCAGCTTGAGCACGTTCTTCGTGATTGGGAATACCAGCTATGAGCGTTTACTAAGGGACGGGGTTTTGTTTCCGCTCGGTTTTATTTTCGTCACAGTTGGCGCGGGCAAATTGCTCCCCTTCATCAATCGGCTTGCAAAAGCGGATGCGAAATTGAGAAAGACGCTGTCGGAGCTGGAAGACAGGGTGAGAGAGCGCACCACCGATCTGGTTGCTGCAAACGACCAGTTACAGACGGAAGTAGATGAGCGACGAAGCGTCGAGGTCGAATTGCGCCAAAGTGAGGAGAAGTATCGACTGATCTTTGAGCACTCTCCCCTTGGAGTTTTCCATTTCGACGAGACCGGAACAATTACTGCCTGTAACGATAATTTTGTCTGGATAACTGGATACTCCCGCGAGAAATTGATCGGATTGAATACGATCCGAGACATTAAGGATGAGAAGGTGATCGCAGCTATCAAGCAGGCACTTTCAGGTGCGATCGGACACTATGAGGATTACTATTCCTCCGTCACAGGGAAGAAGATTACGCCCGTGAAGTGTGAATTCGCTCCCATATTGTCCCAAGACGGAGGAGTCACCGGAGGCATCGGGATGGTCGAGGAGATCACTGACCGCAAAAAGTCAGAAGAAGCTCTGCGGGAGAGTGAGGAGCTCTTCCGACTCGCTTTCCAAACCGGCCCCGATCCCGTCACCATTAGTACTCTCAAGGATGGATTGTATGTTGATCTAAATGATGGATTCACATCTTTTACCGGCTATTCTCGAGACGACGCTGTTGGGAAATCTTCTACTGAACTCGACATCTGGAACGACCCGGAAGATCGACGAAGATTGGTCCGGACTCTTCAGGAAGAGGGGCATGTGCAGAATTTGGAAGCCAAGTTTCGACTCAAGGATGGCAGAGTTGTTACAGGTCTCATGTCTGCACGAGTCTTTATGTTGAAAGGAGAGCCTCACCTCCTTTCCATTGTCCGAGACATCGAGGAATGGAGAAGAACACAGGAGGCACTTCGGGAAAGCGAGGCAAAATACCGTAGCCTGTTCGATAACGCTCCCGTCGGCATTTTCCAAACAAGCTCAAAAGGTCAGGCCCGATACGTAAATCCTTACATGGCCAAGCTGGTTGGAGCGGAGTCTCCAGAGGAGGCGGTTACCCATTTTACGCAGCTTTCGCAACAGCTGTATGTAGATCCTCACCGCAGAGACGAATTCATCAAACTTTTGATGGAAGAAGGGAAAGTTACAGATTTCGAGTACGAGGCTGTACGCATCGACGGCACGCACAGGTGTTTCACTATGAACGCACGGGCAAGCGAACACTTGAGCGATGGCTCGTTTCTCATTGACGGGTTTACGTCTGATATAACCGAGAGGAAGCAAGCAGAGGAGGCGCTGCGACAGAGTGAGGAGCGTTACCGGGCCATCTTTAACAATGCTGCGGCCGGGATCAGCTTGACGGACCGCGAAGGCAGATTCTTAGCGGTGAATTCCACGTCGGCAAGAATATACGGTTACACGCAAGAGGAACTGCTGGGCCTTACATTTTATGACCTAACTCATCCCGAGGATGTGGATCCTTCGAGGAGGGAGTTGCTACCTTTGCAGCAGGGGCAAAAGGATTCCTACAGGTTGGAGAAACGCTACGTCCGAAAGGACGGTAAAGTAATCTGGGCAGAACTTTCCGTGTCGGCATTGTGTGACGCTAGGGGAGAATACGCAGCAACGCTTGCCGTCGTAGTTGACATAACTGAACGCAAGAAGTCCGAACAGGAACGGGAGAGTCTGCAAAGACAACTCCTACAAGCTCAGAAGATGGAGGCAATCGGAACCTTGGCCGGAGGTATTGCGCATGATTTCAACAACCTGCTCCAAGTTATCTTGGGCTACGCGGAAATTCTTCTCATGAAGAAAGAGTCAAAAGATCCTGACCGAAAGAAAATGGAAGTCATTCAACACGCTGCGAGGGACGGAGCTGACCTGGTGGCACGCATACTTACCTTCAGCAGGAAAGGCGAATCTAGGGCCCGCCCGATGGACCTCAATGATGAGATAAGGAGGGTGGAAAAGCTACTCCGTCGGACTCTCCCCAAGATGATCCAGATCGACCTCTTGCTCGCTGATGATCTTAGGATTATCGAAGCGGATCCAGCGCAAATCGAACAAGTGATACTGAATCTCGGGGTCAACGCGCAGCACGCCCTGCCGGAAGGAGGACGGCTCACCATACAAACCAGCAACGTATCGCTAAGTGACGAATGGGTAAACACTCACCTGGATGCCAAGCCTGGAGAATACGTGCTTCTTACCATCTCCGACACCGGCATGGGGATTCCACCGGAGGTGCTCGATAGGATCTTCGAGCCGTTTTTCACGACCAAAGCCAATGGGGAGGGAACTGGCCTGGGTTTGGCGATGGTCCATGGTATTGTCGCCCAACACGGCGGATACATCAGATGCTATAGCGAGCTCGGGATGGGGACGTCTTTCAAGATTTACTTTCCAGCATCCTCGACTGAACTCCTCTCAGATTTGGCTGTGACCGGGGAGATGCCCGCATTCGGCTCTGAAACCGTTCTGTTGGTGGACGATGATGATCGCGTGCGAGAGATAACCCGTCAGATCATCGAGATGGGTGGCTACAAAGTGCTCGTTGCACGAAGCGGAGAAGAGGCCCTGGTTAAGTGCAGGGGTCGCAAGGACGAGATTTCGCTGGTTATCCTAGATTTGATCATGCCGGGAATAGGCGGCAAGGAATGTCTTAGAGAGCTTCGCCAAATCCAGCCAAAACTCAAGGTCCTGGTAGCCAGCGGTTTTTCGGATGCCGCGTCCGTACAAGAATCGATTGAAATGGGAGCAAATGGTTTTATATACAAACCCTTCAATTCCAAGGAGCTGCTACGGCAGGTACGCCGGGTTCTGGACGAAGCATCAACAGCCTGACTGTGACGTATTCAAAACAAGTCACTTCCATCGTCCGCTATTGAAGATTTGCCAAAGGGCCATCAGGCCGATCTCGTTCTTTCTCGAATTCGCCATGTCCCCCAAGAGGTGAAGTCATTCCAATCCGTGACAACCTTTCCGTGCTTGCATAGTGCAAACTTCGTTAGCAAGGAAAATTTCCCGTGCCGATCAACGAGGACTTGCTTCCCATACTCCAGGCAGCAGGCAACGCGAGCAAATTTTCCGGCCGAGTCTTCCTTACGGCTAGAGGAAACACTCCTCATGAGGACTCCTTAAAAAAGCCTTGGGGAGAAGCTATAGATAGTCTCGAATTCAAGCCGGAGCCTCGGATTCACGATCTCCGACATTGCTGGAAGTCCAATGCCATGAAAAGCGGCTTGGATGGAGACATCCGTGATGCCATCGTCGGGCATGGTAACAAGAAAAAGGACCCCAGGAGCGTCTATTTGTCGATAAGCGACCAAGATCTTGTGAGGGAGATCAACCGGCTGACTTTTGATCACGGCAAGACGGAGATTTGGGGTTCCAAATGAAATCCGGTAGTAATCAAAATTACCGCACGTACCTCGGGCACAGTCTTTGCGCAGGATGTCACGGTCAGTTTTTTGGACACTGCGTAGGGGCCCGCCCGAGTCTTACCCAAAAGAATAACGGTCCGTCTCCTCCACCGAAAGCTTCCCAAATTGATCGTCCCACGCCTTCTTCGCGTTCTCAAGCGCCCTGCGCTCCATGTCCCGCGTCGCCTTCACCTTAGGATCGTTATCTCGCGGGGGACGACCATACTCGTCAGAAGCCCAGGGGGTTCCGTCTCCCATAATCCCGAAAAACCTCGTCGTGAATGGTACTTTTCGTGGATCGGGCATCAGGAAAAATTTGTCTCCGAGCTTATTCCACATGGTGGTCTTAAGGAATTTCTCCGGATACAGCCATTCCTTTTGTCCAGCGGCCACATAACGCCGTGCACGCCTCTTTATGATGGAGTTGATTGCCTGAACGTCATGCTCAGGAATTTGTCTGCCAGTTTGTACCGTGCGAATATCACCACGCCCAACACCACAGGCATTTCTGCCATTTTGGGAGCAAAAGGGCGAACGATCCGTTCCAAATGATTTAATAACAGCTTTAGCCCCATACTCGACAAGGCATTCGGGATGCAGGGAATTAGTATGTAATCCGAATGAAAGAGGGCATTTTTTGTGACATTGTAAAGATTGGGAGGGCAATCGATGATCACGTAGTCGAATTTATTGGTCAAGGTCTTTCGATTTTTTCCCAGATATCGGTATTCATTGCCGTTTCTATATTTATGATCAACTTGCCGTTTCACCTGTTCCCTGAAAATCGCGGATTCCAAGTCAATCATGTGAAAACTTGCCGGAAGAAGGCCAAGAAGAGGCAAATTGTTCCCCGACATGGGATGGTCAAAAGGCACGAGCACATTGTCGAACTGAAATTTGTCCGTGAAAAGGGATAAGGCAGTTTTCTGGATGTTCTCGCGTTTATTAATGACTTTCCATTTGGGTTGCCCTAACAGCCAGATACTTGCGTTGGACTGAGGATCAAGATCAATCAGAAGGGTTTTTTTTTCGTATTCCTTGGCCAGACAAGCAGCAAGATTTACCGAAAGAGTCGTTTTCCCGACGCCCCCCTTGAAATTCATTACGCTAATGATCTTCCCCGGCATGAGCCCCGTCCCCTGAGTCCCGTCGCAGTCATCTGATTAGGTGCTATTTCCCCTGAGTTTCATTAAATTGCCACTACGCGCAAGAACATGCAAGGAAAATCGCGACCTTTGACGGCGTAGCACGATTTCTTGAACACAATAACGTCCGTTTTCGTGTTCAGACTACAAGCACACGTCCTGGTAATCGGCTCCCATAGCGTCAAATGTCTACAAAGTTATTATTGGTAGGAACGTTCGGAACATTCTTCTTGACATGGGTGACCTGCGCAGGTAGATTATATTCATAACGTTATGAAAGGGGAGAATGAAATGAAAAGGGCGCTCGGTTACGGCAGAATCAGCAAAGAGGAAGAGGGAAGCGTGTCTCTTGATTATCAGCGCGCTGAGATCGAACGCTACTGCCAAGCTCACGGGCTGCTTCTCACAGGCATTGAAGAGGATAATGGCATCAGCGGGAAGAGCATCAAGGCCCGGCCCGCCGTCCAGAGGGTCTTGCAGGCCGTCGATACCCAGGCCATTGGCGCCGTGGTAGTCTTCAAGAGTGACCGCATGTCCCGCGATGGAATCGAGAGCCTACAGATTGAAAAGCTCTTTCTCCGGAAGGGGGTTGAATATCTTTCCGTGACAGAGGGTTGCCTGACTGGTGAATCCGTGGACGACGAATTCATGAGCTTCATACGCGCCGGCCTGAATCAGAGAGAGCGGAAACTTATTGCTCTCAGGACACGACAGGCACTCCAGCGGAAGCGAGAAAAGGGCGAGCGCATCGGAGGACGTCCCCGGTACGGCTGGACGGTCATCAGTGGTGAGCTTGTCCCTGAACCGAATGAACAAGAGGCCATTGCCAGGATGTACGCGCTGCAAGCCAAAGGATACACCACGAGAGAAATAGTTACAGCCTTGAAGCAAGAAGGAACCAGGACGCGCAAGGGAACGGCCTTCACTCAAACGCAGGTCGTGAGAATCTTAAGGGCCGCATGATGAGCACAGACCACAAAGACGAGCGAATCAAAGCGTTGAGGCAAGATCCTGACTTCCGGGCTCTTGTCAACGCGCTCAAGTCACAGACACCGGACCAGGTTGACTCATTTTATTCTCTTCA
>JBKQMK010000212.1:0-2623 GCA_052146735.1 Desulfomonilaceae bacterium | reverse complement strand
TGGCCCCTCTTTCTACCATAATCATCGTCAACATTCTTCAGTACATATATATCAGGAGGAACCTTTTTAGAGTGCCGTTTACCGATATTCTTACAAAAGTGCTTTTCGCTGCTTCAGTGATGGGGATATTCACTTACGTTTTGAGAGAATACAATATCTTCCTCAATGTTGCCATATCGGCTGCAGTGTATGGCTCGCTGGTCGTGTTGTTGCGAGTGGTTTCTCATGAGGAAATTCGTTTCCTGGAGGCGCTGGCGGTGCGTAAGGCCGGAAAGGTGGACGGATGAGAGGCTATTTGAAGGCTTTGTTGCAGCGGCGAGTTCCGGCGCCCGTACGCAAATGGGCTCAACTCGTAGCGGACAGGCTGCCGCCATCAGTGAGATACGGCAGGCCGTACAGGGACGCTCTCGCCTTGCTGAGTGAAAGCGAAACCTGGGACGAAAAGACCCTTGCCGATTATCAGGAGAAGCGTTTGCAAATCCAGGTCGACCATTGCTATGCCAATGTCCCATATTATAGAGAGGTTTTTCAGCAAAACGGCCTTGCACCCAGGGACATCCGGACAGTAGATGATCTGCAAAAGTTACCGTTCCTGACGAAGGAAATTGTCAGGAAAAGGAAAAAAGACCTCATCGCAACCAACATTTCATTGTTGAATAGAGAAGAGGCATTCACCAGCGGAAGCACCGGAGCGCCTCTCGATTTTTATATGGACCCGACCACGAGACCGATGGAGAGGGCCCTTGCGTTTCGTCACCTCTTGTGGCTCGGTTTCAAGAAGGGAGACAGATTAGCCGTTTTCAAGATGCTCCCCTTGGCCGATCCCAAGCAGTTCTACCAATATGTTCGTCGATCGGGCGAACTGAGGATTTCCGTTCGAGATATGGACGAACCCCGCCTCGAAAAGACGGTGGACCTGTTGGAACAGTTCAAGCCTGATTATATAAGCGCATGGCCTTCCTCGCTCTACATTTTGGCCAGATGGATGGAAAGAAACAAAAGATCCATTCAGCCGCCAAAATTCATCGTGACGGGTTCTGAGAACATGTATCCGCACATGACAGAGCGGATAGAAGAGGTGTTCAAGGCCCCTGTCTCGGACTTTTACGGGCAGGAGGAATCGGTTGCAATCGCCATGCAATGTGCAATGGGTGAGGGATATCATATCCAGATGGAGATGGGCGTGGTGGAGTTGCTGCCTTTCAGGGAAGGAATGTCGGAGATAGTCGGCACGGGACTCCACAATATGGTCATGCCGTTCCTGAGATACAGGACGGGCGACTTGACGACGGATGGCTCTGGCGCCTGTCCCTGTGGCCGAAAGCACCCGCTAATTTCAACTATAATCGGCAGGGAAGCGGACCTCATCGTTACACCTGAGGGGAAGCTCGTCTCTCCCCTGCTGCTGAATCCGCCGTTTCACCGCCTTGAGGAAATCAAGGAAGGTCAAATCATCCAGGAAGATGACAATACCCTCAGAATAATAATAGTGCCATGGGAACGCATCTCCGAGAGCACGAGGGAGCAGCTTGGTAGAGAAATCAGCGATTTGCTGGCATCTTCCGCCATGAAGGTGATCATTGAAGAGGTGGAAGGCATTCCCAGAACCGGCTCTTGTAAGCAAGCGTTCGTGGTTTCCCGTATCCGACTGGAAGATTACTTGTAGAGGGAGGATCAGTGTGCAGCACGTTCTCGTAGTAGGTCCTGTCCCTCCGCCCTACGGCGGTATCGCCTCAGTGATGGAGGACATCGCCAACTCGGATCTCTCAAAAGAATATCTGTTCGAGATTTTTGACAGATCAGCCGTATTTCCTCCGGGCGCCGAGGGATTGATAGGGAAAAATCTTTTCAGGGCAAAGAGATTCCTCCGGTTCTTTAATAAGGTGCGGTCCGGCAAGTATCACTTTGTGCATATCCATTCTTCCGATCCGGTCTTTCTGGGAACCACCATCTTCATGTTGTTGAGCCGTCTTGCAGGTGTGAAGATTCTCCTCCACGTTCACGGAACCGACTGGACCAGTTTCTACTCCGAAGCTCGACTCTTCAAGAAATTCTATACGAGAATAGGACTGGAATTGCCCACCAAGATAGTGGTGCTCTATCAATTATGGGTCGACAAAATAAGAGAACTGCGTCCCAACGCGGACGTTAGGATACTAAGGAACTTCGTTCATGACCAGGACCCGCCGAGTGCCCGTGAAATCGAAGAGGCCAGACAGAGCCTCGGCGTGACAAAAGAAAATTTTGTAGTGCTCACAGTGGGCAGTGTGGGCAAGAACAAGGGGAGTTTTGAAATACTAAAAGCAGTTCCGAAAGTGATCTCGCAAGACAACTCAATAAGATTTATCTTGCTCGGAGGCGAGGAGAAGCCTGGAAACATGGCCCAACTCACGGTCATCGTGAAAGAACAAGAACTAGGTTCCTGGGTGCAACTTACAGGGGAGTTGGAGCGAGAAAAGGTCCCCGCTTTCTTGGGACTTGCGGACATATTTCTTCTGCCGTCTTTCTGGGAAGGGATGCCGGTGACAATAATCGAGGCCATGCGAAGCGGGTTGCCGATAATCTCCACGCCGGTAGCCGGCATACCGGACATGATTGAAAACGGGGTCTCAGGGCTGTTGAT
>JBKQMK010000211.1:0-23946 GCA_052146735.1 Desulfomonilaceae bacterium | reverse complement strand
CTTCGGCAGATGGAAGTTGGTCTCCAACAAATAAGCCGGTTGACTGGCAAGGACCGTGCTGAGGCTTATTTCCTGGTACTCGCCACTATTGAAGACGAGGAGGAGTTCAGCGGGACCGCCACCAACGTTTTCGATGGCGTGGCCGTAACCCATAGGCGCAAAACCGATGTCCCCCGCGCCGAGTTCCACGACTTTCGCCAGTCCGTGGGACGCAAAGACGGTGAGGCGGATCTTGCCGGAAAGAACGTATTGCCACTCATCCGCGTTCGGATGCCAGTGGAGTTCACGGAGGCCGCCGCGTTGGAGATTGAGTAGTACCCCCGTCATGGTCGTCGAAATGGGAAATTCTTTGGCCGAAGCCATACGCACTTCGCCGTCAGCGTCTCGCCTGAAAGGCTTTTGCAAAGCGAGCGAATATTTGTGTGTCAGGGGCGGCACAAGTACTGTTCCCGGCCCTGAAATGGGAGTCACGGGCAGCGGGGGCGGCGCTGGGCCCTGGGCAATGTAGACCTCTTTGTCTGGAAGATCCCTCAGATCCGACACGCGAACGTTGAGATTCTTTGCCACGATTTCCTTCGGCGTCTGGGCCAGCCAGTCCGTGAAGCTGAATGTGGCGAATTCGGAGAAATAGCCGTTGTCGAAAACGAGCAGGAACTTAGCTTCACTCGGCCCTAACCCGAGCCCTTGAATTGAGTGCGCATGGCCGCGGGGAAAATACCAGACGTCTCCAGGTCCAAAGTCCACAATCTCCATGCGGCCTTGTGGATCGATGATCGTCACGCGCACGCCGCCCTCGATGACATAGGCCCATTCGGCCGCGTTAGCGTGCCAATGAAGTTCGCGGAGACCGCCTGGTTTTAGCGTCATGAGCACACCTGCAATGTTCTTTGACACCGGAAACTCCCGTGCTGTAGCCTCTCGCGCAGAGCCCCCGGGCAGCACCCGCGCGGGCTGTCGGGCCAGCGGGAAACGGAAGTCGGGCAATGCTATTGCCTCCTTTTCATCCGTCGCAGTGCTCCGGGCCGAAGCCGGTTCGCCATTGGCCGCCAAAATCAGAGGGGACGCCAACACGCCTCCTGCAACCAACGTTGATCGCGTGAGAAAACTTCGCCGGTCCATAGGATGTCCCAAATGCGCTGGTGCAGTCCCGTCATTCGTGCTGTCTTCATTCCTTTTTGTCTTGTTTTCTATATCCTCATTCATAATCGCATCCTTTCTCTCATTCGCAGCAGTCGTTATAGTCATTTAGTGTCTGCTTCTTTTTAATTTCGTTTCATAAGAACAATTCTGAATAATTGGATGCGTTGGCGCTGTTGGGGATTCATGTGAACGCTTGCATACTCGCGTACATTTGCCTAAATGCTGCTTCGTGACGACGCCCGAAAATGAATCTGCACGGAAGCGATTATCCTCAGCTTGATTAAGTAGGGATCATCCCGGCGAATAGCCATTCAGAACAGGTAAGGGCAAGCGGTGCTCGAGGACATCACGGATGCCAAGAGCACCAAGGATTTGTAAGGCCACAATGTAGACAATGACCGGCAATAATCCGAGGAGTTTTGTAGGTGTCATATTTCCTGTCCCTTCAATATGTGTTCGCTAACCAAAGACACAGCAGGAAATATAGACGTCAGGATTTCGCCTTGTTTGCTATATCTCTCCAGCCCCGTTCATCACAATATTAACCTGGGCACGAACGAATTCCTCAGTATTGGCGTAAAGAGAGCAAGCTAGTGTGCGGCTCGTGAGTCCATTTTTCACTACCTTGGCCCGTAGAGTTATCTCAGTATTCTCAAGGGAGGATCTCCATTTCTTGCACACTGCTTTTCTCATATCGCATTACAACTCTCTCTCCGGAATTGTGAAGCAGAAGGTCGTGCCCTTACGATTACCGAATTCGACCCAAATCCTGCCGCCGTGGCGTTCGACTATCTTCTTACAAATGGCCAGTCCTAGACCGGTTCCTGGAAATGCTTCCCTGCCATGCAGTCGCTGGAATATGATAAATATCCGTTCAGCATACTCCGGATCAATTCCTATCCCGTTGTCATGTACTGAGAAAAGCCATTGACCTCTTTCCAGCCGGGCTGAGACATGAATCTGCGGGGTTGTGTCATCCTGAAATTTGCAAGCATTGTCGATCAGGTTTTGAAAAAGTTGCACGAGTTGCGTGGAGTCAGCGAATAGTGTCGGGAGGGGGTCATGGGTAACCTGGGCGCCGGATTCAGCGAGCAATAGCTGGAGGTTGGCCAATGCCTTATCCAAGATTGTCTCGCAATCAATTGCCTCGAAAGGCTTTCCATGGGTTCCTACACGCGAGTACTGCAGAAGACCGTGGATAAGGCCCTGCATGCGTTTGGCGCCATCAACCGCGTAGGCTATAAACTCGTCCGCGTCCTCACCAAGCCTATCGCTGTACCTGCGTTGGAGAAGTTGCACATAGCTGGCGATCATGCGGAGAGGCTCTTGGAGGTCATGTGATGCAACGTATGCAAATTGTTGCAATTCCGCGTTGGAGCGTTGCAACTCCGATTCCACCTGTTTCCGTTCAGTGATTTCATTCCTCAATTGCTCATTGGTCACAACTAATTCGACGGTGCGCTCTCCGACCAACTCTTCGAGGTGCTGGCGATGTTTCCTAAGTTCTACTTCCGAAGCCAGGCGCTCGGCTGTCGTTCCCACCAGACCAGCGAGAGCCAAGTAGGCATTGAGCAGATCCTTTGGAAGTGATCCGGACGTCCTGTGACCCATCAGCAGCACTCTCGTGACCTGGTTTTTCTGGCTGATGGGCAAGAAGGCCACCACAAGGGGTTCCGGCGATGACGAAATGGAACGCCAGGTGAGGAAACCACTGTCCAGTACCTCGGCGATATCTTCCCGCGCCTCCGATGCAAAGTCCATTCGTTTCGAAAGTTCAGCGGAGGAGGTCCAGTGGCGTACTACTACTTCCCCGTTTGACCTGCGTTCGCCAAACCCGCCTAGATCTGCGCCCCAAAAATTAACCAGAAGTTTGCCGGTCTCGCTCCACACATCCTGTTGGGTCGTCAAACTGGCTAGATACTGGGCAGTCTTGATAAAGGCATCCAGATAATTAGATTGTCCAGGAGATATTGTTTTCGTAGCTCACTCTCCCTGAGCTGGTTGGAGGTACAAATGCTCCAAAAAGATGTCGTCAAAATTGAGACACTGCGATAGATTGATGAACTTCAGGCGATCTCTGATGCGCGCCAGATGTTGAGCAGCAACATGTGACAGCATCGCGTCCTCGCACCCTGCCAATGCCGTGTTTCCATAGAGCTCGACGAGCTCCGGCTGAATCTTGGGCAACAACCCCATCTCCTGGGCGTTGGCAATGTTTAAAAAACTGCCGAAAGCGCCACCGACGCAAATGCGTCGCAAATCCTTGTACCGCATATCCGCCTGCCCCATCAAGACGTGTATGCCCGCCCCAATGGCTGCCTTGGCGCGCTGAAAAACATCTATTCCCCCTTTGGTCAGAACGATGTCCCGCTCACCATGCACAAGCGCAAATCCATTTCCCGGAACAGACGGTGTGAATCGGCCTATATTGGTCAATCTGCCTGTCCCGACCAGGTTGGCAATCAGGTCTACCAAGCCCGAACCGCAGATGCCGCGTGCTTGTCCGCCGCCGATGACGGCAAAATCAAGTGTTCCATTCTGGTGCACATTTACCCGATAAATGGCCCCGGGTACCGCGGGCAGTCCGCAGTCAATGCCACTCCCCTCGAAGGCAGGCCCGCCGGCGGCAGAAGTGACCCACAAGGCCTGACCGTCCCACAGGGCTATTTCAGAATTGGCGCCAAAATCAATGAGAAGGCAACCGGCTCCATTTTCAGTCAGGTGGGTCGTCACCACGCCTGCCAGCAAATCCGAACCCACAAAGCCAGCCAGAGGCGGGATGACCTGTATGTTCGCCTTGGGATGAATGCCCCAAGCCTCAGCCCAGGTGTCCGTATGGCCCGGCAGACAATCAATGGCTTTCGTCCAGTGGCTGGGTTGAACCAACTGACTGTAATTCCGCCCCGATAATAACGCCAGCATTGCTGTGTTGCCCACCAGAGCAAGACTCACCACCTGCTGAAGATCGATTCCTTCCCTGGAGGCGATGTCCCACAGTGCCTCCCCTATCGCTTTGACGATTTGTTGGCTCATAACCTGAGCCTGGTTCGAAGACTCACACGCGGCGACCAGCCGTGTCATAACATCTGAACCAAAGTACATTTGCGGATTGGGGCCATGACGACCGGCCAGGTATTCGCCGCTGGAAAGATCAAGTAGCGTAAGACTGACGTGAGTCGTGCCCAGATCCACAGCTACGCCGTAAGGTTTTTTTACCGCCGTTTCCGTCGGTGCGTCTCTCAGTGGGAAAGCCGGGACCCGCCCGATGCGTCGTCCGTCTCCACGGAGAAGGCTTCTCCAGTCTGATTGAGGGGCGACCGCAACGATCACAATTTGCAAATCTTGCTCAGGAATTACTTGGCAGGCCAACCGAATGCCTTGGGCGAGTTGCGTGCCATCCAGATATGTATTCTCACTTGGCCTGGGCTCACCCACTTGTCCCGCTTCAACCCGCACAAGGCATAGACCGCAGGCACCCGTCCCTCTGCATGCCGCACGAACCCGAACATCGGCCTCGTCCAGGATGTCGCGCAAAGACTGGCCCGGGTTGAAGGGGATATTACGTTCCTCTTTTTCAGATTTGACGGTCAGTATAGGCAATGGATCACGTTCTCTCTCTCGCTGCCGCAACCATAGCGGCAATATTTTCCGGTCTTGATTCCGGTGGAATTTCACAGCCCGATGACATGATAAAGCCCCCACGTTCTGCGAACAGGCTCATCAATCTGGACGACTCATCAGCAATCACGTCAGGAGTTGCCTCAACAAAGGCAAGGGGCTTGATGTTGCCATCGAGGCAAATCTGTGGGAGCGCTCGCTGGGCATCCAAGGGATTAACTTCGTAGTCAATATTCGCTATATCCACCCCGGCCTGAGGATAAAGGGACAAGATAGGCTCAGCCGGCCCGGCAATATGAAGCCAGTTGGCTGCAGCCCCCGCCTGATTGAAGGATGTGAACACTTTTCGGAGACGGGGCAGTTCCATTTCGCGGAAGAATTGGTAGGGAATAACCGCTGGCGAAGCCGATGGGTCGAATACTATAGGCAGGTGCGCTCCTGCTTCGATCTGTGAAATCCCGAACCGAATGATGATCTCTGTGGCAAAGTCCATCAAACGGGAAAACCGTTCTGGATCATCTATCGCCAAGTATAGGGCCGCTTCGATGCCCACCAATTGCGTGGCCAAGGTCATCGGTCCTAACACGCAGCCGACCACCAACACATCATCGCCAACCTCTCGCCGTAAAACCCTCACCACTTCCAGCAGTTCCGGCATGCGCCCGGCTCGGCGAGGATCAGGTACCGAAACCCCTTCCAGGTCAGCGCCATCCGAAAGCGCGTAGGTTCTGACACTCGGATACTGGTCTGCTCGATAGGTCAGGACAGAGCCCACGGCCTCAGTCTCAACACTTGTATCCATTAAAGCAAAGACTGCGTCATAATCGTACTGTTTCAGCGCTTGAATCTGGCAACGCGCCAGCAATTTACCACTCCGGACATACTCGCCCAGGGCGACTCCTGGCACGGTGGCAGCATGACCGAAAACCTGAGCAATCACCGGCACACGATCCGAGGGTTGGAAATTCACCGTCGCCTTGATCCGTTCGACGCTGTTCATTGCCCACCTCTGGCGATTTGGTCAAGATAGCGTGCGCCATCGAAAGCGGTCTGGGCTACGAAATCAACGTTTAGACTCTCGGCGGAGGCTTGCTTCAATGCTGCTCCGCCCGCCATCACCCTAATGTGACCGAGTCCCCGTTTGGTCATTTTATCCCTGATCTGTCGCACTTGAGGAATCAGGCTGGTCATCAACCCGCTGACCGCGACAGCAAGCGCCCCTTCTCGCTCCGCGACGTCAATCAGTCTATCTAAAGGACAATCCTTGCCACAGTCCACGACATGGAATGCTTTTGCCGTCAATACCGCCTTGAGGACGTTCTTTCCCAGGTCGTGTACATCTCCCTCCGGACTTGCCGTCACGACAGTTCCCTTTGTATGAAGTAGAGGGGCACCCGACGGATACAGCTCTTTTATAACTCCCATCACTGCCCGTCCGGCAAGCATGATTTCCAGCAAGTTGAACTGCTCCATCGTGCACTTGGTGTCCAATTGCCCCATCGCCACTTCGATCCCTTCGGTTACTATCCGTTCGTGTTCTACCCCCGTATCAAGAAGCCTTCTAGCTTCGGCAATCGCTTGAATCTGATCGCCATCAAGCAATGCCTTCACCAGTGGATCCATCGGTTTACTCATGGTCCTCATCCTATCTGCAATGATCCGGGATTATGAGGTGGTCGCGCAGTTCCTTCGGGAGGTATGGACCGGGCTCGGTCGTTGCATGGTTCCTCTGACCCCGAATAGGCCAGCATGTCTCTCACATGCGCCGACGAAGGCAAAAACCATCTTCACGTTGCCGGAAAAGCCTGTATTTTCCTGATCCTGAGCGTACCTCACTCCCGCCTACTCCGTCAACCATTTTTCATATCCGGGATCGTCACCCGAACCCGGCGCGGTAATTGTTCACTACTCCCGTCAATCTGATCACCCTCGTTGTCACTTAATTTCCTGTACCATATCAGATGGTTGACCCGACGAACATACATTTCCACGTGGTTCCGCCACATAATCTGGGTTAAGACCGTACCCGGCTTTGAAGAAATTAGAGAAGTCCCTCTTGATTATGTTGCGCTCGGGTTTGCTATAATAAACCATTTGTTGAGGATAGCGCGGGCCAGGGCGAATTTGCTCGGGGAAATAAAATAACCTTATCAAACTGCATTATGAGATTAAGGATCGTGGGGATGCAGAAGCCCGTATCGGATACGGTTCCAGGTGGTCACGGATCCTTCCTGCCAGCCGCGGTTTCACGAAGCACGGATGGGCCCTGAGCACATCAGCGGCACCAAACGGAATCTGTGCCAGACATCAACGAATGAATTTGCCCATAGATACGCGTAGGCGGGGTACGTTCGGCAGTCACGTTGACTTTTGAAGAATCACCCGGTTTAATAGTTACCTATACCCGGAATAAGATTAAGGGAGTGGGCAAATGTCCCGACAATCGGATCGCAGAGAATTTTTGAAGACCGGACTGATCGCTACTGCCGCAGTCATCGCCTCGGGACCTGCCGTGATGATCAGACCTGACAGGTCATTTGCACAAGGCGCGCCGGATTTGGTCATTTCTCATGGTCGCAATCCTGCAACCATGACCCGTGCCGCAGTAGATGCTCTGGGGGGGATGAAGCGTTTCGTCAAACCCGGCAACAAAGTCGTCATCAAGCCGAACATGAGTTTTGCCAGCGGACCCCAGGCGGCCTCCAACACTCACCCTGCGGTTGTGAGTGAGGTGGCTCGGATGTGCTCAGAGGCCGGGGCTTCACGGATTTCAATTCTGGACAACCCTTTGCAGCAACCACAAGATTGTCTCGCCATGTCCAAGATCCCGGAGCTGTGCGAGGTTGTGCCCAATACGCGAGTCCACGTGATCAAGCCGCAACGGTTGTTCAGAGCAGTTAAGGTTGATCGAGGTACCTTAGTTAAGTCTATGGAAGTGTCTTCAGAGGTCTTGGATTCGGATGTGCTAATTTCAGTCCCTGTGGGTAAGACGCATGGGTCTGCCGGCGTCAGCCTATCGATGAAGGGAATGATGGGCCTGATCTTTGACACTGACAGAAGGGCATTCCATAGCCACGGTCTGCATGAGTCCATCGTGGACATGGTTACTGTCCTGAAGCCACATCTAGTGGTAATAGACGGCACTCGGATTCTGGGCAGCGGTGGGCCGGGCGGTCCGGGCGAAATCATTCCACTCAATGTAGTCATAGCCTCGCCTGACATGGTGGCCGCGGACGCCCAAATGGTGGCTCTGGGCACATGGTATGGGAAGAAAATCGAACCGGGTCAAGTCAGACACATAAGCATGGCCGCCCAGCGCGGACTTGGACGGATGGACCTGGACAAGCTGAACATTAAGAATGTCACTGTGTGATGAGTTTCTCATTAACCGTTTCATTCAATCAAATCATAAACTTCCACGCCCTTCGGTCCAGTGTGGGCAGTATGTATTGCAGCGATGACTTCTACGGTAACCGTTCACCGGGCGTTTGGCCACCGGCACGGAGGCTGGTCCTACCGGGCTCAGTAGGGCCGGCGTCTCTGCCGGCCACGTTTCAAAGCGGCCACTGGCTCGGTGAGCGATTACCTTGGACTAACGGACAGGGCCCGGTCGTCCATCACAAAATACCGGCAGGAGAGGGTTTGCAATGCGACTGCGTGAGGCCACTTTCGATGGAGCGCTAAAAAAGGCGCTAACCATAATAGCAACCCTTTTGTTGCTGAACACCTCGGGTCTCGTCGGGGCGCAGGACAAAAATGAAGCATTCATGCATGCGGCCGTCGAAGGCGATTTGGAAAAGGTGGAAAAGCTCCTCAATGAGGGCGTAAATGTCAATACTGCGGGGAAGGAAAAGAAGCGGACGGCCCTGATGTGGGCTGCTCAGAGAGGCCATCTCGAAGTCGTGGGACTACTCCTAAGAAAAGGGGCCGACGTCAACACAAAGGATGAAAATGGCGAGACGGCATTGCTTTCGGCTTCCGGGAGAGGGGGCCTCGAAGTAGTGAGACTGCTCCTGGAAAACGGCGCCGATGTCAATCAGAAGGACAAAGATGACCGAACTGCTTTGATGTTGCCTTCTTGGACCGGCCACCTGGAAGTTGTCAAACTTCTCCTGGCGAAGGGAATGGATGTCAATGCGAAGGACAAGAGTGGACGAACGGCCTTGATGTGGGCTTCGGCTCAGGGCCACACGCCAATCGTGGCGTTGCTGAAAGCTCATGGAGCGAAGGAATAAGCCATCCCTTGCTGAACTTCAAATTTGTTTGTCTCTACTTGAAGTACCACAAGCTTGGCAGAAGCACCGAGAGAACTCGCATGGCGTTAGCGGAATGAGAGGAGTTGAGTATGGCAGTTGCTGACATAAACGGAATCAAACTACATTATGAAATCCAGGGCTTCGGGGACCCCGTTTTGCTTTTGCATCACGGTTTCGGATGCGCCAAAATGTGGGACAAGACAATACCGTCCTTGGTTGAGCAAGGTTATAAAACGGTCTGCTATGATCGGAGAGGGTACGGACAGTCTGAACCAGGAGTTCGTTTTGAAGATTTCTATGTAAGCGATCAGTTCCGACCTGAAAGCGTCTATGAACTGGAGGCATTACGGGATTGGCTTGGAATTGACGCATTCCACGTCGTAGGGCAGTGCGAAGGCGGCGTTGTGGCTGTCGACTACGCTGCCAAGTATCCTCATCGTGTCAAGAGCATAGTGATATCGAGCACCCTGTGTTACAGCACCATTTCCATGTCTGAATTCAATGCAATAAAGTTTGCCAAGAGCTTTGAAGAATTGGATCCTGACCTGAAAACAAAACTCACTAGTTGGCACGGAGAAAGAACCGAGCCATTCTTCAATCAGTTTCGGCAATTCGGCGGGGCTTACGGAAAATATATCTTTGATTTGAGGCCGACGTTAGGATTGGTTAATTGCCCGACTCTGGTCTTATATCCTGATAGAAGCTTTCTGTTTGAAGTGGAGCAGGGCGTAGCCTTTTATCGGCATCTTCCCAAAGGGGAGCTAGCGGTGCTGCCAAATTGTGGACATAACACTTACGATGAGCAACCCCAACAATACGGGTCTCATATCGTCGACTTTTTGGCTCGACACCGCTTTGGAGATGAAACCTCTATCATTGACAAGACAGTACGCCCGATAACTTGTGCCGGGTAAACGACCACGCGCATGGCCCGTAGTCGTCTAGTTTCCTGCCCCATGCTCACGCCCTACGGCTCTTAGTTTGGAAGCAATAGACCCTCATTCTCGGAAGCAAGGAGAAGTCGCATATGACAAAGCAGGACGAGAGTTCTCAGACCGCTCCCGAGCGAGAGAGTGGTCGCACAGGGGTGACTATCGAAGCGCTCAAGCAAGGCTTCATAGATCACCTGCGCTATTCTCAGGGGAGGCCTGATGAACTGGCTACCGTGAATGATTTCTACATGGCCCTTGCATACACAGTGCGCGATCGGCTGCAACAACGATGGATCAGTAGCGTAGAGACCTATCGCAGAAATAAAGCGAGGATTGTGAGTTACCTCTCGGCCGAATTCCTTATCGGTCCCCAACTGGCTAATAACCTCATAAATCTGGGTATATATGAATCGGTGAGGGATGCTTACCAGTCCGCGGGTCTCAACTGGGAAGAAATGTTGGAGCAAGAGCCGGAGCCGGGGCTGGGCAACGGTGGACTGGGCAGACTCGCTGCATGTTTCCTCGACTCGCTTTCCACCCTCGAAATTCCTGCCATTGGTTACGGCATACGTTACGAATTCGGGATATTCCACCAGGTTATTCGTGACGGCGGGCAAGAAGAATTAACGGACAAATGGTTGTTTCAGGGCAATCCGTGGGAAATCCCCCATCCCGATGTAGCCTACGAGGTGAAATTCGGCGGCCACACCCGACAGTATTACGATGAACATGGTCAGTACAGGGTAGAGTGGGTGCCTAATTATATGGTCCGCGGGGTGGTCTGCAATATGCCGATAGTCGGATATGGAGTCAACACCTGCAACACTCTCCGACTTTGGAAGGCCGAGGCTTGTGAATCCTTCGATTTCCAGGCTTTCAACGTCGGGGACTATTATGGCGCAGTAGAAAACAAAATGACTTCGGAGACGGTCTCGAAGGTGCTCTATCCCAACGACGAGCCACTGGAAGGCAAGAGGCTTCGGCTTGCCCAACAGTTTTTTTGTATCCTGCTCCCTTCAGGACATGCTGCAAATACACCTCCTCTTCAATGAACGAGTTGACAATTTCGATGAAACCTTTGCCGTACAACTCAATGACACGCACCCTTCACTTGCGGTGGCGGAATTGATGCGTCTTCTTGTAGATGAGCACAATATAGACTGGGATCAAGCTTGGGACGTTACCCGAAAAACCTTCGGGTATACGAATCATACGCTTCTCCCGGAGGCCCTCGAGAAATGGCCTCTGCCTCTATTTGGAGGGCTTTTGCCGCGGCACTTGGAGATTATCTTTGAGATCAATCGACAATTTCTGGATAACCTTCGTGAGAAATATCCGAATGACGGCGATCGTGTTGCGCGGCTCTCGTTGATCGATGAATCCGGGGAAAAATATGTTCGGATGGCCAACCTGGCGTGCGTGGGAAGTCACGCGATTAACGGCGTGGCAGAACTCCACACTGAATTGCTCAAAAGCTGGGTTCTTCGAGACTTCTACGAACTCTATCCGGAAAGATTCAGCAACAAAACCAACGGAGTGACCCCACGCCGGTTCATGGTCCTGAGCAATCCAAGACTTGCGGAACTCCTGACGCAAACGATTGGTCCGACTTGGGTCACTGACATGGAGCAGTTGAGACGTATCGAATCTTTTGCCGCGGACTCTCAGTTCCGTGAAAAGTGGCGCGAAATCAAACTGCTCAACAAGACTGATCTGGCCGTCCTTATCCGCGACCGTACGGGAATCATTGTGGACCCTCAATCTATCTTTGATGTGCAAGTGAAGCGGCTCCATGAGTATAAACGACAGCACCTGAACGTATTACACATTATCACTCTGTACAATCGCATCAGGCGTGATCCAAACAGCGAAGTCATCCCCAGGACCTTCATATTTGGCGGCAAAGCGGCTCCAGGCTACTTCATGGCCAAGTTGATCATCAAGCTCATAAACTCTGTGGCGGACACTCTAAACGAAGATGAAGACGTGAACGGCCGTCTGAAAGTTGTGTTCTTCCCTGATTTCAACGTGAAGAATTCGCAACGCATCTACCCCGCGGCCGATCTGTCGGAGCAGATCTCCACCGCAGGCAAAGAAGCCTCTGGAACCGGGAACATGAAGTTTGCCATGAATGGAGCACTTACCATCGGAACCCTTGACGAAGCGAACGTGGAGATTCGAGAAGAAGTGGGTCCTGAGAATTTCTTCCTTTTTGGGCTTACGGCAGAAGAGGTATATGAGTTCAAATCAAAGGGCTACAACCCGAGAGAATATTACGAAGCAAACGACGAGTTGAGGCAAGCAATTGATCTCATCAGCTCGGGCTTCTTCTCAAACGGAGACTCCGAGCTGTTCAGGCCGCTGGTCGATTCATTGCTTCATCACGATGAGTACATGTTGTTGGCGGATTACCAATCATACATCGGTTGTCAGGACCGTGTGAGTCGGGTCTACAAGGACCGAGATACCTGGACACGTAGGTCGATCCTCAACACAGCGCGGATGGGTAAATTTTCTTCAGATCGGACAATCCGCGAGTATTGCGACGAAATTTGGCACGTGAATCCAGTTCCGGTGAACCTGGAAGACCACTCTTAACTGAAACGAATAATACCAAGGCTCATTCCTATGCAAACGCGTTTCCACAGCGACGACGGGCAAGGCGCCCGTTGCCACCGAACCAGTGGTAGAGAGCGGCGTCCCTGTCGGTCCGCGTGGTCGAAGCGCTTGCCCCGGTTTTCAAGATTCGTTGTAGCTTGTTGGGTATGGGAGTTGGTATAATATTGTCTCCCCTTGAAGGGGTATGTCGTGTGACCGTTCATCCGTTCAAGAGTCCGTGTCAGGTCGTTTTTTCTTCTTTCCTTCTCAACGGCCTTCTATAGACAATCAGGGCAGCGGCATTGATGATCGAGGCGACTTCCTCCAGGTCAACGTCTGGTATGCCTATGCAGTGGTGTGGTTCTCCGTCGGGGAAGAATGACTTTATTAGCACTCCTCTGCCCACTATTTCATCCAGGGTAACCACGTAGGCCAAGGACTTGTCTACAGGCAACGTGGCTACGCATTTTGAAGGACCTTGAGTAAAGTATGGCTCAAGGTTTCGTTCCTTTGACCATTCTAATCTTCTCACGATTTCGTTGAACAAGTCTTTAATCAGCATATTATTCTCACGCCGGCTTCACGATTCCGTTAGTTCGGTCGGTTTCCAAGCATGACGGCTATCTGAATCATAGCAAATGCCTCTGTACAGGCGACTATTTATGCCGCGGCCGCGGTATTTCTTATTGGCCGGCGGTTACGATCTCACCGAATATGTGGTGTATGATCTCCATCACGCTCTTGATGAAATCCCCTTTGGTGACTCCCGTAAAGGTCACCAGGTAAAACTGACCTTCCGCTGTATTGCCGTAGTGCAGTTGCAACGCGTCATTTTCCTGCTTGACCATTATAGTGAACAGGTCTGTTATCCGCCCATTCGCCTCATCTTCCGGTACCGCTATAACCCATGAAGGTTCTTCTCTAATAACGGGCTTCAGGTTCTTGGCCTTGGCCTGTTGCAGTCTCTCAATCAACTGGTCAAAGAATTCTTCTATGTCAAAAGGGACGCGTTCCTCTCCTGTCATTGCCTGCCTCTCTTGTTAGCCCCTCGTGCCGCCGTTCAGTGTAAGGATTTTCCATGGACAATTATGATGGCGGCCTGAATGACTCTTAGAGCATCTTGCAAACTTGCACCTGGCATCAGTATCTGGTGTTGGGGAGTGCCTGACAACTGGGTGTTCACCGTTACTCCATGGGCGTATTCCTTTAGCAGGATGCTATATGGTAATTCCTTTTCAGGGATGTCGATGGTGCATTCTCCAGGGGAAGGACTGATCTGTGGCCTTATTTCTTTTTCCTTTGCCCGCTGCATCCTTTTCACTATTTCATCAAATACGTCCTTTAAGTCCATCCTGATTTAGTTCCTTTACCGCGTTGCCTCTACTGGGCATCTCGTTGGTCTTGCTCGGCCCGTTGCATAGCCATCTACTTTTAGGTGCAAAAATCTCCATTGCTCCCAAGCTACAGGATAAACAAATCATCCTGCTTCGATTCTGGAAGCCTGTCAAGATATTTGGTTTTGAAACTCATTCACGCTGCTGTGAAAGAGAATGACCGGCGTAAGGGAAGGTCGAATGCCATATTGCAGGCGGATTCCCGCTCGGCACCAAGGTCGGTGGAGGAGCTCATCTAAAAAAAACCGGGAGCCGAGGAAAGAATTTTCTCCCGACCACCGGTGCTGCCCGTTCAGTACCTCAACCGCCTATGACCTGAACCGGAAAGGTTTGCCGTGGCAATTCATCGTGATGGTAAATCTCGTTCCATCTTTTCATTTATTAGCCAAACAACTCCTCCGGCTCAATAAAGGTCATCGGGGCACACCCATTGGTACCCGTCCCAAACGCAGCTATTATAGTAACTGCTGTAGGCGTAAGGGACAGCAACCGAACCGAACAAAAATGGTCTAAAGAAACGATTGTGCCTGAAGTGGACCCGATTAAACCGATTGAAACGAGCTGCACGGAAAGATCGGAAGCCTCCTGAGCGAAACGCGACACGACCGCCGCCATGACCTCGCATGACCAGTTGAGCCGGCACTGTGCTTTGAGTCCCGACCACCATGTCCACTACCGTCCCCGAATTGCTCACGGCTACAGAGGTCTGTGCCGCGTAAGCGGGGCCGGCATGCGCCATTACTACTACCAAGGCCGCAAGAGCGACCACTGTCAAAACTGCTATATTTCTCATCGACCGCACCCCTTCCTCGTTCCGAAGCACGAGTCTTTTGGCGGCTCTAATCGTCGCCGTCTCGGGTTTTTCATTAGAAAAGGGGGGCTCACCAGACCGTCAAGGTCTTTAGATTGTGAAGCTGCCTCTTTTTCTACTTCCTGTTTAATTTGACGAAGTTTGGAGTTCCTCGTTAAATTGATTGCCGATGGTTTTGCCCGATTTGCTGGAATGGCGTAGGAGAGAGGAGACACATCTCAGGCGATCAAAGCACCATTTCTATGAGATGTGGCCCAGGCTCGGCCAACGCTATAAGAAACTCTTTGGCCAACTTCTCTGCCGTGTTTACAGACACAGCCGGAACGCCCATCCCCTGGCTGATCTTCACCCAATCGATCACGGGATCAGCGAGATTCGTGAGGGAAACCGTGTTCTTGCCCGGAGAAACCTGACCCGAACGCGCGAGTTCAACTCGCAAGATGTCATAACTTCGATTCGAGCATATCAGAGTTGTCACGTTGAGGGATTCCCGTGCCTGAGTCCACAATGACTGCACCGTGTACATGGCGCTGCCGTCGGCTTGAAAATTGATAACCGGGCGATCAGGGCACGCGATAGCGGCTCCGCTGGCGCAGGGCATTCCCTGACCAATGGCACCACCAGTCAAAGTAAGCAAACTATGAGGCGGCGCAGTCGCTGTTAAAGGGTAATATGACCCTCCCGTAGTAACTGCTTCATCGACTATTATGGCGCCTTCGGGCTGCAAGCCGGCAAGAACCGTGCATACCTTTTCCGCGGTTAATGTGCCTGAAGGGAGGTCCGGTTTGGGGGAGGTTGCGCATGGATTCGTTTCGGGAGCGACGTGACGCGTGGCGCCCAATGAGTCTGCCAGGCATTCCAGGACCTCGGACAAGTCTTGATTCTGGCCGTCAACGCGCAAGGCCTGCTGGTCGGCAGTCAGCAACCGACTGGGCATGTCTTTATACCCGAAAAAAGCCACTGGCTCATCTACCCCTACCAAAACGACTAACCGGTATTTGGACAGGACAGCCAGAGCGTGTTCGGGAAAATAAGGGAGCCGGTGCACAGGGGGCATTCCCGCGCCCCTTTCCATGTGTGCAAAGAGCCTCTCCGACAGCAGATCACAGCCGGTCGCGGCCTTGATTCGTGCCGCCGCCTGAAGACCTCTCTTGCGCAACGCTTTCCCGCCCAGGAAGAGCAATGCCTTCTCGTGGCTCTTTAAGAGCGCGGCCGTTCGATCAATCGATGCTTTGTCAACCGAGTCAAACGAGAATTCCGGAACACTCACTGCTTGGCCATTGCATTCGGTCCATTGGTAATCATTAGGAACTATAAGAGTGGAAACTTGCCCCCGTATGGACGCGGAGACAGCATTTGCCGTATCTTTCGACAATGTTGCCGGAGATTCGCACGTGTGCCTCCATTTCGACACAGTTCCCGCCAAGGCTTCGATGTCCATCGTCAGGGGAGCGTCAGCGGCGCGGTGCCAGGAAGCATGCTCGCCTATCACATTGAACACGGGTGTACGAGCGCGCATTGCATTATGCAGGTTAGCGAGTCCGTTACTCAAACCCGGCCCCAGATGCAAAAGAGTCATGGCGGGTCTGTCTAGCATTCGCCCGTACCCGTCTGCGGCGCCGGTACAGACCCCTTCGAAGAGACCCAGCACTGCGCGGATTCCAGGCACCGAGTCCAGTGCCGCGACGAGGGGTATTTCGGTGGTGCCGGGATTTGAAAAACATACTTCAATTCCCGCGCTCAAAGCTGTCTTTACGACTATTTCAGCGCCGTTCATGGGCTCTCTTTCTCGGAAACAGGATACGCCGTCGCAGGACCGATGTCGCTCGGCAAGATACAAATCTATATTCTACCAAAAGAGTCTGCGTGCAAGCTATTCAATACTGGTTGGTTGCAGAAAAGCACGTCTTCCGGATTTGGGGTCCTAAACCGAAACAAACGGTCCCTCAGGAGCCTCAGATCGTCTACTTGTGTCGGGTGGTACTTGATGCAGGAACACGTCTCTCTGAGGATTCGGAAGAGAGATTCCAGCCTCATTGAACGCCTTGACCACCGCAGTGCCCAACTGATGGATGAGCCTGCCTTTGTCCTTTGGTTGAGCAGTCCAGCACAGCAGTTCGTAATCGAGCGAGCCGTCACCGAAGCCTCGGAATCTTATGCGCGGCTTTGGTTCAGGCAAGGCCAGGGAGTTAGCATTCGCCACTTTCAGCAAAACATCTTTCACTTTGTCCACATCGGACGTGTTGGCGACCGAGACCTTCACGCGGACCCTCATTATCCGACTGGGAGCGCTTTCGTTGACTATTTTCGTACTAACTATCACGGAATTGGGAATGGTTATGAGAACATCGTCTCTGGTCACGATTCTGGTACTCCTGAGACCAATATCGACCACTTTGCCACGTTCTCCGGACCTCAACACGATATAATCTCCGGGCTTAAAGGGCCGATCGAGAAAAACGCTTATACCCCCGAAGAAGTTGCCCAAAGTGTCCTTAGCCGCCAAGCCCACTATAATCCCGGCAAGTCCTGCAGACGCGAGGAGAGGGGTCAGATTGATCTGCCAGACCGCCAGAATCATGAGCGCACCCACTACACCAATGATCGCTATACCTACATTTTCAGACAGGCGGAATAATTCCGTCGCTCCTGGATAGTAGCCACCCAGTCTAGAAGAAACAAGCCCCAGGGTTCTTCCCAGGACAATCATCCATGTGATGGCCAGAGCTGTTTTGGCCGCTCCTGTTATTAAGAAGTTGAGACGGTCGGGTGGCGTAAGCCACTGGACTTCCAGCAACACTCCGATCAAAATGACTGTGATCCAAAGGGGGTGGCGGATGATCTCGAAGAATTGAAACCGTATTCCCAGTCCGGACCATCGCGATACTGCCAACGCGACCTTGTCTCCCATGAATCGCACGACTATCGCTGCAATGATGGTCGCCACAGCAATAAAAGCTGCTCCCAGTATAGGGGCAACTCCCATTTGCTCCAGCCATTGATTGATGAATTCCATGGTGATCTCGCCTCCTCCCGCGTTATGCTTGATCTCATTTTCAACTCATCACTCTATTGTGGAGCGATGCCTGGTTCAGTAGTAGTCGCGGGATGCCATCGGGAATCGATCAAACCGAGTACATAATTCTCCCGTTCTAAGGTCTTAAGACCTTTCTAATCTGAGGTTATTCACGGAACGTCTGTCACACAAGTGGCAGGACCATTTTGCACCGCTTGGAGGGCGACCAAGGCATTCTTCTCATGCGTGTTTCGGCTATCAAACGGCCTTCTCACCGAAGCCCGTCTTATCGGTATCATCCAATCCCTTTGCGTAGCACCCCAGAATCTTGAGAAATTCAGTCTTTTTTTCCAGTTCTTGGAGGAGCGAGCGGTATTGCGAATCATGGATATCCACTTCAATGTCGGTATAGAAGAGATACTCCCAAGGTTTATTGTGAATCGGACGTGATTCCAGTTTCACCAGATTGATCTGTCTTTCCGCAAAAACCTTCAAGGCTTCATACAGGCTTCCCGGCCGATCGCTGACAGAGAAGATCAGTGAGGATTTGTTCTTGGGGCTGTCGAGGAACTCACCGGCGGAAATGACCACAAACCGGGTGAAATTCCTGGGACTAGTTTCAATCCCTTTCTTCAAGAGGGACATGCCATAGAGTTCCGCCGCCTCACGGCTCGCTATGGCTGCTTCCTCTTCGTCTTTGTTTTCCTTGACCCGCAACACAGCCGTTGCGGTGTCCTGACAAGCTATCAGATCCCAGTTGGAGTACGCTTTCAGAAACTCCTTGCACTGCCGGAACACCTGCGGATGCGAATAGACCCTCTTGATCTTATTGAGAGAGGTGCCTGGATAACCGATTAAGTTGTGTTCGATCCTCAAAGTTAATTCCCCGACAATATGGAGATCGTATTCGAGAAGCAGGTCGTAATTTTCGTGAATGCTTCCCGTGAGGGAGTTCTCCAGGGGCACGATACCCAACGTCGCATCTCCGTTCTGAACTGCTTCAAAGACCTCTCGAAACAAGGGACAGCTTTGGTGAGGGACCTCGGAGCCGAAGAATTGCACACATGCCTTGTGGCTGAAGGACCCTGGAACGCCTGTATACATGACCTTCTTGGGCTGTGCGCCTGCTTCCGGCGGCCTCCCCATTTTCTTGGCTTTCTCCAAGTAGTTGAAATCCAGTTGTTTCCCGACAACAGGGGCGATGACATGGAGGTGCCGCATAAGCTGCTCGAATTGCTCCGGGTAGAGGCTCTGAGGGCCGTCCGAAAGGGCCTTGTCCGGTTCAGTATGAACTTCCACGATCAGGCCGTCAGCCCCGGCGGCAATGGCTGCTCGAGCCATGGGGCTTACTTTCTCCCGAATTCCGGTGGCATGGCTCGGGTCGATGATGATAGGCAGGTGCGTCAATGCCTTGACAACTGGAACCGCAGTCAGATCCAGCGTATTGCGAGTGTACCCCTCAAAGGTCCGGATCCCGCGTTCGCACAAAATGACCTGGTCATTCCCTTCTGACAAAATGTACTCCGCGGACATCAACCACTCTTCTATGGTCGCGGCAAGCCCGCGCTTGAGAAGCACCGGTTTTCTCATCCGCCCGACACTTTTGAGCAGCTCGAAGTTCTGCATATTCCGGGCGCCGATTTGTACCACGTCCACGTACTTGGCCATCAGGTCCGCCTGGCTGGGAGAGGTCATTTCCGTGACTATGCCCAACCCTGTTTCGTCCCGCACTTCGGCCAGGATCTTGAGCCCCTCCTCTCCCAAACCCTGGAAGGCATATGGCGATGTTCTGGGTTTGAAGGCGCCGCCTCGGAACAAGACGGCCCCATAGCGGCGGACCGATCTGGCAATTTCGAGGGTGCGCTCGCGTTCTTCCACTGCACAGGGGCCGGCAATGACCACCAGGCGATCCCCGCCGACGGCCACATGACCCACTCGAATCACCGATGGTTCCGGATGCAACTCTCGGCCCACCAGCTTGTACGGCTTGGAAATTGGTACGACCTTCTCTACACCGGGCAGGGTTTCAAAATAGCGCAAGTCCTTTTGGATTGTCCCGACGACGCCGAGGATGGTTTCTTCCACACCTCTGATTTCCCTGACTAGATAATCTTCAGAGACCAGAACTTTTTTCAGGTGCTCGATCTCTTCCTCCGTGATTCCTTTCCGCAGAACCAAGATCACGACGTCCTCCTTCTTTTCCGAGTTGTCCGCGCCACATTGTCAAAAAAAGAACCCCAAGGAGTTATCCTCGGGGTTCCAAATAAGAAACCCCGGGAGGATCTTGGATCCACCCGGGGTTCTGCGACTCGATCGTTTTACCCAGGTGGATCCAGGCTAAAGAAACTAAAAAAGCCACAGAAAGCCCCACGTTGGGATCTTGCCTCGGCTTCTTTTCTGAGTACAAAAATGATGGCGTGATTCATCACATTCTCCAAATATTATCGTAATAAACTACCCAACGTTACCATTCGTGTCAACACAAATCATCCTTGGAATAGAATGTCCATCGCGGGCTGGAGATTATTCAAGAATTCAGTTTAGCTCTTTGTAAGAGCCAAAATGTACCATATGAATCTGAGGACTCAAGTCAAATATTTCTATGGCAGATCAGGATTTCGTCGCAATTCTTTCAAAAAACATGCTATAGTGGCCCAAACCAGCAAAATCACCGGGATGAATCATGAAAGGCAAAAAAACCTCGGGCCGCGGTGACTTTGAAGATACACAGTCAATCCCCATCGACTTTGGAACCCTTTTAAGCGAAGATGTCAGTTCGTCGGGCAGCTTCTATGTCAACGAAGTGCAATCAACATCACTGGGCAAGTTGCTGCAAGCCCTCCCTATCCCGGTCTTGTTGATTGACAAAACCCACCGCATTATCTTTGCAAATCAAGCCTGTGAGAGAATAAGTCCAGTCCATGAAAAAATATTAGGAGCAACTCTTTCCGCTCTGTCCCCTAATCCCGCTGCAGCACAGGAGATTCAACTTGTGGTTGCAGATGTCTTCGCAAGCAGAAAACCGCGAGTCCATCAAGCCCTCCTGGGGATTGAAGGCAGTAGAATATGGGGCCGCATCTACTTTAGGTCCTTACGGGTGGCTGAAGAAAGGTTAGTACTTCTTCTCATTGAAGATCTAAGCTTGGAGAAGCGGCAGCTAGCCATAAGCCAAAAACACAGGGACGAGCTAGTGCATGAAATCACGGAGCGCAAGCGGGCGGAGAGCGCTCTAAAGGAAAGTGAAACCCTGCTAAGGAGCATACTGTCCACTTCCCCTGTCGGCATAGGCCTGGCTGACAACAGGATCATGAGGTGGGCGAACGAAGCCTGGATGGAGATGTTCGGATTTGAAGACGAACGTGAATTTGTGGGACAGAGCGCCAGAATAATCTATCCGTCCGATGCAGAATATGAGCGGGTCCGGGAAGCACTTTACGAAAGTTTACAAACCGGACAAATTACCTCGGTTGATGCAACGTTGAGGCGAAAAGACGGCTTCCTTTTCGATGGTCACATAAGGATGAAGGCGCTTGGGACGCCTGGTCTCCCTAGGGTCACTGTGGCTGCCATTTCCGACATATCGGAGAGAAAGCGAGCCGAAGAGGCTCTGCGTCAGAGTGAAACTAGGTTCAGAGCAATCTTTGAACGAGCCGAAGACTACATCTTCCTCAAGGATCGGTCCTTGAAGTATATAGATGTAAACCCTGCGGGTCAGAGACTCCTTGGGCTGCAAGCCTCCCAAATTATCGGTTCAACATACGATGACTTGTTCAGTAAGGACGATGCCGCCTATCTGAGAGACGCGGACACGCGTGTCTTGAGAGGAGAAACAGTACAGGAAGAGCACACCATCAGAATCAATGGAATGCCTGTAACTCTTCTCGAAATCAGGGTTCCTCTCAGGGACGACACAGGTGAAATTGTCGGCATTTTCACCATGGCTCATGACATTACCGACCGTAAGAGAACCGAAGTTTCTCCCGAGCCAATAAAAGAATACCCTTCAAAGGCTATGCAAGCCACTATAAAGAATGCGCTTTTAGCCGCGAGAAGGAATACCACCGTTTTGCTTACCGGCGAGAGCGGCAGCGGAAAGGATTATCTTGCGCAGTACATTCATAACCATTCTGCCCGTGCCAATGGTCCCTTTTTTGCGGTCAATTGTGCTGCAATAGCTCCCGGGCTGGCTGAATCGGAACTTTTCGGGCACGAAAGGGGGGCCTTTACCGGAGCAGTAGGTCGAAAACGAGGTCTCTTGGAACTGGCAGAAGGCGGGACGCTATTGTTGAATGAGATAGGGGAACTCTCACTCTCACTGCAGGCCAAACTGCTAACGTTTCTGGATACTCGAAAATTTACCCGTGTAGGGGGTGAAAAAGAAATCACAGTCAATGCCCGACTGATTGCAGCTACCAATAGGGACTTAGCGAAAGAAGTCGCTACTAAACGTTTCAGGCAAGACCTTTTTTACAGAATCAATGTGATTGCCATAGAGGTTCCTCCGCTGCGGGAGAGGCCGGAAGACATACCTGTACTTCTCCAGGAGATTCTGTCCAGGCTTCGCGGAGAACTTCAAATCCACGAGACTCCAGTTATCTCCTCCGGGGCCGTAAATGCGCTCAAGACATACGGCTGGCCCGGTAATGTAAGGGAATTGCGTAACGTGCTGGAAAGAGCCTTGATACTCTCACATGGAAAAGAATTGAATCTGGAAACATTGGGACTTCATGATGTTGCGGATTCGGTTCCCCAGGATAAAAAGACATCATTTGGGGTGTCCTTTCCCAGCCATCAGTCTCTGAACGAAATAACTCAGGAATTGAAGCGATTTCTGGTCAATGAGGCACTGCGGCGCTCCGGAGGCAGCAGGCAAACCGCGGCCCGTCTCCTGGGGATCTCTCGTCATTCCCTCAAGCACTATATGAAAACACTGGGTTATGACGAGGAATAACCGCTGGAATTCGTCGAACAGGGCAGTCCGTCTCCTCAGCACTCAGAGCCCGCTTTCTCGCCATAGCATGACCGCGAGTATTGCAGCCACCACGCATGCGATGCCACTCCCCCACAGGGGGATCGCGATACCGTTGGCAATGACTTTGACGTGAAACACCAGGCTCAATAGCTGTCCGAGAGCAATAAGGAACAACAGGACTATCGCCGCAAATGTGGCGGGTTTCGAGCGCCACTTGGGCTTGCCTTCAAGCGCGTTTCCAATGTCCGAAAAGTATCCTCGAAGTTGTCGACTAAAAGATTTAGCCATCGCAATCTCCTAAGATTTCTAGTTAGAAATTACCTCGTTTCCAGAAACTCATCTTCGATAGCCAAGAATTAATCGTACATCTTCGAACAGATGGGCGAGAATCGCTGTCCCGCCCATCCATACGATCAGAGTCGTCATTGGCAATGGAATGTTGGCTCAGGCATCGGTTTTCCCATCTGCGCCTCGGAAGCTTTCTTGGCACCCGATTCACAAGCATTTGCGAAGGCCGCGGGCTCTTCCTTGTTTACCGCTGGATGCATCTGCTCAAATTCGGCATGAGGATTGGCACCCATCCACCTATTGGCGTTCGCGGGGCAGCCGTTATCCGAACGGGGCTGAAGATCGTCGGTAAGCGGCCTGGGAATAGCTCTTCCGCACTGTTCTTCAGACAGTTTTTTGGCTCCTGCTTCAACCGGATTCGCAAAGGCCTCAGGTTCATCCTTGTTCACTGCCGGATGCATCTGCTCAAATTCGGCATGAGGGTTGGCACCCATCCTCCTGTGGACATACGAAGCCCCAAACGTCTCTTCGGCAAACCTCCGTTCTTTTATCCCTAAGCCTAATTTTTCCTTTACGTCATTTATTACTTCTCTGAAACTCATAACATTTTCTCCTTCATTATCTATATCTTGAGTCTTAATTCACATGTGGTTCAGGTCTCGTTTCATTCGAGATGCCCTTTCCCCACTCTTAGACTATGATTATTAATTATTCACGGAGGCGCCAAAACGCAAGAACAGGATTGCCACAAGTGCAGTCACATGTCATGCCGGTCGCTTCATGGCTGATTCGTCTCGATTCAGAGGAAGCCACACCGTAAACGTGGTTTCACCTCCATCCGAATTGACCGATATAGACCCATTGTGGGCCTCAATAATTTTCTTGGCTAGTGTCAGCCCAATGCCGGTACCGTAGTTTTTC
>JBKQMK010000210.1:0-11891 GCA_052146735.1 Desulfomonilaceae bacterium | reverse complement strand
GCCGCCGCCAAAGAAAAAGGCTTCAGCCGGTTGCGCTAATGTTCCACACACGAGTCCAACCGCTACCACTAGAGCAATAACTAAACCAATTTTTTTCATCCTTTGCCTCCTTCGTCTATGCAAGCCTTGGTCTTTCAAGGGGATGAAACGCTCTGAATCTCCTACCACAGTTTCTCAGGGCTGTCCAGCCGACGCATAACGAACACATTTTATTGCCTTTACAACCGTAACAGGCTTATGGGTCGTGACCGGGAAAGAGCAGTTCTTATTTTATACCGAAATTGTTGACATTTTTTAACACTCAAAATAGAATGGCGCTAAATGGCGGTCATTTCCGCGAATCGAGGATTTTTCATGCGGGGCGAATACACCAGGAAGGACTTTCTAGAAACACTCTTCCAACGTTATTTTACAAAGCGTGAAGGCTTCCTATTAGTCAGGGCGGTCAGACATCTGGACCACAAGGTAAGTACCCGTTTTTTCCCTAATATCGAATTACTGGCCAGGGAACAATATCAAGAAGAGCAGCACATATATTTCGGCGTTTGCCCCAGAGAGAGCATGAAGCACGATAAAAGGCATATTCGCTATCTGGTTGCACTCTGGGCCGGGATGGATCTCGCATCTGAAGGATATTCGGGAAGGAATCGATTCTTCTTCGGTCACGCCCAGGCAGCCAAGGCGATCAGAAGTTTTCCATTACCTCCGTCGATTATTGTGGAATCGGGTTGGGGGGTCCATCTCTACTGGCTGCTCAAACAGGTCACCGAAATGCGTGATCCCGCCCCGGTTGAAGCAATCTTGAGAAAAATTAACGGTTACTTCCAGTGCAGCACCGACATAGGGATCGATTCGGTCCTGAGACTTCCCGGAACCGTCAATTGCAAACATCCGTCGCATTGCGTAGAATGCCGTATCAAGTACATCAACCCTGGTTTTAGCTATGATTTAGAGGAGTTTCAAAACCTCAACCTCGGAGAAGGAGGCACATCGATGAAGGGCAGTGCCTTCATCAAACCGCTTCCCCAAAAATCTCTTCATCCACCTGTCATGACTGATCATAGTCTCGCAAGTCAGTCTTCACAAGCCCAGGTCGACCAGCCAAGAGAGCCGGACGAGCCTTTTTTGTCACAAGAAACTTTCACCGCGGCGAGCCCGGTCATGGACGTGGTTTCAGACGAGATTAGAGGGGGTTCCACTGTGGTCGTGTGTGCCGAAGAATCCGACGACATATTGGCAGATGAAATTGCGGACAAGGTAGTGGCAAGACTTTCCGACAGGTTCACGGACAAACTGGCGGACGTAATGGTAGACAAACTGATCAAGAGACTCAAATTACACCCCAAATGATTGGTTCGGAGCCGTCTAACATTTCGGGCGCCTTGGGAAAACTCTCCGCCCAACCCAGGTCATTCTTTCTGAAAACTGTACAAAGACCCCAAGTCTAGAAGCTGAGTCAGAGCGTCCAGCGCGGTCTTGCTCTCTTCCGCAAGGGTCGGATCAGCCAAATCATCCGGCTCAAGCCGATCGCGATAAAGACGATCCGCCCACGCTCTTAAATCATCGTAGAGCTTGTCGGTGAGGAATGTACCCTGGTGAGCGAGCGCTTTTTCTTCTTCGGTGAGCACAACACGGAGTCTCAGACACGCGGGACCTCCCCCATTTTTCATGCTCTGGCGAGTATCTGCGTAGCGCAGATGTCGGATTGGGCTGCCTGGGTTGTCAACAATGTGATGCAGAAGATGATTCGTGCTCTTATTCTCGGCACATTCCAGAGGCGCGATCAAACACATGGACTCATCCGGCAGTGTCACCAATTGGCTGTTGAAGAGATATGTTCCTACCGATTCGGAAACTGAAACCTGGTCCGATGACACTTCTATAGCAATCAATTCGGCATGGCAGGAATCAAGAAATGCTTTTCTCAGTTCATTTATTACCCCCTTCGTATCTTCAAATGCTTTGGAATGATACAAAAAAACGTTTTCGTTCCCAACGGAGATCACGTCGTTATGAAACACTCCGGCGTCAACTGCCGATGGGTTCTGCCGCGCAAAAACCGTCTTGGAGGGATCAAGCCTGTGGAGCCTCGCTATCGCGGACGAGGCTTCAAGGGTCTGGCGCGTGGGGAAAACTTGGGGCCTTGAGTCAGTGCGGTCAAACGATTTCCTTCCATAGACGAATAGCTCAATGCCTCCAATTTCGTGGGAACTGCACAGACGGACATGGTTGGCTGCCCCCTCGTCGGAGAATTGTACAGCACGAGGCAGAGCAAGATGATGAACGAAAGCGGTCTCATCATTGAAAATCGCTTTCAGCAACAGTGCCGTGAATTCGGACTCAAGAGATCGGTGGAATTGGCTGACAAGATTGGCCGGAGTGAAGTGGAGCAAGCCGTCGGCCGTATCAGCGCTGGGCGAAACCGTGGCCGCATTGGCCGCCCACATGCTTGAGGCGCTGTAGCATGCGGCCAGCAAGGACGGGGATTTCCGAGCCGCTGTAGATAGAATTTGAGCGTCCGATCCTCGAAAGCCCAGACGCCTGAGTGTATTTACGTCCGGCCGTTCTTGGGGGGGCAACACGCCCTGAACCAGGCCCAAGTCCGACAAGAGTTTCATCTTGTCGAGCCCTTGGAATACCGCGGCCTTGGGATTGGATACGGTCAAACCATGTTCCATACTGGCAACATTCCCGTAAGACAGGCCCGCGTAATTATGAGTCGGACCAACCAGTCCGTCAAAATTCACTTCGAATGCCTTGGTTCTCATGATTTATCCGATGGATCATTCATTTGCTCCTGTAGAGCAGGATTAGCGGTTGCCTGATCGAAGTCATTCCGGTCCTGTAGCGACCGATGAAAGTAGCCTGGGCGATTCATCGCCAGGTAAAGCGGCGGCAAAGGAAATCAAGTCCCGTAGGGACGGCCGGACATCCGGTAAAAAGAACTGAAAGAATCACTCGTCCCGAATGGGACGCATCCCTCTCGATTGTCCACCAGACCCAGGCGATAAATCATCTGGCTACTTTCAGTCACCCCTCCGGGTCTCCCTGGCGGAGCAAGATAAACAATTTGTTATGTAAGAATGCGCGATCCACTTCTACTCCCCCTTGTTCGATCCCTTGAAACCTCATAGATCAATTCCCGGCAGAAACCGACTCGGGAGCTCCAGCCGCTCCAATTCATTGGAGGCCACAGGGTAGGAACAGTAGTCCGAGGCATAGTAGCCGCTCGGGCGATGGTTCCCGCTGGCGCCCACTCCCCCGAAAGGCATTCTGCCGCTTGCGCCGGTGGTCTGCCGATTCCAATTTATTACCCCTGCGCGAATCTTCCGGTAGAATCTTTCGTACAGGTCCTTGTTGTCGCTTAACAGTCCCGCCACAAGGCCGTAGGTTGTGTCGCCGGCTTCTCGGATGGCTGCGTCAAAGTCGGAGACCCTTATCAGTTGAAGAAGCGGGCCAAAGAGTTCGACATCCGGGCGGTCCGGCACGTCGGTCACATCCATGAGTCCGGGTGAGAGAAAGTTCCCGGTCCGATCAAGTCTCTTCATCTCCACCAACGGCTCCCCGCCATTCTTGCGGAGACTATCCTGAGCAGCGAGAAGGTTCTCGACAGCTTGACCGGAAATTACAGGCCCCATGAACGGCTCGGGTGCATCGGTGTACGGCCCCACCCTGATCCTCCCCATCATGGAAATGAGCGAATCAACGAACCGGCGACCGTTATTTCCATTCTGCACGATCAGCCGACGCGCGCAGGTGCACCTCTGGCCCGCGGTAATAAACGCGGACTGAATAGTCAAATAGGCCGCGGCCTGATGATCCGCGGCATCATAAACCACCAGCGGGTTGTTTCCGCCCATTTCCAGGGCGAGTATTTTCTCCGGCCTGCCCCCGTACATTCTGTGCAGCGCTTTACCAGTGGCCGCGCTCCCGGTGAAAAAGAGACCGTCAAGACCGCCTTGCGAAGCCAAGTCCATCCCTGTCTTCCCGCCGCCTTGGACCATGTTGAGGATCCCTTTCGGCAGCCCGGCGGCCTGCCAGAGTTCCAGCATCTTTTCGCCGACCAATGGAGCTTGCTCACTGGGTTTGAACACCAATGTGTTCCCTGCAAGCAGCGCCGGCACAATGTGACCGTTGGGGAGATGACCGGGGAAATTAAACGGGCCGAAAACCGCTACCACACCATGCGGTTTAAAACGAGTGGCCGCCGGCGTACCGGCAATCTCGGTTGTAACCGTGGCACAGCGCTCGTAATAGGCCTCAGAAGATACGCCTACCTTGCCCGCGATTGCGTCAGCTTCGGTGAGGGCCTCCCAGTGGGGCTTACCGGTCTCCCTGCAAATGGCCACTGCCATTTCCTCTCTGTGGGCTCGAACTTCTTCTCGATACGCCTCCAGATATCGGATTCGACCCTCCGGAGTTCTGTCGGCCCATGCTTCAAAGGCCGCGGCCGCTGCCTTTACGGCCTGAAGTATTTCTTGATCGGTTGCGGAATTACCCTCCCAATTGATCTCCCCGGTAGCAGGATTGGACGAAGAGAACTTCTCTCCCGTCCCCTCAATCCATTTATCGTCGATGAAATGGGTTTTCGTCGGCATATCAATCTCTCTCCCTTCCGGGGGTCGAAGGCCTTAGAGGGGCGACGCGCACCCTGTCCCCGACATTCAGGTCAAGGCAGTCTGCGGTCCGCCGAGTCAAAAGGACCCCGCCGGAGGGACTGTATCCCACTGGCCCCATAGCTGCCCGAAAATTGCGGCCGACATTTGCAATGATGAAAGGAACGGAATCAATCTCTTCGGCCGTGATCTCGTCAACAGGGGCATTGCGGCTTTCCTTCACTATGCGAAGGTCCGCGATCCTACACTGGACAAGAGGTCCGGCCTCGAAGATGTCCACCATCCCGCTGAAGCGGAATCCTTCATCTTCAAGCAACTTGAGGGCAGGTTTTGTGTTTTCGTGCACCTTTCCGACCACGTCTTGGGCTGCTTTGGGAAGCAGAGGCACATATATGGGGGACGCAGGCATCAAGTCCGCGATAAACTTCTTGTCCATGGCGCTCAGTAGGTCCGCTTTACAATAGTCCATCTCAAAGAAATGGCGTCCCAACGCATCCCAGAAAGGCGAGCGACACTGGTCATCCACGACACCTCTCATTTCCGCAACAACTAGTGGCTCAAAACGGTTGGGATGCTCAGCCATGAACAGGAAACGGAACAATGAAAGCAGGCGCCCATTTCCGTGCTTGCGATACTCGGGCACCACGAACAGACCCCCTATTTCAGTCGGCCCACTGTGTTCGGCTACCAGATGGAGGGTCTGAATTTCTTTGCGAATATTCAACATCTCCGACTGATGTACAGAAGTTTGGATTCTGTACGCGTAAAAGGGTTCAAAGCCCCCCACTTTTGAAACGATGCAACTCGTGCCCACAACCATGCCCGCGTCCAGATCTTCCAAGACAAAGAGAAACAGCTCGCCTGCCGGCTTGTCCGTCTCATTTGAAAAGCTTCGCAGCGATTCGAGTATCCTCTTATGCAATAGGTCCCTGTCTCTGGGCAGCGAGGTGAGACCGAAACTGGCAACATGGGCCAATTCAACAAGCCGATCCAGATCCTCTATCTTCACTGGGCGAACTACAACCATGTCGCGCCTCCCAATTCCCAGCCCAACTCTGTCACATCTGGCGCAACAGAGTTTCCTCAATAATCAAAGCAACCCGGTCAATGTCGTCGAAGGTTATTGCGCCGATTGGTATAAGGAAACGAACTCTGGACAGGTCATGACCCGCGTAAAAACCAATCACTCCTGCGTTGAAAAGGGCGTGGATAAATCGTTTGACCTTTTCGGGCTCGCCGTTGAACGGAGTAAACGCGATCATCGCGCCGATCCCGTACGGACCGGTCACAAGTCCGGGGTGTCGCTCTGCTATTCCTTTGAGATGTTTTTCAAAATGATCATGGAAACGAGCAATCTTTCCGTCCGTACCAAAATAGTCCCCTTCCATCAACCCGCGCACGATAACCTTGGCCGCAAAGAGTTCGGAAGTGCTTGAAATAAACGTCTGGCTGAGCAGTCCGGGCCTTGGGTTATACTCTTCAGCAAAGAGCGTTGCGCATACCTGGGCCGATTTACCCACAGTTACTACGTCTACATAGTGATCCAACCCAAAGTACTGGAAGGCAAAAAGTTCGGTGGTGCGGCTAAAGGTCTGAATTTCGTCCACGAGGACAGCAATGCTATGCTGCTTCAGGATGTCCATCAAAGCAACAAAAAAATCGCTGCTCCCCGCAAAAAACCCGCCCTCGCCAAGGATCAGCTCGAAAATCATGGCCGCATGTTTGCCGGGATAACGTTCCAGGTGGCGTGCCAAGTGTTCGCCTGATCTTTTGATGCTCTCCGCCGGGCTAGAGGGATCGAAAAACGGGATGTAATCCACAGACAACATGGACGGCAACCCGGCCCTGTAAAGAGGCTTGTCCGTTACCTGAGCCATCGCCAGCGTACGCCCGGCAAAACAGCCTTCAAATGCCAGTATCCGATCTGCAGGGCTTTTTTTCTGAAAAACGATTTTAAACGCGTTTTCATTGGCCATAGCCCCACTGGTGGTGAGGAAACAGTGCTTCAGGTGCGCCCCTTGGCGGTTTGCCCCTTGCAACAACAGGCGGGCCGCCTCAAGGCTCTCCGCGTTTTGCTGAAGATTCCCCTGCATCACCGTGTCTTGCAGGGCCGCATCCAACGATGCTTCTGTCAGGGCAGGATGACTGTGACCCCAATGATGAACCCCTATGCCGGAAATGAAGTCGTACTTTACGCTGCCGTCTGCCAACTCTACAAGCGGCCCTCTGCCAATGCCGCTTCCGATGTAAGGGTAGAACAGGGGTGCTCCCCGGACCTCTCCAAATTCAGCCAACAGTTCCTCATAAGACTGTTTTGATTCAGAGTCGGGCGGGCGAATTCCGGTGATATTGCGCTGGTGGTCGGCAATGGTGTCCAGCAAGAGTCTCTTTGCCTGTGCAATTCGCGGGTCTGACGCCAAGCCCGCTGCTATGGTTGTTTTCATGCCTGGGTAACCTGTTTCGTATAGGAATTATTAATTTAACAAACCCGCCTCGCCCCCTCCACCATGTTTAGAAATTCTCAGCGGACATTATGAACATATAGCAACTGCGATAAGGCGAGAGCGCTCGCTATCTTCTCTTCCTAAGCGCATGACCTGAACAGCCCGGTAGATCTGATCATATAACTCAACCGGGATCGACACCTGGAGAAAGGAGTCGTCCTGAAACTGCGAAGAGCTTATCGCTGGGTTGAACACCCTTACTGAGGGTATTGTGGACCTCATCCTCTCAAGTTGGTAATCAACTGACAATGAAAGAAAGTCTCGAATCCTATTCAAAACTTCTGGTTCGGTCAGATGGGAGATATCAGTGCCACCGAGTGGATCGATTCCCACGTTTATCGCTATCACTCTGGAAACCATAATGTCCTCCGTATGTGTGCCTTGGGGGCTTCTCAGAAACGCATCGGCTATTTGCTGAGGGGAGTGGCAATTGGTATAAATGTTATCGATTTCTAACTGAATGCCGTCCCTGGTTTCCCTGCATCTATATCCCCTCACGCTCAGGATTTTTTCCGACTCACTCCATCGACCTATGGCTCCCCTTAACGTCTTCTTTCCTCCCTTCATGAGGTCATATATGTAGCTCGCCAGCAGGCCGCATAATACCTGATTTACATTCGGATCGGAGAAATAGGAAATGAGCATTGGCAGAACAAAAATCTCAGCGGACTTTTCGGACCACCCATATCTGCCCAAAGACTTTTCCAGTAGACAAGGCCTAGCTTTCACATCGTTTTCCACCAAATATGAAGTTAACTCGGCCGTGAGTGGGGAACCCTGTAAATCCCAACCTCGGTAAAAGACCACGACTTCATCTGGACCAGGGAACATCTCTTCGATCTCTATGGGAAGCAATTCCAAAAGAGTTTCCGTTGAATGAGATTTCACTGCAATATCTCCTTCAGTTCTGCATAGAGTAAAGATTGCAGGTTAAGGCGATGAAATTGTTCCTTTAGAGAGCCCATATTTACCGAACAGCAGCCACAAGGAGATTAGCCCTATCAAAATGGGCAAACCAAGATCAAAGAATAGTCGTACACCCAACACCAGTTGAGACAAAAATTGGTACGGACGCATTTCCTGTTCCATCATCTCTATCTTTTCTCGGCGCTGCTTCTCTCTTGTGTTAATTCCTATCGCCCCTGCTATTCCAGACACAACAAAATCTATATCGGGGCCTTGACTTCCTGAAGCTAATTGCTCCAGTTTTTCTTGTTGCTCTGCTTCGTGTTGGTGGTCATCTATCTGTTTCTTCCACGATGAGTCAATTATGGCTACTCTCCGGGAAAGAACGTCTGATACTGCATAAATTACAAAAGCCGCTAGGAAATAGACTACGATCCAACCCCATACAGATAACAGGCGCATGTACTGAGCTGCATCGAAGCTGATTCCTAAAGCCGATATAGCTGTCGGTCTCAATTCCATCACAACCGCCACGATCCCAGTGGTCGCTACTCCCAGTAGGTTGCGGCGTTCCTTCCTCGTCAACTCTCTCAGCGCGTCTTGTAGTAGGTGTTGTGGATCTATGTTCATAGTGTAGCCTCAATAACACGTATTCCCGATGCTATTTCCCCCTTTTATCTTTGCATCTTCAGTCCGCGCTAGCCTGCTTTTCTCGTCTTTCCGTGTGATCGAAGATCCAGGCTCTTCATAGTTTCTGAGTAAATCCGTGATCCGACCACGGCATCAACAATTCGATTCGCCAAATTGGCCATTGGCTCTGATTTCCTAACTGCAACATCGTAGTGCCTTGCGAGTTCTTCTAGATCCCGCTTTGTTCTGTCCGCACCTTCTTCCCTTAGAATTTGGAGGCCCTCCGCTGTGGTACGAGCGGCTTCAAGTCTCTTTTTGACTTTCTCCCAATGAACCTTGATTTGCAGATTTGAAGGATGCGGTTCGAAGTCCTTTTGAGGATCTCCGATAACCAGGCTTGCGCGTCCTTCCAAAAGCCGTTTAACGTCCCTAGGATCAGTTCTTTCGAGAAGATCGGCAACTGCTCTTAATAGGGCAGCGATTTCTTTCTTGTTCATGATGGGCTCCTTTATAGAGTGCTGATTATTCCTATTACCTCTGTCGCAAGCGCTTCCAACTCCCTGCGAATTTGGAGGAATTGCCTATCAGTACCTGCTCGGATGACCAGCGGTAAGCCTTCGTCGGTTCGCCTAGAGTAGAACCTGTTGTTTTCACGTATCATTTGTTGCAAAATAGGAAGACTCAGCCTTCTAATGGTACTTATGTGCTCTCGTTGATCCTGAATCGGCCGCTGCCGATATATCTTCACCATGTTGAAGATGACCCCGAGAGGAGTTGGTGAAATAGAAGAACTCATATCGTGGGACTCTTGCAGATACCTGTTGTAGTCGCCCATGAGTTCGGACACATGTCGGTTCAATTGTTCGATGCCTAGCGTAGACAAATAATCCGGCTTGGTCGGGGTAAAGTAGCCGTCGCTTGCGACGATGGCCGTTCTCGTAACGATGTTAAAGTTCGGAGGGCAGTCGATCATGACGAGATCATACTTTTCGGTGATCTGCCCTTCGCCGAGTCCTTTCTTCAGGCGCGAATGAACCTTTACGAAATTGTTGGCCATTTGTCGTCGGCTGCCAGCGCTAATCCGTACCGCTATCTCTAGGTCGACATTGATCAGGCCGAGGTGGGACGGTATTAGTTCAACGTAACCCCTATCGTACTTTAGGTTCGGCGGTTGATAAATGAGGTTTCTTAGTGAAATCTCCGTGTCCTCGTCAATAAAAGCGTCGTACCAATTCTTGATAGTACGTGTCCCCTCCAAGGTACCTCTCCAAGTATCAATGGAAACACAACTGAAGGTCAAACTGGCCTGAGGGTCCAGATCAACAAGCAAGACGCGTTGGCCATGGCTGAAGGCCAACTCTGCGGCAAGATTGAGAGCGAGAGTAGTCTTGCCGACTCCGCCCTTGTAATTCATAATCGAGACGACCTTTATCAATTCCCCCTTTCGACGTGACTAGGTTAAAAACCGCTAAACAGGTTATTCTGAAATCGATGTCTGCGCGTCTCCCTAATGCGAGAGTTACCACAGACCTCTGCAGCTGTAAATCCTCAGCGCGTTAAAAGAGCCGTCATAATTCTATCTCTCCTGCTGCCAGTTTCATGAGGAGCAGGGCCGTCAGCTTCGCTCGTTCCGCCAGGCTGTCGAGCAGAATATATTCCTCCGAACTATGAATATCACCACCGGTCACGCCGAGGCTGTCAATTGTCGTGAGTCCTGAGGCAGCCAAATTATTGCCGTCACATGCGCCTCCGGTCGGCCGCCATTGCAGAGACAAACCCAGGTCGCGGCCACATGCGGCAACCTGTTCCAAGAGCCTGAGTGTCTTCGCGTCTAGCGGCTTAGGAGGCCGTGTGAAGCGGCCATGAAGTTCCAGGGAAATGCCATCGATCCGATTGATTTCTTCTGCAAGGCGCTTGAGAGCTTTCTCGAAGGACTTTTGACCATCCGGCGCCACAACGCGGACATTGAAGCGGCACTCGGCCAGGTCTGGGACCACATTCACGGGTCCGCCTCCCTGGACGTAACCCACGTTCGTGGTTATCGCACCTCCCGAATCGGCCAAGGACGCCAGCCCCACGATGAATCTCGCCAACGCGTCAATCGCGTTTCGTCCGAGCTGAGGGTTGCGCCCCGCATGAGCGGCTTTGCCTTTTACAATCACGGTAAAATTTCCCGAGCCCTTACGCGCTCCCACCAGGTTCCCATCTGGCAAGGAAGGCTCGAAGACCAGCCCCAGATGATTTCTCTTCGCGGCTTGGATCAACAGAGGCTCGGAACCTGGTGAGCCTATCTCTTCATCAGGATTGATCAAGACCTCCCACCCGACCTTCTCCGCCCACGGGCTGCGCTCAAATGCTTGCAAAACCAAGAGCATCACCACGAGGCCGCCTTTAGCATCTGTAACGCCCGGTCCCCGGAGAATATTGTCCGTGATGCGAACGCTCTGTTGAAAAGGATGATCCGCGGGGTACACAGTATCCATGTGGCAACACAGCAGGAGCCTAAGCGGGGCTGTGGGACGCTTACGAATTAGAAGAGCCTTGCCAAGCGGTGCTCGAACAGCGCCACCGGCAGAATTCTCGGGTCGCTGCGGGGAAATTTCCACTCTCGCCGTTTCGCCGCCGAGCACGCTGAATTCTTGCTCGAGAAGAGCAAGCATGTCATTCAGGCCTGGAAGATTATGGGAGCCGGAATTGACATTGGCCCAACGGGTAAGAAGGTCGACCATTCGGCGCTCCTGACCGTCGATCCACTGAAGATGGGGCCGGTAATCAGTCATGTCCAATGCCGTTCAGAGCTATAGTTCACCGCGAGACTGCTGAAGCGCACCATGCTCCTCGCAATCCAGCAAGGTGGCGTTCATTCTACACGAAATATTTCTGAGGGTAGGAAGAAAATTCTTGTAACAGAGACGAAGCGATGATGGAAAACATCATTACAGATCGGGGAAGCGCAGGCGCGGCGCATTCCGAGCCCGAATGGATATTGGTGGGGCAGGCATCCTGCCTGTCAATTCTTGATAGACAGGCAATCCCGCCGCGGCGGGACTGTCCCACGAAAGCTACCGAAATACCCCACCGAGCTTAGGAAACTGAGTCCTTTGGTGCCAAGGGGGTATCCACTTTGGTCAGGTTACCCCAACATCTAGTGGTTCATCAGCAAAAGAGCGCCCTACCAGTTTCCAATATGGTTGCGGTGAGGCTTCACAGACCCCTTGGACGAGTCTGTAGAATA
>JBKQMK010000209.1:0-3736 GCA_052146735.1 Desulfomonilaceae bacterium | reverse complement strand
AAAAGGTAGTGACGACAGGCGTCGTCCGACTGAAAACGCTCTTCAAGCTCAACAATCGTCCTCGGGTAGTCAGCCATAGTCACATACTACGGGTAGTATGTGGTGGAGTCAACCAGATAGCCCCATACAGAAATTAGTAAGAATCAAGGCACACGGGTAAGGATCACATTCAAGGATGTTAACTGCCTGGGGGGCAAAGATGGTAGTGAAATCACGCATTCTCATGGTAGCAGATGAAAGGCTGGTTACCGAGGATTTGGCTGAAATCTTGATCAATGGGAGCTATGAGGTCGTTGCTACCGCAAAAGCAGGTTTCGAAGCCATTAAGATAGCCAAAGAGGCGTCTCCCGATCTTGTGCTAATGAACATCATGCCCGAGGGCAAAATGGACCGGATCGAGGCGGCCAATGTAATTCGCTCGGAGTTGGGCATTCCCATTATATATCTGACGGCATTGGCAGACGACGATATGCTGCAAAGAGCCAAAATTACGCGCCCATTCGGTTATCTGGTTAAGCCGTTTTCAGACAAAGAATTGATCGCGACAATTGAAATGGCGCTAAAAAGGCACGAGCTTGAGAACAAATTAAAGATAAGTCAAGAGCACCTAAAGGCGGCAAATGAGCAGCTCGAAACTCGAGTCAGCGAACGAACCGCGCATCTTCAGCAAGTGAATCAAGAACTGGAACGAGAGATCGCCGATCGCAGGAACGCTGAAGAGGCATTGCGAGAAAGTGAGCAGAGGTTGGAGCTGGCCCTGAACGGAGCCGACCTTGGCCTGTGGGACTGGTACGTTCAAACCGGACGAACTGTTGTCAGTAGGCGATCGGCAGAAATTATCGGTTACGCTTTAGAGGAAATCCAGCAAAGTTTTGATTTTTGGGTAAGGATGTTGCATCCCAAGGACAGGAATCGGGCGCTCGAGTCCGTGTACGCTCACCTCGAAGGCCGTACTGACTATTACGAGGATGAGTACCGAGTTAAGGCCAAATCGGCAGAATGGAAGTGGATTTTCTCACGGGGCAAGGTCGTTGAACGCGATCCTGATGGTAAGCCTGTAAGAATGACCGGAACTTATCTGGATATTACAGATCGCAAACGGACCGAAGAGTCACTAAAAAATTTGGTGGGTTTCCGGCAAACGTTGATCGATTCCATTCCCAATCCCGTTTTCTATAAGGATATTAAGGGCCGATATTTGGGCTGCAACGAGGCGTTCGCGGCTTTAGTGGGCTTACCAAAGGAAAAAGTGGTGGGAAAGTCTGTGTATGAAATAGTTCCCAAGCAACTGGCTGACATATGGCGCGGAAAGGATCAGGAATTATTTGACCGTCCTTATATCCAGATCTTTGAATTTACTATTCCGCACCCCGATGGGGCTGAGCGCACACTGGTCAACCATAAAGCACCTTTTTTTGATCCTGACGGGGCCTTAGCTGGTTTGATCGGCGTAATGGTGGACATTACGGACAGACTTCGAGCCGAAGAGGCTGTTAGGCAGAGCGAAGAAAGGTATCGCACACTTGTGGAGGAAAGTTTCGACGGCATATTCGTCCAAAACGGCTCCAAGATCATCTTCGCGAATTCACGTCTCTACGATATGCTGGGTTATTCCCAGGGAGAATTGGAAGGTTTGGATCACTGGATAATTTATCATCCCGAATACCAGGAAATCACCCGCGTCAGGGCTGTGGCGAGAATGAGAGGCGAGGAGGTCGTGCCCCAGTATGAAGTGAAATTACAACGAAAGGATGGCTCTACGTTTGACGGGGAAATCAGTGCAAGAGCAGTGAAAGTGAAAGGTGAGCCAGGTGTGCAGGTGTGGGTCAGAGACGTTTCAAAACGAAAGCGGTCTGAAGAAGTGCAACGGCGTTTGGCAACGGCCGTAGAACAGGCTGTTGAAGCAATTGTTATCACTGATACTGAGGGGAACATCCAGTACGTGAACCCTGCCTTCGAGCAAACTTCCGGGTACACACAAGATGAAACTTTAGGCCAAAATCCGAAACTACTGAAGAGCGGCGAACATGACCGAGCGTTCTACGAGAATCTATGGGACACAATCACACGAGGACAAGTTTGGACAGGGTGCTTCATAAATAAGAGGAAGGATGGAAGCCTTTATCACGAGGATTCCACGATTTCGCCCGTACGAGACTCCCGCGGGAAGATCGTAAACTATGTGGCGGTCAAAAGGGACATTACGGAACATCTTAAACTCTCCCGGCAATTACTCCAGGCTCAAAAGATGGAAGCTATAGGGACGTTGGCGGGTGGCATAGCGCACGACTTCAACAATCTTCTTCAGGTTACTCTGGGTTTTTCAGAACTGCTGTTGGCGGAGAAGCGGGAAGATGACCCCGATTACGCGGACCTCTCGAAAATATTACAGTCAGCCAGGAGTGGAGCTGAACTGGTCCAGGGATTGCTCACCTTCAGCAGAAAGGTGGAGCCGAAGCCGATCCCCCTGAATCTTAACAGACGAATAAGGCAAGTGGAGAAACTTCTCCGGCGAACCATTCCCAAGATTATCGACATTCAGATGGACCTGTCAGGTGACCTTGCGGAAATCGACGCTGATCCGACTCAAATGGAACAGCTTTTGATGAATTTGGCCGTTAACGCCCGTGATGCCATGCCGGATGGCGGCAAACTCATTGTTGGGACACGAAACGTTGCGCTAGATGAGGAATACTGCAGGATTCATGCTGGGGCCAAGCCCGGAGAATACGTCTTGCTAACGGTTGCGGACACGGGCCACGGAATGGATAAGGCAACCATTGACCACATATTCGAGCCGTTTTACACGACCAAAGAATCGGGAAGGGGGACTGGGCTTGGCCTTGCCACGGTGTACGGGATCGTAAATCAGCATAGGGGTCATATAACTTGTGAGAGTGAACTTGGAAAGGGTACGACTTTCAGCGTCTACTTGCCCGCGATTGAGTCACAGCTGGAGCCGGAAGTAGAGGGGAGTGAAGCAGTTCCCGCATTCGGGACTGAAACGGTTCTCCTGGTGGAAGATGAAGACGTTGTGCGGGATCTTGGAGAGCGGATTCTCTCCAAAGGAGGGTACAAGGTCCTGACGGCTGCCGACGGCCGAGACGCATGCGTCTTGTTCAGAAAGAAAAGAAAGCAGATTGCCCTGATCATTTTGGATCTGATCATGCCCGAGATGGGCGGTCAGGAGTGTCTGAGAGAACTTCTGAAGATTGATCCGCAGGTGAAAGTCCTCATAGCCAGCGGATACTCAGCGGCAGCGTCGGCACAAGGAACCCGTGAGTCAGAGGCGAAGGGCTTCGTGGTTAAACCATTTAGAATGAAGGAGTTGCTCAAACAGGTTCGCAAAGTACTGGACGCGAGCTGACCTCGACGATTTAAGTGTAATAGTTGAAACAATTCCAAATTCCCTCAGGGAATTTTCGCGTACGGCTCTGACCCACGGACGGCCATCCCGTAATGCCCGCGCATCGGTACTTCCACCGTGTTTCCGAACAACCTCGTCACTTGGCGCCGTGAATTGCTCACGATGTGCTGGGATATTGTCCGCCAGAAGGTGAATCCCTTTGCCTCCACTCTCTCATACCTCGCTGATTCGCAGTACGGGCTTTATAGCGAATGACAAAAAAAATGACCGATTGGCCGAATGATTTTTCTCGCGATCTGATCGCGAGTATGGTTTACCCTGGGCATGGCACGTCATCCGAACATGCCCAATGGGGAGAACTGCTCGCTT
>JBKQMK010000208.1:0-2972 GCA_052146735.1 Desulfomonilaceae bacterium | reverse complement strand
TTCATCCGGTAGTGAGCCCCCATCTGCCAATTTCCAAAAAACATGTCCTCAAAAACCACAGGCAACCAAAGACTGCTCACAGTGGCTCTTCATCCAGAGTAGTCAGTCATTGAACGGTCACTACTGTCATAATCCCAGATTTCCGTCCTCTTTTCCCAACACTATGGCAACGGCCAATGCATTCCGGAGCATGAACGCTCCATAGTCCTTGACAAGGCGAGCTATTTCATCTGCTCCTCGTTTGGTCCAGTCCGCATCCCTGCATAAGGCATCGGCGACCAATCTCAAATTCTCCTGAGCAACGGAGCTTTCAGATCCTGTACCCTTCAGGAGAAGCCCCTCGTACTCACTAACCAGCGACTCCAAATATTTACCCTCCCGGATCACGGTTCGAACTCCTTTCCGTTCCTGTGCGTTAGCCTCTGAATACGTTGACACGATGCCACCGGAGTCGCTCTGTCGAGGGCATAAATCGGCGTGGCCTGATAATGCCCCTCCCGTTATATGCGCAGATCAACTCTCGACTACTCTGGCTCTTGGTTCCGAGCAAGCTGGTTGCCACACAAACCTCAAAGTTGTCGCTGAGGGTTATCAGACCAGCGTCAAACAACCGGTCGAAAGTGGAACTCAAACAGAGACCATTCGTGGGGTCTGTTCGGTATTTCTCATCTTCACTCCACGGCACAATGTGACTAGCAATCAAGCATTCCAGAATCTTCAAACCGGTTATACAGCAAGTTTCATCATAGCTGCTTAGGATAGCGGCACGGAAGAAGGCTTGATGGACTCGCTGCTTGCTCGTTCGCATTTTCTCTGACGGCCCAGAGGGTTGGGAAAGAAGCTGTAGGTCATTTCTTTTCACTTCGAGCGATTGTCGAAGCCGACTTGCTTCCCAAACCAACCCGTTCCAGTTGTGATGGAATTCGTCCCATATTTCACGATCTAGCTTGCTCGTGTGGGTGAGTCCCGTGATCTTTGCTTTGCGCAGCACCGGATCAAATGCACCGAAGTTACCGAGTTTTCGGGCAACAGATGCGGGAGTCCGACCAATAAGTGCCGCCAACTCCTGTACTTGTGGATTGCTCGCCTTAGTTTTCTGAAATGGGATCTTGCAATATAGTTCGAAGGCAAGGATTAACTCATCTCTTGACCATGAAACTCCGTATCGAGGCTCGATTGAATCATTAGACATGCAGCACTCTTTTAGTCAGCTTCGGCTTGCCCGAAGGAGTAACTGAACCGATGGCATGATGTCTCTCTTCAGCGACCCACCAAAGCGACCTGGCGTGTGGAAGGGGTCAATTAACTCTTATCTGTCAAGACAACTGATCAATTTTCCGTCGGAACGGACCTCATACGTCTGCTCGTCTTCCTCGATCGAACTGACAGCTTCAATGTGCGGCATTCCAAACCCTCTCGGCGAACGCTTCCTGTCAGCCAAAAAAGAATTTACTCGCTTGGACTTCCATAACATATCTGCTGTTGTCGTCTCAAGGAACTTCGGCATGCAGTCTACATGAGATGAATCACAGCTCTGGCGCTTTTTCGCCCTCAGGCTTCCCCCTCGACGCGTGGTATTCCCGCGCGAACGTGAGGAAATCCTCGTACGTCCGGTCTAGGTCAAAGCCTAGACGATCCGAATGGGTGGCCATGCCCTGGTGAAACCATCTATACCAACGGTCGATCTTGGCAGGGTCCTCGGGAATGAGCTTGGCGAAGATGTCAGTGCCTGGATACGGTGTGACCATGTTTATCTCCACGTGATCGGGTTGCACGTCCAGGATGAGCTGCTTGGAAAGCTCCACGTCTTCCAATGTCTCATCAGGCAAGCCGATCATGAAAAATGCATGTGAGCGTATACCGGCCGCGCAGAGCAACCCTATAGCCCTTTTCACGTCCTCGTTCGTCTCGCCCTTCCTAATCATTTTCAAGATACGCGGGCTGCCGCTTTCGACCCCTAGAGTGACCCGTCTGAAATTGGCCTCGCGCATCTTTTCGACCAGCGTCGCATCCAGAGTGTCCGCGCGGACCCCTCCCGTGAACTCGAAACAATTCAACCCGGCCGCGATGATCTCATCAAGAAGTTCCAGCGTGCGCTTCTTGTTCACCGTGAAGGTGTCGTCCACTACTTTCACGACCCATCGGCCGGGACGGGCATCAAACGGTTCCTCTAGATGCCGGTTGCTCTCCGGCGCAGTCTCTGTTTGTTCTTGCGATTCGGCACCCAGCCTGAGAATCTCAAGCTCTCCGATAATCGACCCAACCGACCGCATCCGAACTTTCCGGCCCCAGATATTCCGAGAAGCGCAGTACGCGCAGTCGAAAGGGCAGCCGCGTCCGGTCAGGAGCACTTCTCCGAAATATTCGGATCGGTTGATGAAAGAGCGGTCAGGAATTGGCAAGCTGTCGATTTCCACGATGAGGTCACCCCGTGGATTCACGGCGATTCGGCCGTTTTTCCGCCATGCGAGTGAAGGAATCCTCAACAGAACACCTTTCCCCCTCAGCGCATCCATCACTCGGACAAGGGTCAGCTCCCCCTCTCCAATCGCGGCCATGTCAGCCCCTGTGTAATTGAGGCTCTGTTCTGGGAGCACCGTGGGATGGCTGCCTCCGAGAATCACGGGCAAGCCTTGGCGTTTGAGCCGCCCCACCAGGATACGAGCCGCATCCATGTTCCCTGAGTTACAGGTAATTCCCACGAGGTCCGGCTTCTCTGCCAGAATCCTTTTTTCCGTTTCGTCCCAGATTGCGTGTTGCGGGTCCTCGAGTATCTTCACCATGCGAGGAATTCCCTGGTGCATGACAACTTCCGGGTCTTGTGCGAGCCCTTCGATATGTCCCAGGTCCGGCACTGCCACATTTTCTCCATCCACCAGCGCCGTGTCGTACCCGCCCCGATCTCTCACGTACGTGGCCAAATATAGGAGATTCAACGGGTAGGTCTTCATCTTCGGGATGGTCATACCAAA
>JBKQMK010000207.1:0-4402 GCA_052146735.1 Desulfomonilaceae bacterium | reverse complement strand
AGTTGAAGGCTCGCAGTACCGGCGCCCGGATCGTAATGACTGTACATGATTCCATTTGGATTGAAGCGCCGCAAAAAACAGCCGAAGAGATCAGGCACTTGGTAAGACAAATTATGACAGCGGCCATGATTAAGGTACCGATGGACGTGGATATCAACTGACGACCGGCACCGACGGCGAAGAGAGATACAACCCACGGGATATCCCTTGAGTTGCAGCAGACCTCTCTTACCGAGTAGCCCAGCAGGCGTGTAAGGGAGATGCAACCATTCGTATAGCCCAATGTTTGCACCCCACGCCTTTAGCATTACCCTGCTCAGAAATCCCCTCCCCTAAACTAAACACATACAGAGATAAATATCTCGATATCTATCTGTGTAGGTCTCCGTGTCCCTAGCGTTAGCCCCCGCTGTGCCCTGGCAACTACCGTCAAAGTGACGGGGGTTGAAAAGGTGCTCTGACACCTGACCAGGCAACCGTACTCATATGAGGATGGTTGATCAGGTAACCTGCATCAATTTGATGTAAGTCTGATTAGGCAGTTGTATTAATACGAAAACAAGGGTCGTCAGATTGACGCCCCCTAGATCAGGCAGTTATATTCATATGAAAACAACTGCCCTCAAATTGAGCGGAGTTGAACAAGTGGCTCTGACACAGTCTCTGCACAACGGTATTCAAATTGAAACCCCTTGATCTCCAAGGCATGTCTTACATGAAAAGATACCCGAAGGGCGGGGCTACCCTCAGAGAATTACCTTCTTTGTCTCAGCCTCTGGGATATTACATCTCACAGGCCCGAGAGAATAAGATCCTACTTTCTGCCTCTGAATCGAGCTCGGAACAGGTACCGTCGGAGGAGATTTTTCTACCACAGTGTCAGCAGGTCACACGTCGGCGGCGGGGGTGAGAATCCAAGGAAGGGGATATTAGTACCTGTGAAAGTGGCTTCAATAGCCCATGATCGCTTTCTTTAAGACTGACCATCCAATGCTTATGGTGCTTTTTTGAAAGAATTCGCTCTGTTTGAGCTTCTCCCGCTCCTCCCATCAACATTCCGCTGCCGAAGCCGATTTGCAGTCTGGCCACCGATCCAGAGCAGGTGCGTCTACCGATGGTGAACCGAAAGGATGTGGGGAAGATCTTGCTATGACCCCCGTTCTCGCGCAACCAGAACGTCATAGACGCGCGGACACAATTTACGGATACCTCACATTCCCCCAATCGGACAATCGCGCAGGATGGTTCTCAGGGCTCCATACGCGATGTGTGCTTGGGTCCGATCAGGCAACCCAGGCAGGGCCTTCAGGCGACCACGGGCACGCCGGCAGCCGCAACCCCTGCACGCATAGAGGGCTCTACCGAACGGAACAAGCATACGACTTTGATATAATGCAAGAATAAAAAGTGAATGGATCATGCCTTTAACTCCGCAAATGTTACTGTGGAAGTGGAAAGGCAAGCGGTAACAGTACGATTGAACAGCTGTGAATCCCATGTACGTCGGTTGAAGCGGTATGAGAACTCCGCCAAGTACCGGCCGAGGTGCTTCTCACTGACTCCGTGATAGACGCCTCGTATGTTCCCCTTCACGTTGGCGGTCAGTACGTGGACCCACTTGAGCTGCTTCAGGGCTTCCTTGTCCTTACTTACGATGACGGACTCATGAACAAACCCGTTTGATCCCAACGTCTGGTACGCACGCCACCCATCGGTGCGAACACCGGTGGCCGGATGGATTTTGCCTCGAGCCACGGAAAGAATCTGGTCGCTGTCAACAGCCGGAACATGCCGCATCACGGCGAATCCCGCGTTTTTGTCTCGGCTTTCGACGGCAATCACTACCTTGGCTTTCCCCTTGGCGCCTCGACCCCGAGGTCCCGGTTTCTTAGGCCCTATAAACGCATCGTCCATTTCCACTAGACCAGCCAGTTGATACTGGGAATCCCTATCCGCCATGGCTTTGCGAATCTTGTGCCCCATGGTCCAAACAGTCTTGTAGGTCTTTATCCCGAGCATCCGCTGGCAACTGAGCATCGACAGACCGCTTTTCTGACGGGCCATCATGAAGATCATCCAGAACCAGTTCACCAAAGGGGTCCGCGTCTTGTGGAAGATCGTGCCTGCGGTGACCGAGACCTGATACTTGCACTTACTGCACTGATACAAACTGCGAGTGCTGTGAAAGCAGTAAGAACCATGACCACACCTGGGACAATGATACCCCCCTGGCCATCGAAGCTTGAACAAGTGTTCCATACAAGCTTCTTCAGTCTCAAATTTCTTCTGGAACTCAACAAGGCTCATAGACTCCTGTTGCATTACCTCGCTACCTCCCCGTTGACTTGGGGGAGGCTTGTAATACAATTGCGGAGCAAAGGCAATCATCCAATACGGAATATTTATACCGGCAAAACCACCAGTTGGGCAGATTTGGGATGGCAGAGAGATCGGTTTTCCCCGTATGTCATTCGCCCCTACCGACGTAACAGGAATTCGGGCAGCGAAGAGAAGATGCAAAAGCTCGTGATTAAGGGCTTGCCTAACGCCTCATTACTGCCCTTAGACGCACTTACTCTCGGCTCGATGTTCGGACCATTCAATTCATTAATACAAGATCAGCAAGGTATAGGATACACCCCCTACTACTATGAGAGATTTATGGCCAATACTCCGCAAGTGAAAATGATCGCTGTTAACAATGTCATGCCCTCTCATGAAACCATCAAAAATGGCACCTACCCTCTTATTACAGAAGTCGTGGTTGCATATCTGAGCGATCTTCCAAAGGACAGCGCCGCTGCGAAAATTCGCGATTGGCTCCTAACCGTCGACGGACAGCAAGTTGTCGCAGAAAGTGGGTACATACCTATCAGGGAATAGAAGAGGGGAATTGATGGTATGCGGGTTGACTCTGGTTCTCAGGCTCTGCCTCATACGCGCTAACTTAAGGCTCGCGTTTTTATCTCGAAAAATCCCCCTCTCCCGCCAGGGGAGAGGGTTTTGAAGCCCCCTCCCGTCGAGGGAGGGGGAAGGGGGAGGGTGATGACAGCCTGAAATAACAAGGTCGATTCCGTTAAGTTAGCGCCTATGGGGCAGAACTCCGGAACGAGAAAAAAATTAGAGTTTTTTGAAAAGGGGTCCGGGGGAAAACCTTTTCACACATAAGAGTTTTCCCCCGGTAACTTCTCCTCTCCCTGCCCTCCCCTCCCACGTCTCTCTTCCTACTCCTCACTGAGTTCCGTGCCGCCGTGGGGAAAGTAGTTGAAGCGTCCGGCTCTCACGTACGTTATGACGTCAATCATGGACTGCTTGGCCATAGCCACGGCCATGGCGCTTGCACTGGAGCGGGAGATTACTATGGGGAAGAAGCTTCTGGCTGCCTTGATCAGGACTTCAGACGTGATCCTGCCCGTGGTCAAAAGGAGTTTGTCCTTGGTTTCGATTTGATTGAGAAAACAGTGCCCGACAATTTTGTCGACCGCGTTATGGCGTCCCAAGTCTTCCAGAATAACCAGTGTTTCAGATGACGTGGCTACAGAAGCAGCGTGCACCCCGCGGGTGATGCTGTAAATACCGGGGTACATGTCCAGTTCGTACATTCTCCCCAAGATTGACGAGGAGGCGATTCTCAGAGGCTTGCGCTTGCCTGGGCGGGGGCTGACCGCGGCCTGAACGGAAAAAACCATGCCGCCCGCGCATCCTGAAGTCAGCATCCCCTTGCGCTCGACGTTGGCAAGCCGCTTCCGCGGAACGTCCAATTCGATCCGCACCAACTTGGCGCTGTGATCGACCTCACATTCCTCGATTTCCTTGGGTTTCAGCAATACCCCTTCTGAAACAAGGAAGCCGACAAAAAGCTCACGCAAATGAGTAGGAAGAGTTGAAATGGAGAGGATCTCGCGATCGTTTAGGAAAAGAGTGTATGGGACTTCTTTAGCGAGATGGATTAGTCTGGGCTCCAAGACACCCTTGTTATAACGTTTTCCGGAGACCGCGACAGTCAATTCTGGATTGGAATCATCGCCGCCTTTTACCACAAAGCATTCCCTTTCGTTTCATACGAGGAAGAATCGGGGAGGCCCCTCTTCCAAGGAGATTACCTCTGTCTTACCCCTTAGACAGCGAATCGGTATCAAAATTAGTCTTTTTCTGTTGTCTTTCCAGCGGACCCTTTGGCCTGGAAGAGCTCACCGAACTGCGAGTCCGCGAACTTTTCGCAGCGGTTCCTGAGCCGCGTGTATGTCCACAAGAGTTCTAGACCCTCCGGCGTAAGCCTGGATCCTTCGCTGGTTCGTTCCACAAGCTTGAATCCGCAACGTTCTTCAGTAGCCTTGATTTTGCCCCAAACCGCCCTGAATGGCTGCTTCAGTTTCCTGGCAGCCTTATTCATGGAACCGAC
>JBKQMK010000206.1:0-4969 GCA_052146735.1 Desulfomonilaceae bacterium | reverse complement strand
TGCTCCTGAGGCCATACTCACAACGTGGATCCTCCATACTACACCAGGAGATCCTTTCCCTATCCCAGGAGGTCATGGTACTATACCTCTAACTTAACAAGTGGTACATAAAACGGGGGCAGGCCAGCCCACGATAAACTGGTTCTGGTTCAGCACCGACGAGCAGTCTTCCGTGTTCGATAAAAGTGCCGAGGGAATGCAGTCGTTCCTGTTTCTTCTTAAGCTCCTCTTCCAAGTTCGCAACCTCTTTGGCCAGTTGACGTCTTTCTTCTTGCATGGCATCAATGGCGAGCTTGACAACATCATCTTTTTCGGGCATCCAAGTCCTCCCTTATTGGAGTTGATTTGATATTGTAATATCCTTGTCCACGCGAAAGGTCAAGCCCCTTTTTCGCGATCCGCCAATAGACTATACCAATCACAAAAACCTAGTACAATAAAGGAAATTTGCTGATTGGCATTTCGTAAAGTTTGTTGACAGCTAATAAAAAATGGACGAGATTTTTCCCAGCGGTACCAAACAAGAGAGATTTTAACCAAGGTACGCGCTGTCGCGGATCATTTCTTGCAAGTTCACCCCCCACCTCTAATTTCATTCGACTCAAAGCAGCGTTTATGGTAGTTTGCCGCCAAAGGATGACTGAAAAGGTGAGTCACCATGACAGAGAGAAAAAAGGCCGGAAGAAGGAAGGGCATCAAGAATCGTCTCAAGCCGATATCTTTCTATGGGCACAACCCAGAGGATGTGATTCGAGCATTTATGAAGGTTGATCCTAAGAAGGTGAAGCAGCGGGAAGAGGAAGAACGGCGACGGGACGCTTTAACAGCCGAGCAAGTCAAGGAATGATCCTTGAATGACAAGCAACAGGGACCTTACATCAAGGGTCGGGGTATCCCAAAGGGATACTTCCGAAAAGAAATATAGGTAGACCTTGTCGCGTGTACTGAGATTTTCATTGGTTAGAGGCTTGAACCAAGGCGATTTGCTGTAGATGTAGGCTACTACCAGAAATACCGCCATTGTTTGCAGGAGTGAAAACAGAACGCCCATGTCTAATTATAGCACACGCTGCTTCTGCGGAGGATATAGGCTTCACGACGTTGAAGAGTCTCTGGACACAAGGAAAGCGAACCATTTCAGTGGTTGCCAGAGAATGCACATATGGCCCAGGGTTGTTGCCCTGCCACGGCTATATAACTGTCATTGCGAGGAGTGAAATCCCGCGTTCCGCTGGAAAGCAATCTCCCGTACCCATGTTGGGGATTGCTTCGGGCTGCGCTCTCGCAATGACAGTTTCCACCATGGCCAGGGTTCAGTTACCGACCTCCCGGTCAAACGGACATTGTTTCTGCGGTCGCCATATTACTCCTCCACAATTGCGAGTACTTGCTCCCCATACTCGTCTGTCACTGAGGTCTTAATCTGAAGGAGTTCATACCATTTCCTGATAGCGCCCACGATGACCAAGGCCATGAGGACCATAACTATGATGGCCATGACCGTCAACAAATATAGCTGCTTGGGCAGATAGTTCCCTACTATACTCTCGTACCCGGCAATCATAGTAACAAAAACCATGAAGATCCCAGGCACAGCGGTAATCCAGGCATACTTGGCCTTATTCATTCGGAGTATCATGGTTGTTCCGATAATAAGTCCGCTCGCTGCCAACAGCTGGTTACTCATTCCGAAAAGAGGCCAGATAGTGGTTATGTCTCCAGTGTAAACCAGATACCCCCAAGCTCCGGTGAAAAGAGCGCTCGTCATAATGATGCCCGGCCACCACCTTTTTTCCTCGAACTTAGGTATTACGCGGCCCACCATTTCCTGGAGGAAGAATCGTCCCACCCTGGTGCCTGTGTCAACGGCTGTCAGAATGAACACGGCTTCAAACATGATGGCAAAGTGATACCAATATGCCATCAAGCCCTTCATGAAAGGCACGGAAGAAAAGATGTAAGCCATTCCCACAGCCAACGACACCGCTCCGCCGGGCCTGCCCTGGACGGTTTCACCTACAGCCGCCGATAGCGTCGAGATATTGACAGGAACCATGCCCAGCTTCTCAAAAACCGCCGGGACCGTATTGATTGCAAAGTAGTCGGCCGGCACCAGGACGCAAGCGGCTATCAGAGCCATTATGGCGACAAACCCTTCCGTGAGCATGGCCCCATAGCCTATAAAAAGCACGTCACGCTCGTTTCCGATCATTTTCGGGGTGGTTCCGCTTCCGATTATTGCATGAAAACCGGACAAAGCCCCGCATGCTATGGTGATGAAGACGAATGGGAATACTGCCCCGGGGATTATCGGCCCGCCGCCGGAGACGTATTTGGTGACCGGTTCCATGAGGAAATCGGTCCTGACGGAGACTATGCCTGTTGCCAGCATAGCTATGGTGCCGATTTTCAGGTAAGTGGACAGATAATCTCTCGGACATAGAAGCAGCCATACAGGCAACACTGAAGCCAGAAAGCCGTAAGCGGGAATAATGAGTGCAATCTGGTTCTTTGAAAGATTGAATATGGAGGAAAGCGTTGGGCTCGCCACAACATACGGACCCGCCAGTACGGCTGCCGCGAGCAACACCACTCCAATCACGCTGGCGCCTTTCACATCGCCTTCGCGCCATACATGCAGGTACACCCCCATGAGAAGAGCTATGGGCATTGTAGCAAACACGGTAAATGTCCCCCACGGACTGGAGAACATCGCGTTGACCACCGCGATGGAAAGCCCTGCGAGCGTAAGAATGAGAATAAACAGTATCGCAACCGCAGCGACCGCGCCGATGCCTGTCCCTATTTCAGCTTCCGCGATTTTCGCTAGAGAATGCCCCTTGTGCCGGACCGAGGCGAACAGCACGATCATATCGTGCACTGAACCGGCGAGCACGCAGCCGATAATGATCCACAGGGCACCTGGAAGATAGCCGAACTGAGCTGCTAAAACCGGTCCCAAAAGCGGGCCTGCCGCTGCAATCGCGGCAAAATGGTGACCGAATAGCACGAATTTATTGGTCTTCACATAATCGACGCCATCAGCCATCTTTACAGACGGTGTAAGCCGTTCCGACTTGAGGCCTAGCACCTTATTGGCTATGAACAGGCCGTAGAACCTGTATGCGATGGCAAAGACACACAGCGAAATGATAACCAGGGTTAAAGCGTTCATTGTAGGCTGCCTCCTTTGTTTGCCAATATGGGGATGGAGAGACCAAAGTTCATGTCACACTCCTCGGGCTCATACGAACATTTGAGCTTGGGGCACAAACAAGCGCAAGCACAGACCGGCTAAGCGGCAGCATAATGATTTGACCGGCCGGAAGTTCAGTCTAAGCGGTAGCAGGTAACCTTTGTTTGCGTTTATTGCGGATTGAGTAGTCCGACCTTATACTGCACGAGGCAGCCGCGCCGGAAAGCCGCGATTCAGCCTGGCGATGAACGAGAACTTCGTAGGAGGACGTGTGAAATGAGGGCTACGATCAAGACCAACAAGGGTGAAATATCTTTGAAACTCTTTGCCGACCTCACCCCCATCACGGTGGCCAATTTTGTGAACCTTGCCAAGAGGGGCTTCTACAACGGTCTGAAATTCCACCGGGTAATCAAAGAGTTCATGATTCAGGGAGGCTGTCCCCACGGAACGGGCACCGGTGGTCCGGGCTACCAGTTTCAGGATGAGTTTGTTTCCGAGTTGAAACACGACAAACCGGGGATTCTGTCTATGGCCAACTCCGGACCCAGCTCTAACGGGAGCCAGTTTTTCATTACCCACGTTCCGACGCCCTGGCTCGACGGAAAACATACCGTCTTCGGGGAAGTGGAGGGTGCGCAAGACCAAAAAGTCGTCAATAGCATTGAACAGAATGACGTGATTGAAGCCATATTGATCGAGGACGACACCACCGAATTGTTCGCAGGAACGAAGAAGTATTTAGAAACTTGGAACAAGGTCCTCGACAGGAAGTAAAGAGTGCAACAGTGGTGGACGGCTGGTTCTTGTGACAGGCCCGGGCCGTTTGGACGCTCATCGTGCTCTCGGAGTTTATTGATAGGGCTCTGCGGGGGGATCTGGCGCGAACGTCATGCCCTCAACCGCCGGGCCCGTCCGTTGTAGGAGAGCAAAGATGAAAGGATTGAGGGTCCTGACGGCCATGAGTCTCATCGCACTGTCTTTCCTGGACGTGACCATCGGACAGGCTGGCCCTCCAGATCAGCGCAGAGAGGAGAAGAGATCCGTGGAGAGCTTACACCTCTACGGCCCTGGAGGTCCCCAGGGCCCTATGAGAGAGTGCGCGCACATGTTTTCCGACAAGACGGGGGTTGCCGTAAGCGTTACCACGGGCACGCCGCCGCAATGGATCGAACAGGCCACGCAGGACGGTGACTTGATCTATGAAGGTGCGGAATTTATGCTGAATGACTTCATGCAAGCATATCCGGGGATAGTAGATGAAGCATCAATTACCGGACTGTATGCCAGGTCTACGGCGATAATAGTCAGAAAAGGCAACCCCAAAAGAATTGGAGGGCTCGACGATTTGGTCAAACAGGGCACCAAGATCGTCGTTGTCACTCAAGAAAAGATGGAGGAGGTCTATGGCCGCCTCCCTGGAATCCAATATAACATTGTGAAACCCTTGCTGACAGGGGCAGAGGCCGCACGCATCTGGAAGACGATGCCGGAACTCGATGCCTGGATTACGTATGAATCGTGGCACCATGCCCTGAAAGATGAGACAGATCTGGTTCAGATCCCGGACAGAGAAAGAGTCTTGCGAATCACCCCCGTCGCTATGATAAAGACGTCAAGAAACAAAAGACTGGTTCTGGAATTCATTGATTTCCTGAGGAGCGACGAAGCCCACAAGATATTCCAAAAATGGGGTTGGAAGTAGAAAGAACATCAGCTTACCGGGAAAGTTGGAAGAGAAGCTGAACCGAATTCTCAAGCCCCTGAAGCACG
>JBKQMK010000205.1:0-3968 GCA_052146735.1 Desulfomonilaceae bacterium | reverse complement strand
TCCGGTAGTGAGCCCCCATCTGCCAATTTCCAAAAAACATGTCCTCAAAAACCACAGGCAACCAAAGACTGCTCACAGTGGCTCTTCATCCAGAGTAGTCAGTCATTGAACGGTCACTACTGATTTTACATCAAATATAATACTTCTCGCGGCGGCGGGCATTGCGCTCATGGCATTGCCATTTCTCATAAAATATTGACCGGAATTGGAACTCCGGGCGGGGAATTCGGGAATTCCACATCTCATCAAGGGAGAGGCAATCGGCTGCAGCAGACCCTCTTCGCCTTGACACAGAAGAGTTCACGGGCGGCTTTAGAAAACGCTGAGCCGGCTGCTCCGAAGAAAAAACCGGGGACAAAGGAAAAGGGGGCGCAATTGAGTATTGTGCCCGCGGAATCCCAGAATTCATTGCCATATCGAATAGTTGCGGGACCTTATGCTTGTGTCGTAATGATTTCAATACATTTCAATCCCTCATGATCCCTTTCTATCCCCAACGGTCCCCAAAAATGTGACCATTTTGGGACCACCCTAAGGTCTCGCAGACAGTGGTTGGCATCCTTCATCTGACTCTGCCGCCTAGGCATCCGATACCTAGCACTTGACACCAAAGCTTTACGCTCTTCAATCAGTGGACCCTTCCGGTGGTCATCGCTGCTTCCTCGGGATACACAATCAATATCTTCCCTTCTTGCGCCAAGCGACCCGACTCTTTGAGCGCTTTCAGCGCCCTGGTGATACTAACCCTGTGTGCCCCGACAAGAAAACTCAGTTCCTCATGTGTTAGGGGAAACTGGATTCTGAACCCATGACGACTCTTCACACCGTGCTCTTTGGCAACAGTGACGAGCACATTGTACAGTCGGGTTTCCAGGCGGGTCAGCGACATATTACTAACACGGCTTGTCAGCGAATCAATCCTGAGGCTCAAGTTTTTGATTACCTGTAGCCCTATGGACGGATGTTCTAAAACAAGTTTTTCGAAAGCCGCTTTGCTGAAACCGCAGGTGAGAGTGTCTTCAATGCATACGGCTGTCAACGAATAATCGGCATCTTCGTTCAGGACACTTTCTCCTATAATGTCGCCGCCTTTACGAATATCAAGCGTAAATTCGGAGCCGTCCTCCATCAATTTCGTCAATTTCACCCGTCCAGCCTTTATCAGGAACATCTCGACAGCTCTGTCCCCCTGATAGAACATGATTTCCCCAGGCCGGAGTTTTTTGCGTAAGGCAGCTTTTGCGAGGGCTGTCATGTCCTCGGCTACAAGGTTTTGGAAAATCCATAAGCTGCCAATACACGTCGGACTTAGCTCTATACCTGGGCCCGCCAGTTGCTCACAAAGACATTCCATCTGATGACACTTTCACACTGAGGAATCCTATCAACTATACTGTGGCGCCTACCTAGATGAAGTCAGGACAATCTAATGCACAAGCGCGATTTGATTCAATCCGTTTCTTCAACCAAAAGGTTGTGTTGGATTTCAATGCACCCTATGACGCTTTGAGCGGCAGGGCACCGCGTAAGGTACATGGAAAAGGCTTCCTGAGCCTCGGGCGATTTTCCTTTGGGAATTTTCAGATGATAGTCCACCATGATTCGGGTAATCTTCAGCACTCCATTCACATTCTCTATATCACCCCTTGCATCCGCCCAATAGGCCTCTTCACGGGTGTCGATCTTCTTACCTGCCAGGACCCCGGCAAATGTCCCCATCATTCAAGCCGCAATTGCGCTAACCATGTGATCCAGGGTTGCAGGGTGCTCCTCTCGAGGTTCAACCTTATAGAAATTTTTGATGCCTCCATGAACCCCATATCTGACTTCGCCAGGAAATCCCTCTATTATGGCCCTCCTGGTGGGGCCATGTTCGCGATAAATACGGCTGACGGAACTATGAACAATCTCGCTCATTGGCTACTCCCTTGACGGACAAAATTCGGGCGCTGAACTACTTCAGCGCCCCATATATAAGGACATGCAAAAATAGGATCTCACTTTTTCTTCTCTTCTGATTTCGGTTCATCAGCCAATTTGACTTTTTTACCGCAGAGATCACACTTACCTTCGTCGGTGATACACGGCTGTTTGGGGGCCTCTCCTCCGCAGATTCCGCATTTAGGCATTCACGATCACCTCCTTTCATTATGAAGACTCCCAGTCCCACACACAAGCGGATTTCTTTGAATGTCATTTCACATTGCAAGTCTTTCTTGAGTCGTGCAGTGTATTTTCTTGATATAATGAGATGTTATTCCAATAACTGCATCAACATACGGTGAAAGTGATCCAGGTCCAAGGGTTCAACCTCTACGGGAACCTGTACCAGGTCGAAGAATTCCAATATTTCCTCGTCAGTAAGGGGTACGAGGCCAGGGTCGAGAACAAGAATCCGCTCATATCTCCCCAGGTTAATGCGGAAATCAACTTCGGTCCAACCGAGGAGTCTTTTCATAGATTCAGGCCAGAGTCTCACCCATGAAGGCGTCATCACCATCGTGTGATTTTGTTCTAATTCTTTCACCTTATCTCCGACAAATGCTCCCATGCAGTTATTTGCGGAAGGGATCGACACCCCCTTTTGCTGGGCCAGTGAATCAATTCCTGGTAGACAACCCCGACCATACAACACTCGAACGTCGTTTTCTGCCGTGCCTTTCGCCTCGTCGATGGCCGATGTCAATTTTTCTTCAAGGAGGGCAAGGTCTGAATGAAGCCCCACGTCCACCCAGACCATTTCAACGTCTAAGGATTCCCGTTCCTTTTGCAGGATGTAGTTGATTTCCTCCTCGAATATTTTGCACGCAACCAACGTTCTCTTTTTCTTCATCGGTCCCTTCCATGTTGCAACACAGCTCCACGTGGAGTCGGTTAGGAGATGGAGCGCTTGCCAAGACCTCGCAGGCGTTGGAAACGGCATCTGTTCTACAATTTTGCAATCATAGCCCGGCCCGCTTTAGAATCGTCTCGGCCACCTGTTCAGCGCTGGCAAAGGGAAAATCGTCTGATTTGAGCAGCTTTCCCGCTTCGCCCGCTGTCACTTCGATTTCCCCCGATTTACATTTCGTGTCCGCACCTTGTGGGAAGGCCGCAAGAAGGGCCTCTGGCGTGCCGATTGGGAAACTGGCGCGAGCAAGAGCACCAATAATTTGATTTCGGATATCCTCTTTGATAGACATGACAGATCCTCCCGAATTTGTTGAATAACGGGGCTAGGTTCGCTACCGCCCCCATTTTTTCAGAAGTTACGATAAGGACTTAAACGTATCCCGATCGCATACCGGAACTCAGGCTTTCTCACCTCCGTTTCTTCAGGGGTTCGGGATACCGACGAGTTTGATTAATACATTATCAAAGCCAAAGGGTGAATTCAGTAGCCGTCGCTACAATCTGAGCAGTTTTTGTATTTTTTTTCCGGCCCGCCTCCGGATGCAAACTCATCTTGGCGGGATTGTGGAGCGGTCTTGCCATTTCGGGGGCTTTTGGGCAGGTGCCCGGCCACTCGACGATCCCTCAAACCGCAAAATCATGCAGCGTCGTCTATCTCCTGAGCCTCCGAGTAGCCCAAGTGCCGCTCTCTCGCTTGGAATAGGGATTTCTTACCCGTTTCTGACCTAACTCAGCCCAGGCAACTGCGTCAACGATCTTTTGCATCCGTGTTCGTGACCATCAAGCATCTGAACAATGCCGGACTGAACCATAGCTGGATTAAGAAATAATGCAAAAATTTCTTGACGCGTTTTTCCTCTCCGTAGACTTTCTTATCTCCCCTCTGCCCATGCCCGTAGCTCCGTGGCGCTCGGTCCAGAACGGGCCCAATGCTTTTGTAATTGAATCTTTCATGGACGAACTGGCCCATGCGGCTGGGAAGGACCCCTTGGAATTTCGCCTAGCTAGCTTAAAGAACAACATGCGGGCTAGCCGGGTACTGGAGACAGTGGCTGAAAAGGCCGGCTGGGACAAAC
>JBKQMK010000204.1:0-20735 GCA_052146735.1 Desulfomonilaceae bacterium | reverse complement strand
TCTGGAGACATTCCTGCCCTCTCCTTCAGGTCCGCCCCCGTGCTAAATGCATTCTTGCCTTCAGTGGAACCCGTGATTACCACGACCTTCGCCTCACTGTCGAAGGCGATGTCTGCAATCGTTCGCCGAAAGCTCTCGAGAAGCGACATGTCAAAACAGTTCAAAGCGTGTGGCCGATTGATAGTCAGCAGCACTACTCCGTCCCGAACCTCTTTCAACAGACTCTCGTCTACAGCCATACGTTGCTCTCCTTCACATTAGTTCAGGTCGCTTAACGCAGACCCGAAGGACACTTCATTAATGTCTTGTAAACAGGAAAATTTAACCCGAGAATGCAAGTGTACGCCCGACGAACGATCGAGCCGGCTCATTGAGGGATTGTCGGTTCCGGCACTGTGACCTGACGCCCGGTTCCGACCCCTATGGATTTCTACTGGCGACTTTGATGTGTGACTCTTGCCGGGTGGACGCTCATTCATAGCATTTTTCGTCTTGACTTTTCAACACGAGTTTATACATGATTGCATCACCTCGATCAGCCCTTTTTTTATAACTCGGACTCAAACGCCTCGACACCGATGACGGGAGGAGCGGCCATCAGAGATCCGAAATGCCTCAATCTCCGGATACGAGATGTCCTGCCACGGCTGGTGACAAATTCCCCTGAGCCACAGCCGGCAGAGGATCGCAGAGCCTGCAACGACGCGTTCGATAAGCATACCCGTTCACAATACCGAATTCTGATCAAAGGTTCCCCAATGCCCGAGTGGCGACGCGCCGCGGGTTTTGGGAGGAAAAAGATTACCGAGACATTTGTCAGGAGTCCCGGAAATAATTAGCAGTAAAGCTTGACCTGAGTGGTAGGTTTTGTTAATTTGGGTGCCTTATCTCATCGGTTCAAGGAATCCCCAAGCGGCTCCACGGCGAACGGGGTGTTCCTTCACGCCGGCTCAACCTGTGATTACTCGCCACAAATGCCCGATGGCTCAGCTTCAGTGGCGGACTACGCAAAGGGGACGCTGAATGTCGGAAGCCATACTGGAGGCGAAGAACATCTTTCTTTCGTTCCACGGGGTAGCTGCTCTAACCAACGTCAGCTTTGAGGTGAGGAGAGGAGAGATCTTCTCCATCATCGGCCCTAACGGAGCAGGGAAGACCTGCATGATGAACTGTATTAACGGGCTCTATCATCCTAAGAGGGGCCAGTTGTTTTTCAAGGGAAACGACATCACGCACTTCTCTCCGCATCGCCGTGCATCCCTGGGCTTGTCCCGCACGTTCCAGAAAATAGAGCTGTTCGGCGGCATGACTGTCTTGGACAATATCCGCCTGGGTCGCCACATGCGACTCCACTCGGGCATTTGGAATTCATGCGTCTACTGGGGGAAGACTTCCAGAGAAGAGATCGAAGCTCGGAAATTCATCGAAGAAGAGATTATCGACCTTCTCGAGATCGAAGCCGTACGTAATGAGGTTACAGGCATGCTCCCTTATGGCATGCAAAAGCGCATAGAACTCGCTCGGGCGCTAGCCGTCCAGCCGGAAGTCATTCTGTTGGATGAGCCCCTGGCCGGCTTGAACCTGGAAGAAGTGGAGGACATGGCCCGCTTCATCATAGATATTAACGAAGATGAGCGATGGAAGGTTACCTGTGTGCTGGTGGAACATGACATGGGAGTTGTTATGGACCTCTCAGATCGCGTCCTGGCACTCAACTTTGGAGTGAAGATTGCCGACGGCACGCCGGCCGAGGTCCAGGAGAATCCGGAAGTCATCAAGGCATACCTGGGCGAGGTGGAGGATCTGTATGTCAGCCGCAGATGAACAACATTACAGAGGCGAAATAGATATTACCAAGGATCTGACTTTACCCAAGCTGCTTGTTCAGCAGTGCCGGAAATTCGGTTCGGGCAAAGTCGCCATGCGGGAGAAGGAGTACGGAATATGGCGGCCCGTGACATGGACACAGTATCTTGAAAACGTCAAACAGATCACTCTTGGTCTGATCAGTATGGGCCTGGTTGCCGGCGATAAGGTCATTATGATCGGCGACAATCGCCCTGAAGCTCTCTGGACCGAAATGGCGGCCATGTGCGGAGGTGGGGTCGGGGTCTGGCTGTTTCAAGACTGCCTCATGGACGAGGTGAAGTACATCGTCGACCACTCCGACGCAAAATTCTACGTGGCTGAAGGCCAGGAAGAGGTGGACAAGGCACTGGCAATTCGTGACCAGTGCCCCAAGCTGGAAAAGATTATTTGGGACGATCCCAAGGGACTGCGCCATTACGACGATCCCATGCTCATAGGCCTCGACGAAGTGATGAGGTTGGGTCGCGAAAAAGACAAAGAAGATCCCGGATTGTTCGACAGATTGGTAGCCCAAGCGCAAGGCGAGGACGTTTGCCTACTCTTTTACACCTCCGGAACTACGGCCCTACCCAAGGGCGCTCTTCTCACCCATTACAACATGCTTACCATGGGCCGGAATCTCATGCGGGTCGATCCATGCACACCGGACGATGATTTTGTCTCCTACCTTCCCTTCGCGTGGATCGGGGAACAGATGATGGCCATCTCATGCGGGCTTCAGGTGGGGTTCACCATCAATTTTCCAGAGGAGCCCGAGATAGCGCAGGAAAATGTCCGCGAGATTGGGCCCCATGTCATGTTTGCCCCTCCGCGGCTGTACGAACAGATGACCAGGACTGTTCAGGTCAAACATCTGGATGCTACATGGATCAAGCGAAACATTTTCGACCTCGCCATGAAGATTGGCTATCATACGGCGGAGTTGAAATTTGAGAAGAAACCCATACCTTTTTATTGGAAATTTCTCCGATTCCTTGCGAACTTGGCCGCTTACAACAAAATCCGGGACCATCTTGGGCTAAGCAGGGTCCGGCATGCATATACAGGCGGCGCGGCCATGGGACCTGACCATTTCCGCTTTTTCCACGCCATCGGCGTCAACCTAAAGCAGATTTATGGCCAAACCGAGATTGCGGGCATTTCCGTGGTGCATCGTGACAACGACATCAAGTTCGACACTGTAGGAACGGCGATTCCCGAAACCGAGGTCCGCATTACTGAAGATGATGAGATCATTTCTAAAAGTCCCTCTGTTTTCGTGGGTTATTACAAAATGCCCGAGGAGACGACTAAGACACTCAAAGATGGCTGGCTTTATTCCGGAGATACGGGATTCATCGATGAAGACGGGCACTTGGTGGTTTTTGATCGAACCAAAGATATTATGATCCTGAGCGATGGCAGAAAATTCTCACCTCAGTTCCTGGAGGCTCGTCTTAAGTTCAGTCCGTACCTGAGGGACGCACTGATCATTGGGCATCAAAGGTCCTATGTCACGGCCATCCTCTGCATAGACTACAATACCGTGGGCAAATGGGCGGAAGACAACGGCATCAATTATACAAGCTATCCCGAACTCTCCCAGAACCCGGCTGTTTACGATCTGGTGGAAAAACCCATCAGAGAGGTGAATCGGACGCTCCCCGATTCGGCCAAGATCACGAGATTCGCCAACCTATATAAGGAATTTGACGCAGATGATGATGAATTGACCCGAACCAGGAAGATTCGCCGAGCATTCGTAGAAAATCGGTATAAAAACATCATAGATACACTTTATTCCGACGAAGATATGCTCCACATGGAGACCAACATCACCTATGAAGACGGCAGGGTCGTCGAGATCAAGCAGGACATTAGGATACAAGATGTGTCTCAGCAGGGAGGAAAGAAGTAAATGGACTGGAACAAATTGGCGCAACTGTTGACGACCGGTGTCATGTTGGGGTCCATTTTCGCCCTGGTGGCACTTGGCTGGGTGCTCATCTATAAGTGCTCGGGAGTCCTCAACCTGGCTATGGGCGAGTTGACCTTAATCGGGGGTTATGTTTGTCTCGGGCTGTATCAGAGATTCGTCACGGTCATGCCTATCACAACCGCTTTTATCTTCGCCCTGATAGGCACCATGATTATCGGGCTGATACTCGGCCTACTTACTGAGCGCATCTTTCTCAGGAAAATGATAGGGGAACCTATCTTGGCCGTCATCATGGTGACCGTCGGTCTTTCCTTCTTTTTCAAAGGCATGGTCTTCATCATCTGGGATACGGACACTCAGATCTTCATGCCGAGGGTCTTTTCCATGGAGTCAATAGAAGTCGCGGGCATCGCGGTCGGAGAGGCGGTTTATGTATGGGGCTTCATTGCCGCTATTATTCTGATGGTCATATTCGTCTGCTTTTTCAAGTACACCCGATGGGGACTTTCTATGCAGGCGTGTGCGGATGACGAAATGGCGGCCCTTTCTTTAGGAGTAAGCGCAAAATTCGTTTACGCCTTGGCCTGGGCAATCGCCTTTATGGCGGCAGGCGTCGGCGGGACCCTGTTGGGAAACATCAACGGTCTAAATTATTCGGTCAGCAGTCTCGGCCTGCTAGTTCTGCCTGTCGTAGTTTTCGGCGGCCTGAACTCCGTCCCAGGAGCCATCGTGGGCGGGATAACCATAGGGGTATTGCAAAACCTTGCAGGTGGCTATGGGGACCAGTTCTTCCCCGGCGGGATCAAGGAGATTGCGCCCTTCATATTCATGGTGATTTTCCTTCTCTTCAAACCTTTTGGTCTCTGGGGTTGGGAACGTATAGAAAGGGTTTAGTTCCATGAGTTATCTCCCGTGCGGCATATATCAGGAATCCTACCAGGCCGACCAACGGTGGTGGCGCACTCCCTTCATAAAGGGGAAGATGATCCTTATGGTGATCTTGCTGCTCATTTTTCCTTTTGTTGCGGATGAACAGTATTTGAGCGTCGCCTACACCATCAGCTATTATGTGCTTGCGGCCCTGGGCGTGCAATTGCTCATCGGATATTGCGGCCAGATCACCCTGGGCCATGCAGCCTTTGTCGCAGTGGGTGGGTACTGCAGCGCCATGATGGTTCTGTTTGTGCCCTGGCCCCAGTTTATAGTCGATGCTGGATTGGCATATCCGATCAGCATGATCTGTGCGGCATTCCTAGCCGGCTTCTGGTCGGTGCTCTTCGGTCTGCCGTCCGCGCGTGTCAAGGGGTTTTACCTGATTATGACCACTATGGCTGCGCAGTGGATCACTGTGCCGCTGGTGATAACTCAGTACGTGAGTCAGATCGGCGGACGAGGACAGGCATTCTCAATCCCGGAAGGGACCCTGAAGATCGGCCCGTGGGCGATTGATAACGACATCGCAAGGTATTACTGGTCGATAGCCCTTGTGGCCCTGTGTCTGCTGGCAATGGGCAACATACTGCGATCCAAGCTGGGTCGGGCATGGATCGCTATACGTGACAACGACATTGCAGCCGAGACCATGGGCGTAAATATAGTGGTTTACAAACTTCTGGCTTTTTTTGTGGCCGGTTTCTTCGCAGGAATCGCAGGATCTTTTTACATCAGCGCTTTGTTCTTTGTCAGCCCTGAGCATTATGAGTGGTTCTATTCACTCCTTTGGGTGGGAATCATCCTCATCGGAGGTGTGGGAAGTATCCAAGGCATTGTATTCGGATCGGCATTTGTGGTTCTCGTGTTCAAGTTTCTGGAAACCGGCGTTCTCTGGATCAGCGATATTCTCATGGTCTCGTACCCGGAATGGGGCTGGATCACCACCAAAATCATCTTTTTCAAAGAGTCTGCGTTCGGGCTGGCGATCATTTTCTTCCTCATGTATGAACCCAACGGCCTCAGTTACAGGTACTGGCAGTTGAAAAACTATTTTAATCTTTGGCCGTTTTCTTATACTGGAAAGTCTCATTAACACTTGGGGAAAACCACACCAAAAGGGTCCTGCATCCGAAAGGGGGTGATTGGGTAGACGAGGCGACGGGACCTGCTGTAGGTAACCTTTTTCAAAAAAGAACAGGGAGGTGCTAGATGAGTAAGAGAATCCTGCTGATGGGCTTGGCTGTCATGTTTCTTTGCTCCCCGGCTTTCGCGGCGGAGGAAATCAAGGTTGGGTCGATTAACGATTTGACCGGTGCGACCTCCGACGTCGGCAAGGATGCGGCTTTGGGCATCCGGGAATGTGTGACCTTCATCAACGACCAGGGTGGAATCAACGGCAAGAAGATTAAACTCTTGCTTTACGATTATGGGTACAGAGTCCCCGAGGCCATCACAATCTACAAGAGATTCAGAGACACCGACAAGATAGCGATGCTGCTCCAGTGGGGCACCGGTGATACCGAGGCTCTTTCGCCGACGGTCAACAAGGACAAGATGGTGACCATCTCGGATTCCTTGTCAGGCCATTTGTGCGATCCGGCAAAAACGCCTTACAATTTCGTCTACAGCACTGACTACTCGACCAACGCGAGGGCAGCGCTCACCTCTTGGTACGAAAAGGTCTGGAAGAAAAGCGACAAGTGGAAAAAGGCCAGGGAAGCCGGCCAGAAACCTAAACTGGTCTGTTTCTACATGTTCGCTTCGCCTTACTCCAGCGCCCCGATCAAGGCCATCAAAGACCAGGCGGCGTTGTTAGGAATTGAAGTAGCTAAAGACCAGGACGTTTCGTTGACCGCCCTTGACGCCAAAAGTCAGGTGCTCGCGGCCAAGGGTGATGGTGCAAACATTTGCTGGCACGGCAACACTACCATGTCGGTCGCCACCACCATCAAGGACGCTCATGCCCTCAAACTGGAAGCCGATCACATAATCGATAACTGGGGGTTTGACAAGAACCTTGTAAGGATGACTGGAGTTGCCGGCGAAGGGGTAATCGGTTGTGCTTCCTGTGCGTTCCTGGGGGACAACGTCCCTTACATGGACAAGGTGATTGAATATGCGAAGAAGCTAAACCCTGGGGTCCCGTTAGAGAAAAGGGATATCAGGACCGTCCAGGGTTGGACAAAGGTCTCCCTTGCTGCCGCCGGCTTGGCCGTCGCAGACAAGAAGGGCTCTCTCAAGGGGCCGGACATCAAGGCCGCACTGGAATCTTTGAAGGACTGGTACCCTTTCAACAAGGAAAATGCGCTTGGTGTTGGACCGTACACAATCACTGACAAAGATCATAGGCCCACATCGGTCGCTCTACTTTACACGATTAAGGACGGTAAGATCGTGCTGTTCGACAAGATCGACATGAAGAAGGCGTTCCCCGATAAGTGGGAGAGCTGGCTCGGATGGTGAGAAGGTTCGAGGCGCGGGTTCGCTTTCTGTTGAATACCTTGTCACCCGTTGCTAGCCTCCATCAGCGAAAAAGGGAGAAGGGTTGTGGCCCAAAATAACATCTTGAAGATCAACAACATTGAGGTCAGGTACCACGAGGTCATCCTTGTCCTCAAGGGGGTTTCCATTCAAGTTCCGGAGGGCGGGATCGTTGCTCTTCTGGGCGCGAACGGCGCCGGGAAGAGCACTACCCTCAAGGCCATTTCCGGCCTGCTCAATCACGAAGAGGGTGAAGTAACCGACGGCAGCATTGAGTTTATGGGGGAACGGATCCACAAGCTCCCCGCGGAACAAATCTCCAAGAGGGGGATATTCCAGATCATCGAGGGAAGACGCGTCTTTGAGCATCTCACCGTTGAAGAAAATCTGACGGTGGGGGGGCATTTAAGGCCCACCGGACTCAAGGAGCGGCTTGACATGGTCTATCATTACTTCCCTCGCCTCAGGGAACGCCGAAACGTTATGGCCGGTTTTGTCAGCGGCGGCGAACAGCAGATGTGCGTCATCGGCCGGGCCATGATGGCTAAACCCAAATTGATGCTTCTGGACGAACCTTCAATGGGGTTGGCTCCCTTGCTGATCAAGGAAATCTTCGAGATTATTCAACGGCTCAACAGGGAAGAAAAGATCCCGATTCTCCTGGTCGAACAGAACGTAAAATTGGCTTTGACTGTGGCTCCTCACGCCTACGTCATGGAAAACGGTCGCATTGTGATGGACGACACCTCGGAAAAGCTGAAGGAAAATCCTGATATCAGAGACTTCTATCTCGGCCTCACTGATGTGGGAGGCAGGAAAAGCTTTCGAGACGTGAAGCACTACAAGCGACGCAAACGGTGGATAACCTGAAAAACCTGAAAACAGGTGAAGGAGGGAAAATGAATCGGGCATTAACGATATTCACGTTTCTTGTGGTTGTCTTTGGATTTGCCGTCCTCCCCGTTATGGCGCTTGAAGCGCCGATCATTACGCTGGAGAGGGTGGAGGTGGCCAGTATTCAACCCTTTTTCGTAAAACCACGAGTGGAATACAAGGATGAGAAGGAGCCCGGAAAAGAGTTAGCCGCGGGCGGTATGCTTAATCTCGCGTATATTTTGAACATCAAGAATCCCAACAAGGCACCCGTCATGCTGGATGAACTCACGTTCACCACGGCCTTTGACGGCTTTGACGTGAATACTGCCATCGCCTATGAGGATTCATGGATCCCCGGCGGCAAGACCAATCAGGTGAGAGTCGTCGTAACTAACGAGACACTGCCCACTATAGGTAGTCTGAGCGTCGGAACTGAGAATGTGGCACGCATGAAGGAGATGAAGGCCACAGCGGGAGCCCTAGTAAAGAAGTGGTGGGAAAGTGTAGGCGATTTCGCTTTCCCGATCTCGGTTACCGGTGGAACCGCACTGTTTAAGGACGAGAAGGGGAAAGGGATCCAGGCTACTTTTAAGGGCGATTGGCCAAAGAAATAGAAGATTTGGAAGTATGTTTTGAATGTCAGACGACGTTCTCCTGCCTCCGCCCCCTCTAGACAAGGGAGAGGGAAGGCTTAGAGGGTTCTGGAAACAGATTGTTCTCCTGCAACGTCTGGCACACGGAATCGTCTTAGAGCAGCCCGATGAGGCTATCGTTGCGGTGGACCTTTTGCTGAGCCACCTTGTCATGTCATTTTCTGTAGAGACGGTCCTTTGCGGGCCGTCTCATTTGTTTCTGCCGCCTCTGTCCGTTGGGGGGTCTGTCTTCCTTTGAGCAACGTTATTTGACAAAGGCTTTCAGCATAGTACATTTGTATGGGGGCACTTTAAACTAACCCTGCAATTCGTAATATGGTTAACATGCTATGGCGGAAACGGCCAAACCTATCCCTGCAGAAGTGGTTCGCGAGACAGAAGAACTTCGCGAACAGATCCGACACCACGATTATCAGTATTACGTATTGGACAGGCCGGAGATCTCGGATTTCGAGTACGACCGGCTCTTCAGGCGCCTCGATGAATTGGAACAGGTCTATCCTGACCTTGTTACCGACGACTCTCCCACCCAACGAGTAGGCGGACGGCCTCTGGACAAGTTCGGCCAGGCGCAGCATGCCATTCCAATGCTCTCCCTGTCCAACGTTTTTGACGACAGCGAGCTGCTAGAATTTGACACGAGGGTCAAACGGATCCTCGGTGTCGGTGGAAACGTGCCCTATGTTGTGGAGCCAAAGCTCGACGGAGTTGCCATAGAGCTTGTCTATGAGAACGGCCTACTCACTTCAGGTTCAACGCGCGGTGACGGATATACCGGTGAAGACGTCACTGCCAACGTTCGTACCATTAAGGCCATCCCATTGAAGCTCCATGGTGCCGGCTGGTTCGCTGACACTCCTCTTATAGACGTGAGAGGCGAAATCTTCATGAATCGGGCCGATTTTGACGATATGAACCGTGATCGGGACGAGGAGGGCCTCCCGGCCTTTGCCAACCCACGGAATGCGGCCGCTGGCTCGATTCGACAACTTGATCCTAGGATAACAGCGAGGCGGCCCCTGAATTTCTTTGCTTACGGTATCGGGCGTCTCGAGGGACCGATGCCCGAAACACATTGGGAGTTACTCAAGGGTCTTCACGAACTGGGTGTTCCGACAAATCTCCGTAACAGCAAACTCTGCGATGATGCCAGCGAGGCTCTTCTCCATTACCGTCACCTTCAAGAAATTCGCGAGCGGCTGCCCTACGAAATAGACGGCACTGTGTTCAAAGTGAACTCAATGGATTATCAGGTGAAGCTAGGATTGAAGACCCGCTCGCCCCGCTGGGCTGTGGCCTTTAAATTCGAGCCGATTCGAGCCACCACGAAGATCTTGAGAATAGATGTAGGTGTGGGCAGAACGGGTACCCTGACACCTGTGGCGATCATGGAGCCCGTCAATGTTGGTGGAGTAAAGGTCAGTCGAGCCACACTGCATAATCAGGACGAAATAGACCGCAAGGACATCCGAGAAGGTGACACGGTTGTGATCCAGCGCGCGGGGGATGTGATTCCTGAAGTCGTCGAAGTCGTCAAGGACCTGAGAGCCGAAGGGAGCCCGCCGTACTCCATCCCCGACATTTGTCCCGTATGCAACTCCCGTGCAGTGCGCCTGGAAGGCCAAGCTGCAAAGCGGTGTGTGAACGTGTCGTGTCCTGCCCGCCTGAAGGAAACTATTCGGCATTTTGCGTCCCGCAATGCGATGGACATTGAAGGATTGGGGGCCAAACTTGTCGAGCAACTGGTGGACCGAGGATTGGTGAAGAACCCGGCTGACCTCTACTTCCTCGATAAGGAAACCTTGATCTCTTTGGAAAGAATGGCCGATAAATCCGCAGCGAATATTCTGAATGCCCTGGATGGCTCCAGGACAGTGTCTGTGGACCGATTCCTATACAGCATGGGCATACCGCTAGTGGGTGAGCATGTGGCACGTCTCCTCATGGCGGAGTTTGGTGACCTTGAATCGCTCTCCAAGAGGACTGTGAGCGAGCTTCAGCAAATTCACGGAATTGGGCCGGAAGTCGCTCAAAGTGTCTCGGCATTCTTTCGGGAGCCCCGAAATATGGAGATGCTTGACCGTTTCCTGAAGGCAGGGGTTAACCCTCTCCCGCTGGAGGGAGTTTCCGACCGGCTTGAAACTCCACTTACCGGCAAAACGGTGGTATTTACCGGGACGATCTCCGTCCCCCGAGCGGAAGCCAAGGCGGCAGTTGAAAAAGCCGGGGGCAAGGTGAGTGAGTCTGTGAGTAAAAAGACTGATTATGTGGTCGCCGGTGACCAGCCGGGTTCAAAACTGGACAAGGCCAGGGGACTAGGGGTCAGGATCTTGAGCGAGGACGAATTTCGCTCTCTCGCGGGCATTTGAAAAGGTGAATTGAGCTGAGGGTAGGTGAAAAAACTCTTGCCCCGGTCTCGGGCGATCTCTGTAAGAGAGCACTGTGCGCCAAATCCGCGATGGAGATTTCCTCATGCCAATAATACGCCGACGGATTCTTATTTCGGGAATGGTGCAAGGAGTTTCATTCAGGGCCTACACGAGGGCTACAGCCAGGCAAGCCGGTGTGCGCGGCTGGGTGAGAAATCTCAGGGACGGGAGAGTCGAGGCCGTAATCGAGGGAGAATCGGACAAGGTCAACGGGGTAGTGGCCTGGTGCCGGAAAGGCCCGTCCTTCAGCCGAGTTGAAGACGTCACGGTCCACGAAGAAACGCCCACAGGCGAGTTCAAGGATTTCGACATCACTTATTCCGGGGGAGATTTCTGGTAATGTTATTTCCCAACCTCGTTCGCCACTGGCTCCATCGTGCCCTGAAATTCGCCGCAGTCTTGACAATGTGCTCAAGCACGACTGTTCTTGCCGATTCCGAACCTTTCATCATCGACCTTTATATGGGAGAGCCTGTACCCCAGGACGTTATGCTCGACGACCTTTCGGCCGTTCGGATAGTATACCTCGGCGAAATCCATACCATAGCGCGACATCATGAACTGCAGGTCGAGATACTCCGCGGGCTTTTGGACCGTGACCTGAAAGTTGCTGTGGGGATGGAAATGTTCTCCCGCGAGAGCCAGCCCATCCTCGACCGATGGCAAACTGGGAACCAGAGCGTTGCCGACCTGATCCTGGAGCTACGCAGAGAGCATTGGACGAATCTGCAGGATTACGAAAAAGTGCTTACCCTGGCGCGGGAACGTCACGTCCCCATAGTGGGGCTCAATGCAAGAGACACGCTTGTGCGCAAGGTGGCTCGCGAGGGGCTTGACGGCCTTACTGAATCTGAAAAGCGCGAAATCCCGGCAGGGGTGGAAAAGATCAATCCGTTGCAGGATCGCCTACTTCGCCTGAGACTGAGGGTCCACAAGGCCTTTGAGAAGGCAAGCCTCGATCGCATAGTACTAGCGCAGGCGCTTAGGGATGAAACAATGGCTGAAACCGTATCCGGTTTTCTTGATACTTCGGATGGTAAGAATCGGCTTATGCTGGTTATTGCCGGTAGTGGGCACGTGAATTACGGCTTCGGAATTCCGGAGAGGGTCCAATCGCGAAACTCTTTGCCGTATAGAATTGTTATGCCTACCGAAAGCGGGGAACTCGTCCTCACCGAAGCAGAGAAGCGTCAATCGGTCCCGGTGGACATCACGCACGAGGACCTAAGGTTTATTCCTACCCCCATAGCTGATTACCTTCAGGCGGTCCCTTTGAAAAAAGAGCGACCGCAACGGCGACTTCGACAAGACCTGCAGACGACCGAGAGACTTCCGACCTGGAAGCCCGGAAAAATGTGAGAGCGAAGTCATCGTATGTGCTCGGAGAATAAGTGCCGCACTTTAGATGAACTGATACTAAATCTTGCCCGTATAGTGGACGTCAGGCAACGGGGCTATGCGTTGGCAGGCAGGCTGGCCGGTCTCGAAAACTACGCTGCTGTAGAGACACTGAAGGCGATTCGGGAAAGGGCCCTGGTGGGTGATGAAGATTGTCTCCAGTTATACAACGCGTTGACCGTTACAGGAATATTGGCAGAAGTGCTTGGCGCCGCGAAGATGTCGGCTCTGGTGGAAGCTGCCCAGTCGAGAGCCGAATACGACACAGTGGCAATCCTTCTCGATCTGCCTCATGAGGCGCAGGACGAGGTCCCATTTCAGCCTTTTCTGGATGCCGCCATGAAGGAGACTTCGTTGGGGATGAGGAAGGCCCTTGCTAGAAAGCCTGATTTCAAGCTCATCTCTCGGATCGCGCAGGACCAGGACCATCGCGTAATTGAAATTCTTCTTAACAACCCCCGATTGACAGAGAGAGACGTGATTAGAATCGGGGCCACGAGACCCACATCGCCGAAAGTTCTTGAGAAAATATTCAACCATCCCAGGTGGGTGTGCCGGTATGCAATCAAGAAGGTCATCGTGCTCAATCCACATTCTCCTCTTTCCATGTCTCTCAAATTGCTTGCGTTCATGAGATTGGAGGATTTGAATCACATAGTATCCCGCCCGGACCTAAATCCCGCTCTCGTCCGAGAAGCGAGACGATTGGCCGAAAAAAAAGGCTGGTAATGATTAGTCGAGATGTCATAGGTATCTTGATTATAGCTGTAATATACCTCTGCTTATTGGTCGTGGTCTTCAGCCCGACCATATATGCTGTGTGGTTCTACTTTATGGGCCGAAGGGTGCAGATCAAGAGCAAGAGCCTACTGAGGATCGCCATATTGACGGGCTGCATCAATGCCACAGCGGCTTATTTTATCATGCATTTAGCCTTTGATTATTTCTTGGCCTCTAAAGTCGCTGAGAAAGAGGCGTTGGCCATGCAGACCATGAACAACGCTATCGTGTCCGAACAAAGGTTCTTCGCCAGTCACGGCAGATATTACTCCGTAGGGCCGGTACGAGGGCCATACCAAAACGACCTGGGCCTTACCGTCGGAAAAGACGTGATTCTGCAAGTGGTGCCTCAGTGGGACAAGGCCAAGGCGCAAGAAACGTTCCAAGCGTACGCCCTGCACGTGTGGGGAAAGGACCTTCTTTTAAGCACCACAGAGGGTAAGGTCGAGAAAGCCCCGGCAGATTCGGAAGTCTCGGATATGGTCAGGTCCAAAATGTTGAACAGCGTCAAGTGACCTAGCCGCAATCATAGGGGATTGAAAAACATTCCTGTCCCCGATCCATTCCTTGTCTTGAAGCTTTTGATCCGATCTCTTATAATTCGGCCCTGTCTGCGACCCCAACCAGTTTCGTTTTGTTAAGGGACGGGGAGAATATGAAGCGGCTTCTCGAAAAATACCTGAAGATCTATGTCCACGAATCTCACAGTTTCTTGTGGATCTCGGCGATCTTCTTCGTGATTTTCTTCGTTACCGCGATTTTTCGTACCTACGTAGACGCGGCCTTCATCAAGCGGTACGGCCCGCAGTACATACCCTACATGCTGGTCATAAACGCGCTGTTGACCTTTGTAGTCATGGGCGTCATCGACCGATTGGCCCGACGTTTCATGGATTACCACCTTCTGGCAGGATTTCTGGCAATCTATGCGGGGTCCGTAACCGTCCTTTTCCTTATGGTAAGGGCCGACATTTCGCTAGCTTATCCGATCCTCTATCAGTTGCTTTACCTCCTTGACTCGGTGTTGTTGGTGTTCTTGTGGAACATGGCCGGGGACCTGTTCAATGCGCGTCAGGGCAAGCGAATCTTTCCGCTGGTTACTGCTAGCCAGGTGCTCGGGACCACCGTCGGGAGCTTTGTGACGGGACCGCTAACCTTGGCCGTGGGGCAAGACCCGACACTCCTCATCTTCGGCGCGGTATGCCTGGGGACTGCCATATTCCTGGGCCGCACAGGCTACAACCTTCTTGGGGACACCAACCCTATGAGCGCCAGTGCCAAAGGTACCGTCAGGAATGTGCCTCTCGCCGAAGTGCCGAGTCTGATGAAGGAATATCCCATAGTGCGGTACCTCGTGATCACAGGGCTCTTGCCGAATATTCTCCTCCCCATATTCTTTTACCAATTCAGTATTATCGCCAATAATACCTTTACGTCCGAGCAATCTCTAATCTCCTTCCTTTCACTGTTCCGCGGCATGACTACCATGACGACCTTTGTGTTGCTCTTCTTCATGGGGCGACTCTATTCTTCGGTAGGCCTGACGAATTCGTCTCTGGTCCAGCCATTCAATTTCGCGGTTCTCTTCGGCTCGCTCACAGCATTCTTCAACATCTACGTGGCCTGCTACGGCCAATTCACTACTCTTCTGATTCAGAGGGCCATAGCAGGGCCGGTGAACAAGATATTGTACAGCATTATCCCCTCTGACCTTACAGCATGGAGCCGCACATTTCTTCGCGGAACCGTCCTCAAAGTAGGTATGCTGTCAGGCTCGCTCTTGATGATCGCCCTCAAGCCCGTTGTTACCGCACAGTATCTATCTGTAATTGCATTAGTTCTTACAATATACTGGTCGATTGAAAGCCTGGTCTTCAGAAGACACTACAAACGAATACTCAAACAGGTAATAGTTGAGAAGCAGATCGATTTCGATCAGATAGAATCTGTTCAGACTTTTGATAGCGGCGGCGCGGCTATGGAGCTAGGCCCAGTATCCGTGGAGAGCCGCGTCGAGGAATTGCCTACCGCTGACATGAAGACAGTTCCGACAATTGATCCGGATGTGGCCCTCAAACTCTTGGACGACGAGAACCCCAGGACACGAGCGGAAGCTGCCGCATCCTTCGCACAGAGCCAGGATATCCGTGCTGTAGCGAAACTGATCCGATGCTTGGAAGACAACGATGACGACGTGCGGAAGGCAGCCATTGAGGCCCTTATGAGCTATCGGGATACAATTGTGCCCTATCTTGAAGTCTCCCTGATCGAAGCGGCCCCCAGGGCAAAGCAAGGAATCCTGGAGGTTATGAGGCTTGCTGAGATCAAGGACTTCGAGTTGATCCCATTCCTCGGGAAGCAGTTGGCACAGGCCTATGGGAACCTGATAGCTGTTAGACGGCTCCAAGACTTGAACGGCAGTCAGAGTGCAGGAATGTTGTGCAGGCACCTGTTGGAGGTTAACGAGGAGATCCTCAGCCTCATATTCTATGCACTGTGGGTGTATCATGCGGATATGAGGCTCATGTACCAGGCCCTCAAGTCTGAAACCGCCTCAATTGCGGTGGAACTTGTTGAGAACTCGATTCAAAAGGAATTAACGCCCTACGTGATACCTCTAATTGAAGATATTCCCCTTGCAGAGAAAATAGAGAGAGGAAGAATGCTCTTCCCGCTGATTCGGAACGACACTCCTGAGCGTCTCCTCACATTCCTCGCTGATGCCGAAGATCCTGTCACAAGGATGCTGGCTCTGTTCGTGATTGGAGACCAGATGCCCCGCCGTTCCTTTATTCCTATAATTGAGGCCCGCTTGGATGACAAATTCCTTTATGTGCGGGAAATCGCCCAGTACGCTCTGGCGCGCAGCATGAACGAGGTGGCTCCCATGCCTGACATCATCGAGAGAATCAACAAACTCAAGACCTTTAGCATTTTCGAGGGAATGGGAGTTCGAGAACTCCACGCGCTGGCTTCCGTTGTGAATGTGGAACACTTCAAGCCTGGTGATGTGATGATAAAAGAAGGTGAACAGAATTCCTCTATTTACCTTGTTGTCACTGGACAGGTCACCATATTTGTCGGTTATGGGACGCCGGACCAGACGGAAAAGGTAACAATCGGAGAAGGTTCATTTCTAGGAGAACTCAGCCTCTTCACCCGTATGCCTCCCAATGCCACATGCGTTGCGGCCGATGATGCCGAAGCGTACGTGCTGCGGCATCATCAGTTCGAGGAGATAATGAAGGTCTATCCACAGATTGGAATTAACCTCTGCCGGTTCTTCACGATGAAGCTCAGGCAGCACGCGTACTGAATAACAATGCCCGTCCAAATAAGTGATGGTATCTTGAGTTCAAAGAAGCGGTTTTCAAACGAGATAGCGGTCACGGAGGCCCACCGCTACGATATTACGGAAGGAGCCGGCTCCCCTGCCGGCCTCCTACCGCTTTTCTCACCTCTTTGGATGTACGTCGGTGCCAGAGGCTGTTCGCGTAGAACTCCATGTAGTCACGACTCAAAAACAGCGACGCCGAAAGGCGCTTCAGGTTGTGGGTCATCGAGGCTTGATTCGCACCATAAGGGCGCTCATGGCGGCTGGGGTGATTCCCGGCATACGTGACACCTGCCCGAGAGATCGAGGCCGCACCGACTTAAGACTTTCTCGCAGCTCTCGGGACAGGCCTTCAACGTCATCATAATCCAGGTCCTCGGGGATGAGGACCTTTTCCATTCTCCGGGTTTGGTTTGCCTCCCGCCTCTGACGATCTATGTAACCCTCATACTTTAGCTGGATCTCGATCTGCCGGACGACGTGGGGATCCATGTCGGGCGCTATGATTCCAAGGAAAACCAGATCTTCCATGTTTATCTCGGGGCGCTTCAGCAACTTGGCGGCTGTTGTGACTTCGCGCATCTCCGAACCGCCTCTGGAGCTTATCAGAGCATTCATCTTTCGGCCCGGCTTCACTCGCACACCTCGGAGCAATTCCGCCTGCTCTTCCACGAGGTGCAGCCTGGCCTCAAGTTCGGTTACCAAAGACCCGGGAATGAGCCCCAGAGTTTGCCCCTTGCGTAGCAGTCTCTCCGCCGCGTTGTCCTCTCTTAACAATAGTCGATATTCAGCTCTGGATGTGAACACGCGGTAAGGCTCCTTGACCCCTCGTGTTACGAGGTCATCTATCATGACTCCCATGTAGGCTTCCGATCGGAGCAGCACAAAAGGGTCTTTCCTCATAACAGCGTGTGCCGCGTTGATCCCTGCCCAAAGACCTTGCGCTGCGGCTTCTTCATATCCGGAAGTGCCGTTGATCTGGCCGGCCAGGTACAATCCCTGAATTGCTTTCGATTCCAGTGTGAGCTGCAAGCTGGTTGGATCGATAAAATCGTACTCGATGGCGTACGCCGGACGCACAATTTCCGCTTCCTCCAGGCCAGGAACTGAACGGACAAGATCGATCTGGATCTCCGGCGGGAGAGAGTTGCCGAGCCCCTTCAAGTACACCTCCGATGTATGGAGACCTTCGGGTTCCACCACCACAGGGTGCCTCTCCCGATGCGAAAATCGTGCGATCTTGTCTTCCAACGACGGGCAATATCTTGCGGGTGTCCCCTTAATAGTCCCTGAATACAGAGGGGACCTCATTAAGTTGAGCCGAACAATCTCGTGAGTCCGCTCTGAGGTGTGCGTCCTGAAACAGGAACGTCGAGGCCGTTCAATGGATGGTGTACGCAAGGAGAAAGGGCGAATAAGATCATCTCCAAAGTCCTCAACCATTGCGGAGAAATTGACGGTCGAGCCTTTGAGCCGGGGAGGCGTGCCGGTTTTGAAACGGCCCCAGGAAAAGCCGACATCTTTTAGCTGGGAAGCCAATGCCTTGGCAGGGAACTCGCCGGTCCGACCGGCCCCATACGAGACCGAGCCGATGTGAATGACACCGTCGAGAAAAGTTCCGGTGGCTAACACCACTGCGGATGCCCTCACCTCATACCCGCACCTCTCCCTAACACCTACACATCGGCCTTTACCAATGATCAGGCCATCCACCATCTCCTGGCGCACCAGGAGACTTGGCTCCCGCTCCACAGCCGACCTCATGGCCAGTGAGTACTGTAGCCGATCACACTGCATTCTCGAGCCCTGAACCGCAGGTCCTTTGCTGGTCCCCAGGTTTTTGTACTGAATACACGAAGCATCCGCGGCCCGCCCCATTTCGCCGCCCAGTGCGTCGACCTCCTTCACCAAATGTCCCTTGCCCAAACCTCCTATGGAGGGATTACAAGGCATGAGGCCGATGGTATCCGCGTTCAGAGTGTACATCCACACCGATAGCCCCATCCTTGAGGCAGCCAGGGCTGCTTCACACCCTGCGTGTCCAGCTCCCACCACTATTATATCGACATCAGGTCGTTCCATACCGGGCTCCGCAAAGTACCAGCCTCGCAAGACGAGTCCGCGGGCGCATTTTCGCCAGTTTGGGAATAAGTATAAGTGAACAGGTAGAAATATCAAGAGTCGCGGGGCCAGGGCGCGCAGCCCGACCTTCACGGAAAGGACCGTTTGCAGGTGTGATTGGAACCTTGCGACCCCCTCTGAGGGCCACGCGATTGATGTGATGGCCTAATATTGGGTCGCCGCAGAAGTCCTCTGAAGTAAATCTGACCTGTTTGATCATGTAATTGAATCATCACCTGAGATAATTTAGCTTTTTGGTTGACTACGTTGATCAGACATGATATTATACGTTTGCTAAATGTGAGAAATAAAGGATTTCATTAAACTTTTCAAAAAGGAGTACGGGTATGGTTACGCGAATACTCTCCCTCTGTGTGTGTTTGGTGCTCTTATGTTCCATAGTAAGCCTTGGCATAGCACAGGCAGCTAATCCTGGTCCCCCCTACATGGGCGGTCCTATGAAGGTGCCGGTGCCTGGACCTCCCATGCCCATGTGTGGTCCTGGGGCCAACATGTGCGGACCCTCAATGGCCGGCTGTCCGCCCCCTTGTCCTCCCCCGTGCCCACCGCCGTCGTGCATGCCACCGGGATGTCCTCCGCAGGACTGCGGCGGATCGAGCTGGCTCAGCGGATTCAACCCCTTGTGCGGATTACTGTCGATAGTGACAGCGCCTTTCCGCATGCTCGCCAACTGCGTTGCCGGGGACAACAACTGTCAGCCGTTACCGCCTTGCGCTCCGCCGTCATGTGCGCCGATGTGCATGCCGCCGTGTCCTCCACCCTGCATGCCCGCCGTGACAAAGTGCAAGCCGACGAAGGGCATGCCGCCGCGTGCCGCAGCCGGATACGGACCGATGATGGGTCAGCCGATGATGGGCCAGTATTGAGGTATCGGTTTTTAAAACTTGGGCTGTTGACTACGTAAATTTGGTCACTGGCGACAGGACCTGCTTGGCTTGAGTTTTCTGAGATGCGGAGGAATTAGTCTCTATAACAGGTTGTATGCGTGGCCGTGTCGACAAATTAGAACGGCCCGCCGTGGACACTGACACTTGAATACGGGGTACGCCCTGCCGTGCCCCGGTTTTGTTTTTGTGGTCCCACTCAACCGCCTAAAGCGCTCTCATGCGGCATTTATAGCACAGCGGTCCTCCGAAAAGCCGCTGATTCTTGCCGCGTAAGGTCCTACTCCTCCGCTATACGATGACAATTCTCTTGATCGCGGCCACCGCGGCGGCAGGATCGTCGATGCACTGAAACAGGTCCATGTCGTCGGGATCTATCATGCCGTGCTTCATCACCATGTTCTTCTTGATCCAGGACAGCAGGTCCTTCCAATACTCCTTCCCAAGAAGAATTACAGGGAAAGGCTTAATTCGGTTGGTCTGAATCAAGGTGAGAGCCTCGAAGAGCTCATCCATGGTACCGAAGCCCCCGGGAAGAATGACATATGCCACCGCGTACTTGACAAACATGACCTTGCGGATGAAAAAATAACGGAAGTCGATCCGGACGTTTGCATAAGGGTTTGACGCCTGTTCTTTTGGAAGATGTATACTCAACCCCACGGACTTGCCGCCCGCTTCGGACGCTCCTCGGTTTGCCGCCTCCATGGCTCCGGGACCGCCTCCGGTAATCACTGAGAAGCCGGCATCCGCAAGAAGACGTCCTACTTGACGTCCCATGTCATACACGGGGTCCGTTTCCAATACCCTGGACGATCCGAACACCGAGACCGCGGGATAGATCTCGGAGAGAGTCTCAAAGCCGTCAACGAATTCCGAAATAATCCTGAATATTCGCCAACTTTCTTTCATACTGAAATCATCGATCACATATTGCTTCTCGGGCATTTATGTTTCCCTCATTATTCCGGCAAAGTAACAATAGCCTCTATACTTTACCTGATACGATTCAGCCGGAAAATTCTAGGCTTGCATCCA